>CAMDXM010000060.1 GCA_945878025.1 Pseudorhodoplanes sinuspersici | reverse complement strand
GCCGAGATTGGCGCTGGTCGCAGTGTTGGACACGATGATGCCGCCGACGCCGGGGATCGCCATCAGCGCGCCGCTGACCAGGAGGCCGCCTGTGGCGGCCGCCGCCGAGAGTTTTGTCAGTTGCTGTTGCAGCGGCGGGAAATCGGTATAGGGATCGACGCCGAGCTTGATCGCGAGTTCGCGCTTCTTGCGGCTCGCGCCGGTGAGATCGGCCATCGGATCGCTGTCGACCTTGCCGGCATTGTGCGCGCCGGAGCCGATCTGCCCGAACAGCGAACCGATGCCGGACATGGTGTTGCCGAGCGTACCGAGCGGGTTGACGATCAATTCGCCGGCGAACTTGATCGGGCTCAAGCCCGCTTCAGCGAGCGCTCTATTGAACGAGTCGGATTCGGTGACCTTCTGAAGTTGGGCCAAAGCCGCGAGTTCGAATTGCCGCGTGCGCATCAATCCGTCGCCGATGGCGGAGAATTCTCCCCATTGCGTGGTGAAGACATAGATGCGCATGAACCCGTCGCTCGTGACGGGGTTCTTGATGGTGTAATTCTGGCCGCCCGCGCTGATGCCGGGAATCTGGTTGGCCTGGAAACTTCGCGGCGGTTCGAACTCGGCCGCGACAGCTGCGCACGCCGCAAGCATCGCGGGCGCCGCCAGAACCAAAGATCCGATCCGAAAGAATTGCGTGGCCATGATCCCCCCTGCAATGGGACAAGCTTAACGGCTCCGAACGGAAAAAGCATCCGTAAATCAAGGGCCTCGCCGCCGCTTCCGCGGCCCTTCCGCGATGCGCGGCGCGTTACCACATAGGCATCACGACAGCGTCAATTGACGCAAGGCCGCCGGTCAGTCATTCCCGCGAAAGGCGTATGGAACCGTTCCGCGTCGCGGCGGATTGTTTGGTGAGCGAAGGGTTTTACTGCATGCACCTGGCGGCCTCATCGGATCGACTTAAATTGCAGCCGGGATTGAGCGTCCGCAATCGCCGCGAATTCTGGCGCGATGCGTTTCTCGCCGTGCGGGCGGAAACCGAGCGGCGCGCCGCGCCGCTATCGGCCGAGGATCAGGTGATCCAGTCGATGCCGGATGCGAGCCCGGCCAAATGGCACCGCGCGCATACGACATGGTTTTTCGAGCAATTCCTGCTCAAGGATTTTGTGCCGGACTATAAGCCGTTCGACGAGCGCTTCGCCTTCCTGTTCAATTCCTATTATGTCGCCGCGGGTCCCCGCCACGCGCGCCCGATGCGCGGGCTCCTGACGCGGCCGGCTGCGAGCGACGTCGCGGCTTATCGCGTCCATGTGGATGACGCGGTCGCCGCATTGATCGAGAGCGCGGACGACGCAACGCTCGGCCGCGTCGCGCCCATTGTCGAGATCGGCCTGCATCATGAGCAGCAGCACCAGGAATTGCTGCTGACCGATATCCTGCACGCTTTCGCGCAAAATCCGGTTCTGCCTGCCTATGATCCGGCTTGGGCCATGCCAAAAACGAAACGTGGCGAGGGCTATGCGCAATTGCCGACCGGCATCCATCCGATCGGTTTCGACGGCGAGGGCTTTTGTTTCGACAACGAATTGCCGGTGCATCGCGTGCTGCTGCAGCCCGTGCAAATTTCCAGAAGCCTCGTCACCAATGGCGAGTGGATGGAATTCATCGCCGATGACGGCTACGCGCGGGCCGATCTGTGGCTCTCCGACGGCTTTGCGCAGCGCGAGGCCGAAGGCTGGAACGCGCCGGGCTATTGGCAGAGGCGCGACGGCGAGTGGCTGGCAATGACGCTTGGCGGATTGCGCAAGCTCGATTCCGAAGCGCCCGTCACGCAGGTGAGCTATTACGAGGCCGATGCGTTTGCGCGCTGGCGCGGGCAACATCTGCCGACCGAGATGGAATGGGAGGTCGCGGCGCGCGCAGGACTTCTCGACGACGCGTTCGGGATCGCGTGGCAATGGACGCGTTCGAGCTATTCGCCTTATCCCGGATATCGCGCCGCGCCCGGCGCACTCGGCGAATATAACGGCAAGTTCATGGTCAACCAGATGGTGCTGCGCGGCTCCTCGCTCGCGACGCCGGACGGCCATGCGCGGGCGAGCTACCGCAATTTCTTCCATCCTCCGGCGCGCTGGCAATTCAGCGGCTTGCGCCTTGCGCGCTATCCGGATTGAGAGGGTTCATGGGCGCTCCGGTCAAATCGTTCGCCGCGCCGGCCGTCGGTTCGTCGCGCTCGGAATTCGAAGCCGACGTGATCGCGGGATTGTCGCGCGAACCGAAAAGCATTCCGCCGAAATATTTCTACGATGCGGAAGGCTCGCGTTTGTTCGAGGAGATCACGCATCTGCCGGAATATTACCCGACGCGCACCGAGACCGGCATCCTTGAAGGCCATGCGCGCGAGCTCAACGGAACCGTTCCGGAGGGCGCCGCGCTCGTCGAATTCGGCAGCGGGGCCTGCACCAAGGTTCGTATTCTGCTCGACAATGTTCCGGCCATCGCGGCCTATCTGCCGGTCGATATTTCCGGGGAATTCCTGGCGAGCGAAGCCGCCACGATCGCCGCGTCCTATCCGCGTCTCGCGGTCCATGCGGTGGTCGCCGATTTCACCAAGCCGTTTGTGCTGCCGGACGCATTCGCGCGTATGCCCAAGACCGGATTTTTTCCTGGCTCCACCATCGGAAATTTCGAGCCGCATGACGCGGTGTCGTTCATGCGCAACGCGGTGCAGACCATCGGGCCGGGCGGCGTGCTCGTCATGGGCGTCGATCTCGTGAAGGACCCGTCCGTGCTGCACGCGGCCTATAACGATTCCGCCGGCATCACCGCGAAGTTCAATCTCAACCTCCTTCGCCGGATCAACCGCGAACTCGACGGCAATTTCGATCTGCGGGCTTTCGAGCATCACGCCTTCTATAATCGCGAGCGCCGGCGCATCGAAATGCATCTTGCCAGCACCAGGCGCCAGAAGGTCATGGCCGCGGGCCGGACATTCTCGTTCCGGGCCGGTGAGACCATCCATACCGAGAACAGCTACAAATACACTCCAGGCTCGTTCGCGGCCCTGGCGCGGGGCTGCGGCTGGACGCCCGAAACCATCTGGACCGATCCGGCCGAGCTTTTTTCCGTACACGTGCTGAGAGCGCGCTAGCCCATTCCTCGTTGCCCACCGCGATCCGCGATGGCGATCAGGCATGCGCCGACGTGCCTTGCCCGCGCGCGCCGCGTTGTCTAGCCCTTGCTGCGCAAAGCTGTGGCCGGGGCATCTGGCGGGGATTCCTGTATTAGTCGCGCAATCTCGCGGCGGAACCGGTTCCCACTTCGCCGGATTGCGCTCTATAGTCCCGCGGCTTTTGACGACCCGGCTGGCAAAGCCGGGCATGCGAACGAAGGGTTGGAACGACCGATGCGAATTGTTGGATTTAAAGATACGCAGGGCTTGCGGCTCGGCATTGTGGAAGGCGACCAGGTCATCGACCTGCAAGCCGTGGACGCCGGTCTTCCGGCCGATCTCGGCGCGATTTTGCGCAGGACCAATGGCGATCTGAAAGCTCTGAGCGATCTCGCCAAAAAGGCTCCCGCCTCTGCGCGCGTGCCGTTGAAGGGCCTGTCCTTCGCGCTGCCGGTCGCCAGTCCCGGCAAGATCGTCTGTCTCGGCCTCAATTACCTGGGGCATGTGAAGGAAGGCCGCTACGCCGACAACGTTCCGAAATTCCCGACCTATTTCATGCGCGGCCTGACGTCGCTGACGCCGCATGAAGGCCCGATCGTGCGCCCGAAGATTTCCGACACGCTCGATTTCGAAGCCGAGCTCGTCGCCGTGATCGGCAAGCGCGTGCGCGGGCTGACGAAAGAGAATGCCTGTTCCTGCATCGCCGGCTGGTCCTGTTTCAACGACGGCTCGGTGCGCGAATGGCAGAAGCGCACGACGCAATGGGACGTCGGCAAGAATTTCGATGCCACCGGCGGCTTCGGCCCCTGGATGGTGACGGCGGATGAACTCCCCGCCGGCGGCAAGGGCCTGAAAATCCAGTCGCGCCTCAACGGCGATGTCATGCAGTCGGATAACACCGACAACATGATGTTCCCGGTCGCCGAGACGCTCGCGGATCTCACCACCGGCATCACGCTCGAGCCGGGCGATTTGCTGGTGACCGGCACGCCCGAGGGCGTCGGCCAGTCGCGCAAGCCGCCGGTTTTCATGAAAGACGGCGACGTCTGCGAGATCGAGATCGAAGGCATCGGCATCCTGCGTAACCCGATCGTCGACGAGGGCCGCTGAGATGCCGCGCATTGCCGCCGATACATTGCAGAATTTCATTTGCGATATTTTCGTCGCGGCCGGCTGCTCGAAAGAGGAAAGCGGACGCATCGGAAAATATCTGGTCGGCTCCAATCTCGCGGGCCATGACAGCCACGGCGTCGCGCGCGCGCCGCGCTATGTGAAATGGAAACAGGACGGCGTGTTCTTCGCCGACCGGATCGTCAAGCGCGTGGTCGATACGCCGGTGCTGGCGATCCTCGACGGGCAATACGGCTTCGGCCAGACCACGGCGCCGCAGGCGGTCGCGCTCGGCATCGAGAAATGCAAGGCGATGGGCCTTTCCGCCATCGGCCTGAAAAATTCCGGCCATGTCGGCCGCGTCGGCGAATGGGCGGAGATGGCGGCGCGCGAGGGCCTCGTCTCGATCCATTTCGTCAATGTGCGCGGCAGCGTTCTCGTGGCGCCCTTCGGCGGCGTCGACCGCACCTTCTCCACCGCGCCGTTTTGCGTCGGCATCCCGCGCAAAGGCCAGACGCCGGTGATCCTCGATTTTGCGACCTCGCTGGTTGCTGAGGGAAAAGTGCTGGTGGCGAGCCAGGGCGGCAAGAAAATTCCGGACAATGCGCTGGTCTCGCAGGACGGCTCGATGAGCGGCGACCCGCATGTGCTTTACGGCGATTACAAGCCGGAGGGTCCGCGCGAATACAAAAAAGGCGCCGGCGCGATCCGGGCCTTCGGCGAGCACAAGGGATCGGGTCTCGCGCTGATGTGCGAATTGCTCGGCGGCGCGCTCACCGGCAACGGCGCTTCGCAGCTCTCGCAGCAATGGTCGCAGGGCATGTTCTCGTTCTACATCGATGCTGCGAAAGTGGACCCCGAGCATTTCTTCCCGGCCGAAGTCACGCGCATGCTCGGCTTCGTCAAGGCCTCGAAGCCGCTCGCCGCGGGCGAGGACGTGCTGGTGCCGGGCGAGCCGGAGGAGCGCTACCGCGCCGAGCGGCTCAAGAACGGCATTCCGCTGCCCGACGACACCTGGGCCTCGCTTCTTTCGATCGCGCGCGACGTCGGGATCGACAGCGGGCGGCTGCAGAAGATTGAACTTCTCTGAATTGCAAACGTTGCTGTCTCCAACGGGAGTTTTGTTATGTCCAAGGTCATCACGATTTGCGGCAGCCTTCGCAAAGGCTCGTTCAACCGGATGCTGGTGAAGGCGTTGCCCGCGCTCGCGCCGCCCGGAATGACGCTCTCGGAATCGCCCTCGATCGAGATGCCGCTCTACAACGCGGACATCCAGGCGCAGGGAATTCCGGCGCCGGTGACCGCGTTCGCCGACGCGGTGCGCGCGGCCGACGGCGTCATCGTGGTGACGCCGGAATACAACTTCACCATTCCGGGCGGACTGAAAAATGCGTTCGACTGGATTTCGCGCCTCAAGGATCAGCCCTTCGTCAACAAGCCGGTCGCGATCCAGTCGGCCTCGGGCGGCCCGGTCGGCGGCGCGCGCATGCAGTATGACTTCCGCAAGATGATGGTCTATCTCGACGCGATCACGCTCAACAAGCCGGAAATTTTCGTCGGCATGGCGCAGACCAAATTCGACGAGAAGACCGGCGAATTGAAGGACGAGACCACGCGCAACTTCATCAAGCAGCAGCTCGAGGCGTTCGAGAAATTCATCGCGCGGATGGGCGGGAAGTAACGCCCGCAAGTCCTTCCATCGTCATGGCCGGGCTTGACCCGGCCATCCACGTCTTTGGTTGCCGCTAAAAAGCAAGACGTGGATGGCCGCAACAAGTGCGGCCATGACGAAATCACAGGGGTCGTGTTCTTGCTGCCCCCTGTCTTTTGGTTGCAAGGGACACTATTATACCCGCAACCAAATCCGCCGGAGGATCCCATGGACGCAGCCGCCGCCACCGCTGTCCGAAGCGACAGCAAGAAAGCCCGCATCTACGAGGGCAGCAAGGACCCCAAGCGCGCCGCCTTTTACGAGAAGATTTCCCAGCGCGATCTCGCGCCGCTCTGGGAAGTGCTCAAGGGCCTCGTCTCCAAGGAACCGAAGGTCATCTGCGATCCCGCGATCTGGCGTTTCGACGAGGTGAAGTCGCTGGTCATCGAAGGCGGGGGGCTGCTCACCGCGCAGGAGGCCGAGCGCCGCGTGCTGGTGCTGGAAAACCCGGCGTTGCGCGGCCAGTCCAAGATCACCAATTCGCTTTTCGCCGGCCTGCAATTGATCCTGCCCGGCGAGATCGCCGGCGCGCATCGCCACACCGCGTCGGCCATCCGGCTCATCCTCGACGGCGAGGGGGCCTATACGCAGGTCGACGGCGAAAAGACCATCATGAAATACGGCGACTTCGTGCTGACGCCGAACTGGACCGCGCACGACCACGGCAATGAATCCAAAGTGCCGATGATCTGGCTCGACGTGCTCGACATGCCGACCGTCAATTTCTTCGGAACGTCGTTTTCGGAACATCTCGACGACACCGTGCAGAACACCGCGCGCGTCGACAACGACTCGCTGTGGCGCTTCGGCTCCGGCGTGTTGCCGGACGGCACGGACACGTCGTCGATCCAGTCGCCGGTGATCAACTACGCCTATGAGCGCGTGCGTCCGATCCTCGACCGGATGAAAAAGACCGGCGAGCCGGACAAGCATCACGGTTATCGCCTGCGCTACGCCAATCCGTTCAACGGCGGCTGGTCGCTGCCGACCATGGGCGCGAATCTGTCGCTGCTGCCGGCGAATTTCAAAAGCGAGGCCTACCGCTCGACTGACGGCACGATTTTCGTGTGCCTGGAAGGCAAGGGCGCGACCAAGATCGGCAACGAGACGCTGGAATGGGGGCCGCGCGACGTGTTCGTGGCGCCGACCTGGGCGCCGTATTCGCACGCGGTGAAAGGCGGCGAGGCGGTGCTGTTCTCGATTTCGGACCGTCCGGCGCAGGAAGCGCTCGGGATCTGGCGGGAGTTGAATTAGAGCGATTCCGCGCAAGGCGCGCGCTACTCCATCCATCGTCATGCCCGGCTCAATGCCGGCCATTTGCTTGATCCGTCATCCTGAGGTGCGAGCGTGCGAAGCACGCGAGCCTCGAAGGATGCACGGCCACCGCCTCGGGCCGTCGTCCTTCGAGGCTCGCCTTCGGCGAGCGCCTCAGGATGACGGATCGGGTGTCATCATTCGCCGAACCAGATTTTCAAACAGCCCAGCCCCGTCCGGTCTCGCGAAGCGGTTTCCCGCCGGAGTTTTCCGTCGTCCTCTCTCGATGTGCGCTCCCCCACAAAAGGGCGGAGCCCGTCTTCACTCCACAAAAGGGCGGAGCGCGTCTTGCCCCCAAAGAGAGGGAGCGGAGCGCCGTAACGGCGCGTATTCATCAATCGCGTGCTTTTGCGAAAGCACGCACCAGCCTTGCGATCGGCCGGTGTCGCCTTACGGCGCTCCACTTCGGCGTCTTCAATCCCTGGTGCCCCACTTCCTTCCTGCCCAGCCGGAGCCAGAGCAGGCGGTGTAAAGGACATTGACCCTAGCCTGCATAGTCAGGCCGGAGGCTGCCCTCCAAGGACTCCCGGGACCACGACTGCGAATCGTGGGCGCGGGCGCCGCTCCCCATCCACGCTCAGTTCGCCTCGAGAACGTCCCTCAGCGACTGGGGATGATTCGGAAGTTATGGCATAGCTAAAAATAAGTCAAGGAGTAAAATAAAGAAAAGAAAGACATGGATGGCCGGAATGAATCCGGCCATGACGGAAGAAAGAGGTGTGCGCAATCTCTCACACCGTCATGGCCGGGCTTGTCCCGGCCATCCACGTCTCGCTTACTTTGCTTATGGCGGGGTTCGTCTACATAATGTCGAACAGACGTGACGGCATTCTTTATGTCGGCGTCACGAGCGACTTGCCGAAGCGTGCTTACGAGCATCGCTCCGGTCTCGTCGCAGGATTTACAAAGCGATATGGGTTGAAACGGCTCATCTGGGTTGAGCAGTACGACGACATTCGCAGCGCCATTCAACGCGAGAAAACCATGAAGCATTGGCCGCGCGCTTGGAAAGTGCGTCTGATCAACGCCATGAATCCCGAATGGAGCGATCTTTATGACGAACTGATGTGAAGCAAGACGTGGATGGCCGCAACAAGTGCGGCCATGACGGAATGGATAGAGCGCGCGGCCTCGCGCCTTACCGCGTCATCGCAAAGCCGTCCTGGCTGTCGAGCGCGATGCGCCCCGCCGCCGCGGCCGCCGCCCAGCGCGCGGTGGTGTCGACGCCGCCGAACGAGAAAAAATGCGCCGAGATGTCGCCCAGCCGTCCGTTGCGTCCGGCTTCCGCCAGCGCGCGCACGATCGCGTCCGGCGCGGAGCCGCCGAACAGATGTTTCACCAATCCTGCCTGGCGCGCGGCGCCGGCGGCCGACGCCTTCACGCCGCAGCGGGCGGCATAACGCAGCAAGGTCGAGACGCCCGCGGGCCCGGCCATGCCGACACGCACCGGATTCTCGATTCCGGAATCGCGCACGCGGCCGATCCAGCGGATGATCGTTTGCGGATCGAAACAGAATTGCGTGACGATCTCGGGCGTCAGCCCGCTTTGCTGCGCGGCCTCGATCTTGGCCGCGAGCGAGAGATGCAGCGTCTCCGCCGGAATGCGCGGATGGCCGTCGGGATGCCCGGCGACGCCGATGCCGGTAATGCCGTGGCGCTGCAGCAGCCCGCTGCCGATCACTTCAATGGAGCTTGCGAACGGGCCCGCGGCGTCGTCGCTGTCGCCCGCGATCACCAGCACATGGCGCACCTCCGCTTCGCCATTCAATCTGGCGAGCAGACTGGAAAGCGCCGCGGGCGATGCGAGCTTGCGCGCGGCGAGATGCGGCGCCGGATCGAAACCGGCGGTGCGCACGGCTTTGGCGTGCGCCACCACTTCGTCGGCCGGCTTGCCTGCGATCGCGCTCAGATAAATCCGCGTGCCTTTCGGCGCGGAGGCTTTGAGCGCCTCGATGTCGGCGGCCTTCGGCCGGGTGGCTTCGAGCGAATAGCCGGAGAGGAAATCGCCGATGCGGCGGATGGATTGCGGGTCATCGGCCTGAAGAGAGGGAAGCGCGGCTGCGGTCATGATGCGGCCCTCCGATCTATCACCGTCACCCTGAGGTGCCCGCCGAAGGCGGGCCTCGAAGGGCGACGGCCCGACTTCAGCCGCACAGATCCGGGCCGTGCATCCTTCGAGGCTCGCTTCGCTCGCACCTCAGGATGACGGAAAAAGAGTTTCGCTCGCACCTCAATGTGACGGAGATGGAGTGGAGTGAGCTGCAAGAGGACCATCCTCAATCCCTCCGCCTTGAAATGACGTAGGATTCGTCGTTGAACCACAAGCCGTTATGCTCGCGCAGCACGTCGCGCGTGGCGTCGATGTAACGACTATCCTTCACCGTCTCGTTGAGCCGCTCGTCCTCGACCTGCGCCACATAGATCGCGGCGTTCCAGGCCGCCAGCGCCGTGGACGTGCCGATGGTGCCGGCGAGCTCGTTCGGCAAGGTGTGCATCTGGTACTGGAAGATCGAGCGGTTGTCGGCATAGGTGTTGAAATTGAGATCGCGCGCCGAAGCGCCCAGCACCTTCTTCACCTCGCGCAGGATCGCGTGGCGGTCGGTGGTGAAGGGATGATCGTCCGGCCAGATCCGGTTGATGATGTCCATGCCGGGATCGTCCCCGTGCGAATGGATCGCGATCAGCCGTCCGCCGGGGCCGAGCGCGCGCGCGAGCGGCGCGATCACTTTAGAGGCCTTGAATTCCGCCGAGGCGCGGGCGCGATAGGGCTGCGAGGCGATCACGAGATCGAAATCCGCGTTCGCCTGTCCGCGATGCGGGATGATCGGATCCAGCATGAATTTGTGGTCCTGCCGGTAGATCACCAGCACCACGGGCTTTTCGTAAACCGGATTGCCGCTTTTCGCGCTGACGCCGGCTTTCCAGTTTTCCGACAGAAAATCCTGCAAGCCCGTGATCTGCTCCTCGAAATCGTGCGAGGTGTTTCCGGTCAGCGCGACTTCGTTCCACACAAGGCTGCCGGCCGCCGCCGCCGACTTCACCGTGAGCCATGGCGCTTCGGAATAATACATGTTGGTGAGGACGAGCACGGTCGAGGGATGCTCGAAAAAGCGGTCCGGCATTTTCTCAAGTGTGAGCCGGATGTCCTCGAGGCTGATCTCCTTGCCGGAAATATAGAACGGCATGTTCGCGTATTTGTGATGCATGGCGCGCATCACGCGCGTGAGCACCGTGCCGTCGCCCATGCCGGCGTCGAACACGCGCACGGCGGGCGGCTTGGGGTGGATATTGGCGAGTTCGAGCGCGACGCGGTTGGCGACCACCCATTTCTCGCTGCAGGTGTTCACGAACAGGAGATATTTCTGCCTGTTGTCGAAGAAACGAAAATTTCCGGCCGGGTCCGTGCCGGCCGTAGCCGACATCGCGGGGCGCGGCGAGGGCATCGTGCCGGCGGCGGGCGCCGGGCGCGTCATGCGCTGGATCACCATCGGGCGTTCGCCCGGCATGCCGGCATTCGCGCTCATGAAGGAGCGGATGCGGTCGAGCGTCTCGGTGGTGATGCGGCCGCCATTGCGCAGGCGGCTGGTGAGCTTGCCGTCGTTGACCGCGCGGCGGCCGAAGGTGGATTCGGCGAGACCCGACTGGCGGCAATAATCGGAAATTTCCTGCAGCAATTCCTGCGCGTTCATCGCACGCCGTCCCTCGTATTGGCCTGGCGCAAATCGGGTGAACCCGACTTGCGCGTGGCGTGGCGCAGACCGGGTTAGACCCGACTTGTGCGCGTTTCCTCAGCGCGGCCGCCTGAAGGCGACTCTTCATTGTGGCTGAATTCCACGCCTGAGGAGTGCCGGGGTCAACCACAAATAAGCCCACAATATGAGTGGGTATTTGAGTGGGATTTAGCCCACCGTCATAAAATGCTGATTATATGATTTTATTTGTGGAAAAAGATGCCTTTGGTGGGCAATTCGAGGGAGACCTTCGGAGGTGACTCGATTTTGTGGGTTGCAGCCCACTCTTGGTGGGGCAGCCAGATTCTATGGAATTTTGGCGAATTCCATCGACCAAACACCGCCCTCCGCCTCGAAGTAATTTTCGCGATAATTCCAGTTCGGAAACCGAACCATACGGAAGTCGTCATCATCTCTTTGGAAAAAATTACTCGAAACTGCGCTGCCATAAATCCCGTGAAACAAGATCCAGAACGCGAGTGTCGCATCGATCGCGTTGCGCATCGTCGCTTTGTTCTGACAATTCATCTTGTCATGTTTTAGCTTGTTGTAGGCGTCGTACCACAACAAGGATTTGGTGGGTTCGGCGGGATTCCAAGTCCGAAATGGCGCGAACGGTGTCAACCAAGGATATCTAGCTAGCTTAGCCTCGTACTCGCCGAGTCTCATCATAGTATTGAGTCGAATGAAGTCATTTGTGGTGTATCGGTCGAGCCGCACGCCGTTATCTTGAAGAATTTTTACAAATAGATTTTCGATGCCGATGCATGCAAACAGAATAATGGACTCGTATGAGACTCCGAATGTATTGAAGTTATCTTCATAAGGACTCGAGACGTCAAAGCACTGCTCCAAATTGCGGGCTAATAAACCGATATCTCGCCTTATCGTAGCAATGACCGCCGGCTCAACATGCGAGTTACGATTTTCCAGACCGCGTCTTTTCGTCGGATAAATCGGCCGAGCAATGCTGGGATGAAAAACTCCCACTTGCAGCTCTTCTCGTTTGATTTCGACGATCTGTTTCCTCCTTGAGAGGAATTGTGGTGCGTGTTCTTCGACTATTCTTTGCGCGGTCTCGGCGTCCGACGACGGGGCGCTAAAGTGCCTATTATTGATTAGAGAAATTCGATCGTGCGAGTATTCGTATATAGCTGCGGCCTCATCCGATTCGGTGGAAACGACGAAGCAGATCGACACGATCCAATCCTATTTGTTTCGTCTGACAAAGATTTTGTCCATGACCTGAACTTGATGAATTGCAGCCTACGAGCATTTGTCCGGCGCGAATCGCTCGAGCCGAATTATCCGCTTCCCAACGATTTGCTAAGGCCACCCATCGCGCCGCCAACAAATTCTCCGATTTTCGTGTAGATAGATGACCCGAGGTCATCCCCGCCACTTTCATTGACGCGCGTTTCGATGCTTCCTCCGATTTCAGGATCTTTGGTATCTTGTCTGATCAACGTGATACCGGCTGCCGTCAATTGAATGCCGACGAAATCATATCCACCGTCGTATTCATGAATTTTTTCGACGCGAATGAGCCCCTCGTTGATCATCCAATGAAGACAGTCTGAGAAGGCGGCTAGGACTTTCTCTTCGTCTCCTCGCCGTTCTGTCATTATGTCCATGGCGCTTGATGCATCGAAGTCCACGCGAGAAAGTCCGCGCGTGACGAGGTGCGCTAGGATTCTACCTACTGTTTGGTAGTGATATTCAATCGTCGACATTGAGCGACGCGCTTCTTCTCAGGGGTCATTCACCTGAAAGTAGTACGGTGACTAAGACCTAGCAAGAGAGTTGTGGCTCCTAATCCAGCGCGCCCATCACCGCTTTCGCCACCGCCGCGGTGCCGTCCTTGCCGCCGAGATCGAACGGCTTGATCCCCGCAGCGAAGGCCTTGTCCACCGCGCGCTCGATGCGCGCGGCTGCGTCGCGCGCGGGCGAATGATCGTGCTTGTCGGCGAGCCAGTCGAGCATCAAACCTGCGGACAACAGCATCGCGGCCGGATTGGCCTTGCCCTGGCCCATGATGTCCGGAGCTGTGCCGTGGCAGGGCTGGAACACGGCATGCTTGTCGCCAATGTCCGCGGAGGGCGCCATGCCCATGCCGCCGATGATGCCGGCGGTCAAATCGGAGAGAATGTCGCCGAACATGTTCTCGGTGACCAGCACGTCGAAATCCCACGGCCGCTTCACCATCGCCGCCGCGCAGGCGTCGATATAGATGTGATCGGCCTTCACGCCGGGAAAATTCTTCGCGCGCTCGTAGAAAATTTGCCGGAAGAAGGCGAAGGCGCGAAAGATATTGGCCTTGTCCACGCAATGCGTGACGCCCTTGCCGCCGCGCTCCTTGCGCCGCTGCGCCAGACGAAACGAGAAGTCGAACAGGCGCTCGGAGGTATGGCGCGTGATCACCATCGTCTCTTTGGCGTCGTCATGCGTGACCACGCCCTTGCCGAGCGAAGCGAACAGCCCTTCGGTCGATTCACGGATCACGACGAGGTCGATGCCGTGCTTGTCCGCGCCGACAATCGGGCTCGGCACGCCGGGCAGAAGGCGGCAGGGCCGCACGCCGGCATAGAGATCGAAGATAAAGCGAAGCTCGACCTGCGGCGCGATTTCGGTGCCGTCGGGATAGCGGATATCGGGCAGGCCGCAGGCGCCGAGCAGAATGGCGTCGGCTTCCTCGCACAGCCGCGTGGTGGATTCAGGCAGCGCCGTGCCGGTTTCCTTGTAGGTGGTGGCGCCGGCGGGCGCCTGCGTGAAACGGAATTTCAAACCGGGCGTCAGCGTCTCCACCTTGCGCAGCATTTCCAGCGCGGGTGCTACGACTTCCGGGCCGATGCCGTCGCCGCCGATCACGGCAATGTGGAAGGCGTCGTTGGCGAGGCGCATGTGATCCGTCATCCTGAGGTGCGAGCGAAGCGAGCCTCGAAGGATGAGCGGCCCGTGCACGCGTTGAGAGTGGGGCCGTCGCCCTTCGAGGCTTTCGCTAGCGCGAAAGCACCTCAGGGTGACGGGTCGATATTGGCGCGCTAATGAATACGCCCGTTTGCGCCCGCGCAAGTGCGAATAAGAGAGCCCTGCCATGCCCCGCTTCGCCGCCAATACCGCTTATCTGTTTTCCGACCGCCCGCTGATCGAGCGCTTCGGCGCGGCGGCGAAAGCCGGATTTACGGCGGTGGAAGGGCAGTTTCCCTATGACACGCTGGCGAGCGCGGTGAAGGCGGAACTGGCGCGGCATAGCCTCACGATGCTCGGCATCAACACCGAACGCGGCGGCGAGAGGCTGTTCGGCCTGGCCGCGATCGCGGGGCGCGAACGCGATTTCGATGCGCTGATGAAACAGTCGCTCGACTACATCGTGGCCATCGGCGGCAGCGCGATCCATGTCCTCGCGGGCAAAGTGCCGGTCGACCAGCGCCCCGCCGCCGAGCGCACTTACATTGCAAACCTGATGCGCGCGGCCGACATGGCGGCGGAAAAGAATATTGTTATCCTGATCGAGCCGATCAATCCGCGCGACCGGCCGGATTATTTCCTCAACCGGCCCGAGCATGCCGCCGATATCATCGCCAAGGCGGGCAAGGCGAACATCAAGATCCAGTTCGACTTCTATCATGCGCAGATCGTGGGCGGCGACCTGATGAAGCGGTTCGAGAAGCATCTGTCGCTGGTCGGCCATGTGCAGATCGCAGCCGTGCCGTCGCGTCACGAGCCGGACGAGGGCGAGGTGAATTATCCGGCGATCTACAAGATGCTCGACGCGGCCGGGTATAAAGGCTGGGTCGCGGCCGAATATTTTCCGCGCGGGAAAACAGAAGACGGCCTCGCCTGGCTGCGCGCGGCGCAATCGTCCGCGTGACGATGTAACGTTATCCCGTCATCCTGAGGTGCGAGCGAATGTCGTTCCCTCCCCCTGCAAGGGGGAGGGTTAGGGTGGGGGTCTTCTGCGATTGACCCCCACCCGCCGCGCCTTCGCCCTTTGGGCTACGGCGGGCGACCTCCCCCTTGCAGGGGGAGGTGCGGTATCATCGGCACAAAGAAAGTTCGGGAGGAAAAAATATGCGGCTTGCGGACAAGGTTGCCATCGTCACCGGCGCGGGATCGGGTATGGGGCGCTCGATCGCGGAAACCTACGCGCGCGAGGGCGCCAGGGTCGCCGTGCTCGAAGTCGAGGAAAAAGCCGGCCGCGCGGTGGCGGAGGGGATCGGCGAGAACGCGATCTTTGTCCGCTGCGATGTCGCCAAACGCTCCGATATCGATGCGGCGATCGCGGCCACGCTGAAAGCCTTCGGCTCGCTCGACATCCTGGTCAACAACGCGGGCGTCAGCCATGTCAACAAGCCCGTGCTGGAGATCAGCGAAGCGGAATTCGACCGCGTGTTCGCGATCAACGTGAAGGGCTTGTTCATGTTCACGCAAGCCGTGGTGCCGGCGATGCGCAGGAATGGCGGCGGGGTGATTGTGAATATCGGCTCGACCGCGGGGCTCCGCCCGCGTCCCGGCCTCTCGGCCTATAACGCGACCAAAGGCGCGGTGCATAACCTGACCAAGACGCTCGCGGTGGAGCTTGCGCCCGACAAAATTCGGGTTTGCGCCATCGCGCCGGTCGCGACGGATACGCCGCTGCTGGCGACGTTCCTCGGCAACGCCGAAGGCCAGCGCGAGAAATTCATTGCCACGGTTCCACTGGGGCGGCTCGCCTTGCCGCAGGACATTGCCGACATGGCGTTGTTTCTTGCCTCGGCCGACGCGAAATTCGTCACCGGCAATATCGTCGAGGTCGATGGCGGGCGCTGCGTCTAGACGACGCTGATCACCGTCGCCTTCACCGCATCGCGCAATTGCTTCGGATCGGCGGAGAACACCGCGCGCGGCGTGCCGGCGGCGGCCCAGACCACATCGTATTGAAGAAGATCCTCGTCCATGTACGTCGCGAGCGGCAGGTCATGCCCGAACGGCGGAATGCCGCCGATGGCAAAGCCGGTGAGATTGCGCACGGCGCGGCCGTCCGGCCGCTTGACGCTTTCGCCGAGATGCGCGGCGACCCCGCTTTCGTTGACGCGGTTTGTCCCGGAGACGAGCAGCAGATAAGGCTTGCCCGTCTGCGCGCCGAGAAACACCAGCGATTTCACGATCTGCCCGACCGTGACGCCGCAAGCCGCGGCGGCTTCCTCCGCCGTGCGGGTGGACGCCGGCATTTCGCGCACGGTGACGTCGAGGCCGAGTTGGTGGGCAACGGTCTGAACTTTGTTGGCGCTGTCGGGAAGATTCATAGGTTTTGAAACGCTGTCATTGTTTTCACCTCCCCCTGAAAGGGGGAGGTCGACCGCG
>CAMDXM010000059.1 GCA_945878025.1 Pseudorhodoplanes sinuspersici | reverse complement strand
TTGGCGAGCGCGAGCACGCGCGCCGCTTTCACCTTGCCGGTTTTGGGGTCGATCTTGAGGTCGGACATGGCCGAGCCATCCTGTGTCGGGACGATCGAAGCATCGCTTTCAATCATGACGCGTTCCGTTCTCTGGCCAAGTAAAGTCTTTGGCCCCGTTATTTTCTGGCGAGGCTGTGAACGATGAGAATCTGGCCGCCGCCGGTCTTGCTGGGGACCATTTCGAACCCAATCGTCCAATATTTAGAGGCCTCGGTCAATTCAGCCTCTACATCTTGGCCCTTTGGGAACAGAAATTTCGTCCCCGCTTTCAACAAGGGATAAGCATCGGCGAGCAGTTTTACGAGGGGCGCGAGCGCCCGTGCGGTAACCGCGTCCGCGTGACCGCCAAAGGTCTCCGTAAAGTTCTCGATGCGCTGCGCATGCAATGTGACCGGAATGATGAGCGTGCGCGCCGCCTCGCGCAGGAAGGCCGCCTTCTTCTGATTGCTCTCGACCAGATGCATCCGCGCATCCGGGATGTCCGCGAGCATGCAGGCGAGAGGAATGCCGGGAAAGCCGCCGCCGGAGCCGAGATCGATCCAGAGCTTTGCATCGGGCGCGAGTGAAAAGAGCTGCAGGGAATCGGCGACGTGGCGTGTCCAGATCTCGGGAAGCGTGGCCGGGGAGATGAGGTTTGTGGTCTTCTGCCAGACGTTCAGCAGCGCGACAAAGCGATCGAGCCGCGATTCCGTTTCACGTGAAACGCGAATCAACTTCAGCGCCCGCTCGCGATCCGCGGCGAGCGCTTTGTCGCCGCTCATGCCTGTGCCGCGCGGCGGCCCATATTGCGTTTCCTGCGCAGATGCGCGGCCAGCAGCGTCAGCGCGGCCGGGGTCATGCCGTCGAGCCGTCCCGCCTGACCGATGGTGCGCGGACGCGCGGCGTCGAGCTTCGAGCGCGCTTCGTTGGAGAGGCCGGTGACCGAGGCGTAATCGAGATCGTCGGGCAGCGCGAAGGATTCATCGCGGCGATAGGCGGCGACATCTGCGCTCTGACGCGAGAGATAGACGTCGTATTTGGCGTCGGTCTCGAGCTGCCCGGCAATCAGCGCTGCGAGCGCGCCAAGCTGCGGCCAGATCGGACTCAAGTGTTCGAGCGAGATGTCGGGATAGGACAGAAGCTCGAACGCCGTGCGGCGATGGCCGTCCTTCTTCAGCATCAAGCCATGCTTCGCCGCTTCCGACGGCGAGAGCGACACTGACTTTGCGAAGGCGCGCGCGTCATCGAGCGCGGCAAGCTTCATGTGAAATCGCGCGCGCCGCGCGTCCCCGACGCAGCCGATGGCGATGCCCCTTTCGGTGAGCCGCTGATCGGCATTGTCGGCGCGCAGCGCCAGGCGATATTCGGCGCGCGAGGTGAACATCCGGTACGGCTCGGTGACGCCGCGCGTCACAAGATCGTCGATCATCACGCCGAGATAGCCTTCCGCGCGGTCGAACACGATCGGCTCGCTCCCGGCCGCCAGGGCCGCGGCGTTGAGACCCGCCACAAGCCCCTGTGCCGCAGCCTCTTCATAGCCGGTCGTGCCGTTGATCTGACCGGCGAGAAACAGCCCCGGCTGTTTGCGGACTTCCAGCGTGTGCGAGAGCTCGCGCGGATCGACATGGTCGTATTCGATGGCGTAGCCGGGCCGGATGATGCGGGCCTTTTCGAGCCCGGGGATCGAGGCCACCACCGCGCGCTGCACGTCTTCGGGAAGCGAAGTGGAAATTCCGTTCGGATAAACCGTGTCGTCGTCGAGGCCTTCGGGCTCAAGAAAGATCTGATGCCCGTCGCGCTCGCCGAAACGCACGATCTTGTCTTCGATCGAGGGGCAATAACGCGGACCGCGGCTCGCGATCTGGCCCGAATACATCGGCGAGCGATGCACGTTGGCGCGGATGACGGTGTGCGTTGCCTCAACGGTGCGCGTGATGCCGCATTCGATCTGCGGATTGGTGATCTTGTCCGTCATCTCGGAGAAAGGCTCCGGCGGATTGTCCGCCGCCTGCATCTCCAGCGACGCCCAGTCGATGGTTTTGCCGTCGAGCCGCGGCGGCGTGCCGGTCTTGAGCCGCCCGAGCGAAAGCCCGAGCCGCTCCAGCGTGAGCGACAGACCCATGGCCGGCGCCTCACCGACGCGGCCGGCCGGGATCTGTTGCTCGCCGATATGGATGAGGCCGCGCAGGAAGGTGCCGGTGGTGAGCACCACCGCGCCGGCCAGGAGTTCGCGGCCGTCGGCGAGACGCACACCGGCAACGCGACCATTCGCGATGATGAGATCGTCGGCCTCGGCTTCGATCACGGTGAGGTTCGGCTGCGCTGCGATCTCGCGCTGCATGGCTTGCGCATAGAGTTTGCGGTCGGCCTGCGTGCGCGGGCCGCGCACCGCCGGGCCCTTGCGGCGATTGAGCACGCGAAACTGGATGCCGCCGGCATCGGCCACGCGCCCCATCAGACCGTCGAGCGCATCGATCTCGCGCACCAGATGGCCCTTGCCGAGCCCGCCGATGGCCGGATTGCAGGACATGGCGCCGATGGTGGAGGCGCGATGCGTGATCAACGCTGTCGCTGCGCCCATACGCGCGGCGGCGGCCGCGGCTTCACAGCCGGCATGCCCGCCGCCGATCACAATGACGTCGAAGCCTTGGACGTCGAAACGCTGATTGTCACTGCCCTGTGCCATTGCGCGGGTATGTAGCGATGGCGGGCTTCGGGGTCAAAACAATCACGCATCGGAGCATTTCCAGGCGAAGTGGACACCGGTTCGCCGTCCGGAAATGCGACAAACGTCAAAACGCTCCAGCTCTGATTCACGTGAAACGGAGTGCTGTTTCACGTGAATCAAAGTTCCGTTTCACGTGAAGCAGCGGCGAATCAAAAGGTTAACGATGGTTAACGGGACTCATTTCCCAATGCAGAAGTCGCGGAAGATGACATCCAGAATGTCCTCGACATCGACGCGGCCGGTGAGGCGGCCGAGCGCGCGAGCCGCAAGCCGCAATTCCTCGGCGAAGATATCCTCCCGCTGCGCCTCTGCGATGGCGCGCGTGAGCGCGTCGGACGCTTCCTGCAGCAAAATCCGCTGACGTTCGCGCGTCACCAGAGCGGGCTCGCGCGAGCCCAGCGTTTCATTCACAAAGGCCGCGAGCGTGTCGAGCAGCGCGTCGAGGCCTTTGCCGGTCGTGGATGAGACGCCGAAAGACCCGGACGGCTTTTCGTCCAGGGTGCGCTTGGTCGCGAGGTCGATCTTGTTGCGCACGACGAAGATATTGGCCACGGCCGGCGGATCCGGCATCGCGATATCCGACGCGTCCACCACCCACAGAACGAGATCGGCGGCCTGCGCGCGGGCGCGGGCGCGCGCGACGCCTTCCCGCTCGACCGGATCGTTCGTCTCGCGGATGCCGGCGGTGTCGAGCAATGTCACCGGATAGCCCGCGAGATCGAGATGCACTTCGATCACGTCGCGGGTGGTGCCGGCGAAAGGAGAGACGATGGACGCCTCCCTTCGCGCGATGCGGTTGAGCAAGGTCGACTTGCCGGCATTGGGCGGGCCCGCAATCGCGACCACGAGCCCCTCGCGCAGGCGTTCGCCGCGCGCGGCGTCTGAGAGCGCTTGCGCGATCTCGCTTTGCAATGCGCGTGCGACGCCGAGCGCCTGCGCGGTGACATTGCTGGCAACGTCCGCCTCGTCGGAGAAATCGATCCCCGCTTCAGCCAGCGCCTGCGCCTCGATCAATCGCTTGCGCCAATCCTCCGCTCGGTTGCCGAGCAGACCCTGAAGTTGACGCAAAGCCTGGCGGCGCTGCGCGTCGGTGTCGGCATAAATGAGATCGGCGAGACCTTCGATCGCGGTGAGATCGAGCTTGCCGTTCTCGAAGGCGCGGCGCGTGAATTCGCCGGGCTCGGCCAGACGAAACCCTTCCATGCGCGCCAGCGCTGCGAACAACGCGGCGATCACCGCGCGTCCGCCATGCAATTGAATCTCGGCTACGTCCTCGCCGGTTTCGCTTCTGGGCGCCGGGAAAAAAAGCGCCAGCGCTTCGTCGATGATCTCGTTCGATTGCGGATCGCGGATACGCGCGAACATGGCGCGGCGCGGCTCCGGCAATTTTCCGGTCAGGGCTTTGAGCGCATCGCCCGCGCGCGGACCAGAGATGCGAACGACGGCGACCGCGACCGGCGGGCGGCCGGAGGAGAGCGCGTAAATAGTTTTCTGGTCGGTCACGTCAGGACATCCGGTTCATGACGCGAAAGGATTATATTCCTTTCACGTCCTCGCCCAGCATCAAACCAGATTTCGCGCCACGAGTTGCAGCCCTAACACGAGCAGCAGCAGGAACAGGCAAAAGCGGAAGGTCGCGATGCTCAGATATCGCCGGATCCATTGACCGGCGACCATGCCGATCAAAGCCGGCACAACGGCAATCAGGGACAGCGTGACGATCTGCGTGGTGAAGGCGTTGCCGCTCCAGAGAACGCCCGCGAGCGCGACCGTCGAGACCGTGAAATGCAGGCCGAGCGCCTGCACGAGCTCATCCTTCTCGAGCCCGATCGCCTGCATGTAGGGCAGGGCGGGAATGACGAAAATGCCGGTCGCCGCCGTGACAACACCTGTGACCAGTCCCACCAGCGGACCGACCCAGATTTCAAAGCGGCGCGGCAAAGAAAATTCGATCCGGCTCAAACCGAGTGCCGCATAGGCGATCAACACCAGGCCGAGACCGAGTGCGGCCTGTTTCGAATTTCCGCCGGTCAAAATCCCCGAACCGGCCCAGGCGCCGATCCACAATCCGATCAGCATCGGGCCGAGACGCCGTACGACCGCGGCGAGATACGGACCCGCGAACATCTGCCAGACATTGGTGAACAGCGACGGCGCGATCAGGATCGCGGCCGCTTTCGCCGGCGACATCACCGACGCAAGGATCGCGATCGCGACCGTCGGCAGGCCCATGCCGATCACGCCCTTGACCGAGCCGGCCAAGAGATAGGCGACGACGACAAGACCGATGAGAAAAAACTGATCGCTCATGGTGACGGCTTACGACATTCATTGCACATCATGTGCGCCTCCATCGTGTCATGCTGCCATTCTAGCCGCCGCATCGGAGGCGATGCTTCGCAAACGGCCGAAATGTCGGCGCTTGCGGAATACGAGCATGCCGATTTCGCGAAGCAAGCATTCGTAATTTGCGATGTCGCATTTCCTTATGGTGTCGCATTTCCTGACGGCGAACCGGTACCCACTTCGCCTGGAAATGCTCCAAATGAAAATCCCGGCGCTGAGGCCGGGCTTTACACATTTCGTTGTCCGCATCAGCAACCGTGGATCAGGTCCAAAGCCGTGATGTGAAGATCCGCTTACTTCACCTTGAGGTTTTCAGCCGATTCCTTGCCGCGGTTCGCCACGACTTCATATTCGATCTGCTGGCCTTCGTTGAGATTGCTCAATCCGGCGCGCTCGACCGCGGAGATGTGAACGAACACATCCTTGCCGCCGCCTTGCGGTTGGATAAAGCCGTAACCCTTGGTCGCGTTGAACCACTTCACAGTGCCTGTAGCCACAATAAGTCTCCGAGTAGATTAGTAGTCGATGTTAGCCGACACACGAGCGTCGGACTGACATCTCGTTAGAGGCCGGCATCTCTTAGCGAGATTATGGCCCTTGAACCAGCAAAAGATGGCAAAAATTGTCACACCTTCGCTCCAGGGCCGTCACAATGGGATGCCGCCGCTGGAGGGCCAAACGGCCTTGCCGCCCGCGCGGCGCGGGCCGTCGTCTCCAATTCCGTCATGGAATCAATCATGAATAACCCCTCCGGCGCGGACCCCAGCCAGCATCCCGGCACGGCGAATCCGCCTTCGACCTCGAACCGGCTGGCGCAGGAAACCTCGCCCTACCTCCTGCAGCACAAAAACAATCCGGTCGAATGGTGGCCCTGGGGCCCGCAGGCTTTGGCTGAGGCAAAGCGCGCCAACAAGCCGATCCTGCTCTCGGTCGGCTACGCCGCCTGCCACTGGTGCCATGTCATGGCGCATGAAAGCTTCGAGGACGAAGCGACCGCGCGCGTGATGAACGAGCTCTTCGTCAACATCAAAGTCGACCGCGAGGAGCGGCCCGACATCGACCAGATCTACATGAACGCCTTGCATCTTCTGGGCGAACAGGGCGGCTGGCCACTGACCATGTTTCTCACCCCCGACGGCGCGCCGGTCTGGGGCGGCACTTATTTCCCGAAACAATCGCAATACGGCCGGCCGGCCTTTGTGGACGTCCTGCAGGAGCTATCGCGGCTGTTCCGCGACGAGCCGGACAGGATCGCGCAGAACCGCGACGCGCTGATGAAGCGGCTGTCGGAAAAATCCCGCGCAGCAGGGCGTGTCGATATCGCACGTCCGCAGCTCGACAATTTCGCGATGCAGGTGGCGCGGCTGATCGACACGAAAAATGGCGGCCTGCGCGGCGCGCCGAAATTTCCACAATGCGCGATGTTCGAGTTTCTCTTCCGCGCAGGCCTGCGCGGCGCTGACGCGCGCTTCTTCGATCTGGTCGATCACACGCTGGATCGAATCTGTGAAGGCGGCATCTACGATCACCTCGGCGGCGGCTTCTCGCGCTACTCGGTCGACGAGCGCTGGCTCGTCCCGCATTTCGAAAAGATGCTTTACGACAATGCGCAGCTGCTCGAATTGCTGGCGCTGGCGCATGTCCGCACCGGCAAGGCGCTGTTCCGCGAGCGCGCCTATGAGACGGTCGGCTGGCTGACACGCGAAATGACCACCGGGGAGGGCGCCTTCTGCTCCTCGCTCGACGCCGATTCGGAAGGCGAGGAGGGCAAGTTCTACGTCTGGTCGCTGCCCGAAATTACCGCCCTGTTGGGCGAAGGCAATGCTGCATTCTTTGCTGCACATTACGACGCGACGGCGGGCGGGAACTTCGAGGGCCACAATATTCTCAACCGGCTCAAGGATTTGCCGCGCACGCCTGAAGACGAGGCGCGCCTTTCCATGCTGCGGTCCGTGCTGCGGCAGGCGCGCGAAAAGCGCATCCGGCCGGGCCTCGACGACAAGGTCCTCGCCGACTGGAACGGGCTGATGATCGCGGCGCTCGCCAATGCCGGGGCCATGCTGAACGAGCCTGCCTGGATCGGCATGGCCACGCGCGCGTTCGATTTCATCGCCAAGGCCATGACCAGGGGAGACCGGCTCGGTCATTCCTGGCGCGAGGGCAAGCTGCTCTACCCGGGGCTCGCGTCCGATTACGCCGCCATGATCAAGGCCGCGCTCGCGCTGCATGAGGCTGCGGGCGACAAGCGATATCTCGACCAGGCGCTGGCCTGGCAATCGGCGTTCGACCGCCATTACGCGAACGAGAATAACGGCGGCTATTGTCTCACCGCCGATGACGCCGAAGGGCTTGTGGTGCGTCCGGATTCGACCCTCGATGACGCCACGCCGAATCCGAACGGCATCGCCGCGCAGAATCTGGTTCGCCTTGCCGTCTTCAGCGGCGACGAAACGTTCCGCGCCAAAGCCGACCGGCTGATCGAGGGCGTGCTTTCGGAAGGATCGGAAAATCTGTTCGCGCGCATCTCGATATTGAACGCGGCCGATCTGCGCATCCATGGCGCGGAGATCGTGATCGCGGGCGCGGATGACGGCGCGCTCACGGAGGCCGCGCTGAAACTCCCATGCGTCGGCCGCATCGTACTGCGCGCACCGTCCGCGGACCGGCTTTCGCCATCGCATCCCGCGCGCGAAAAAATCCGCGCCGCGGCGAGGGCCGCGGCGTTTATCTGTGTCGGGCAGACCTGTTCGCTGCCGGTTTCGAACGCCGACGATATCGCAAGAGTCTTTGAGGCGTCGCGCACGCCAGCCTGAGCGCACGAGCGCGTGCCGAAAATCACGTCCAGACTTCGTGCATTGATCCGGCGCCAATTAGACAGGTCATATGACAAGTCAACGCTTCCTTAACCATGACGCGCGATGGTAGCCGGCGCTTTTCCGTCCCTCTTTTCGATGAGCTTCGCGGTGACCATGGCCTCCGTCCTCCGATTTTTCGGAACCGGCACTCTCGCCGTTTCTTCCCTGCTGACCACCATCCGCGCGCGCCTCTATGTCGCTTTCGGTTTCGTCGCGGCGCTGACGGTCCTATGTTCGCTGGTCGCGCTCTACGCCTTCACGACCATCGGCGACACCACCACCAGCATCGTCTCGCGCAGCATGCCGGCGACGGAGGAATCGCTGCGGCTTGCCGAAGGAGCAAGCCGATTGCTGGCGTCGGTGCCACGCCTGATGACGGTGGAAGACGAGGCGACGCAAAAGAAACTGTCGGCGGAAATTTCGCAGCAGCTTCATAGCCTCGCCGCTCGCATCGACATACTGCAGTCGCTGATCGACAATCCCTCCACCGACATCAAATCGGCGCAAGCCGCGATCGCGGAACGCCTCGACGCGCTCAAGCGGCTGGTCGAAGACCGCATCGGATTGGTGGTCCAGCGCCAGAAACTCGCCGCGTCGATCCGGCAGGCGCGCGATCAATTCATCGGCGGCATTTCGCCCGCCGCCGACATCGCCAATTCCGCGTTGATTTCCGACGGGGGTAACGGAAAGGCTGCGCTCGGCGCGCCGCTCGATCAGTTGCGCCGATTGCTGGAAATGAAATCGGAGGCGAATCTTCTGGCCGGCCTTCTGACCGAAGGCGCCATCGTCACCGATCCGACGCGGGTGCAGGCGCTTCTCGTCCTCACCGAAACCTCCAAAAGACGAATCGAGGGGCAGATCGCAGCGCTTCCAGACGCGGAATTGCGCGAAGGCCTTGAGAAATATTTCGGCCCGCTTGCAGGATTGATCGGCGAAAACGGGATCATCGCGGTCCGCGAGCGCGAACTGAGCGCGCTCGAACTCGCGCAGGCTGCGTTCAACGCCACCCAGAAGGAAGCGTTTGTGCTGAAACTGGCGGTGGATCAGCTCGTTTCGGACCAGTCCGACAACACGCGGCAGGTCTCCGACCGCGCCGCCGACCAGATCCGTTCCGGCCGGTGGATCCTGATCGCGTTGTCGGCCGCGGCGCTCGCGGCCTCCATCCTGATCGCCTGGCTTTATGTCGGACGCAACATCGCCCGCCGCCTCGGTCTCCTGAGCGGCGCGATGCAGAAGATCGCCGACGGCGACCTGACCGCCGCCATTCCCGATGGCGGCGCCGACGAGATCGCGGCCATGGCGCGCACGCTGCGCGTGTTCCGCCGGGCGACCGCCGACGTCACCAGCGCGCGGCAAAACGAGACCGAACGCGCCCGCGACGCGGAGACGAAGCGCGACCAGGTGCAAAGCGCGACGAACAATTTTGAAAGCGCGGTTTCCGAAATCGTGGAGGCGCTCGATCGCTCGTCACAGGCCATGGACGCATCCGCGCGCAGCATGGCCGATACCGCCAAGCGAAATCAAAATCAGGCCATTGCCACCGCCGCCGCATCCGAAGAAGCGACACGCAATGTGTCCGACGTCGCGATGGCCGCCGAACAGATGGCGCAGACGATCGAGAAGATCGGCGTGCAGATGAGCGAATCTGCCGCCGTCGCGCGCCAGGCCGCGGGCGAAACGCAGAATGTCACCGCCGCCGTGGAAGGCCTCGCGGCGTCCATGGATCAGATCGGCGAGGTCAGCGCGCTGATTCGCGATATCGCGGCGCAAACCAATCTGCTCGCGCTCAACGCAACAATAGAGGCGGCGCGCGCGGGCGAGGCGGGACGCGGCTTCGCGGTCGTGGCGCAGGAAGTGAAAAGCCTCGCGGCGCAGACCGAGAAGGCGACCGAGAACATCACGCAGCAGATCGCATCCATCGGCGACACCAGCGCGCGTGCGATCGCGGCGATGAAAACGATCTCGCAGACGATCTCGCAGCTCGACCAGAACGCCAATATCGTGGCGAACGCGATCGTCGAGCAGGGCGCCGTGACCCAGCATATCGCCCGCAGCGCGAGCGCCGCCGCCGAAGGCACGCAGAATGTATCGGCGAATATCGAAGAGGTGTCGCAAGCCGCGACCAAGACGGAAGAGGTCGCCGACGACGTGTTGCGGGCCGGAAGCGATCTGTCGCAGCGCTCCAACATGCTGCGCGGCGAGGTCGAGAAATTCCTGCAAAGCGTGCGCGCGGCTTAAACCGCCGCCATCGGGCATTCAAAAGCAAAATGGCCGGTCTTATCGACCGGCCATTTTCGTTTCGGTGTGCTGGAGCGTGATCGTTTCAAGATAGCACTTCAAGTGCATGCTTCGAGCATAGTGAGCTCCCTCTCCCCAATGGGGAGAGGTGAAACGGAGCATCTGGCAGCCACGCGAAATCAATCGATTCGGATTGATTGGCTGGAGCATTTTCCGGCGAAGTGGAAACCGGTTCGCCGTAGAAAATGCGATAAATGAAAGGAATCTAGACTGTGTTCCGATTCAGTTGAATCGGAACACAGTCTAGGCGGCTTCCTTGCTGTCCGACGGCTTGTGCTTCAGCCAGGGACTCGCGGGCTCCGGCGGTTCGAGACCTTGCGTGGTCCAGACCGGAACGATGACGCCATTCTCGCCGATGCGGCCGATCATCGCTGGCTTGTGCAAATGGCGGTTTTCCGGATCGACCCGCACGGCGAAGCCGCTCGGCGCCTTGAGACTGCGTCCGGCAATTGCGGCGTTGACCATGCGCGCGTCCGTCGTGCCCGCCGCCTGCACGCCATCTGCCCAAAGATGAAAGCCGATCCAGGTCGCTTCCATGGCGTCGTTGGTGATGGCGCCGGGCGCATTCGAGAATTGCCGCCACTCGGCGACGAAGGCGCGGTTTTCCGGGGCGTCGAAAGCCTGCAGATAATTCCACCCGACATAATGACCCGCGATGCGCTCGCGCGCGAAAGCCGGCAATTCTGCCTCCCCGATCGACAGCGACATCACCGGCAGAGTGTCGGCGCCGATCCCCTCCGCCGCCAGCATGCGAAAGAAATGCACATTCGCATCCCCGCTCACGGTCGTGATGACCGCTGCGTCGCCGCGGCCGCCAAAGGCAAAAATGCGCCCGACGATCGTAGCCCAGTCGATGTCGCCGGCCGGCGTGTAGCATTCCTCGACATTCGACGCGCCGATCCCGCGCGCAATGAGATAATTGCGCAGGATCGCGTTGGTGGTGCGCGAATAGACCGAATCGCTGCCGAGCAGAAAGAACCGCTTGCGGCCGAGCGACTGCAGATAATCCACCGCCGGCAAGGCCTGCTGGCGCGGCGTGCCGCCCATGTAGAACACATTCGGCGATTGCTCCTCGCCTTCATACTGGCTCGGATAGAACAAGAGCCCGTCGCGCGCGGCGAGCACCGGCAACACCGCCTTGCGCGAGGCCGACGTCCAGCAGCCGAATATCGCGGCGACCTTGTGCTCGTCGAGCAGCCGCGTCGTCTCACGCGCATAGGCCGAGGGGTCCGAGCGCGGATCGACGATGACGGCCTCGACCGGGCGGCCGAGCAGCCCGCCATTAGCGTTGAGCTTCTCGATCAGCATGACCAGCAATTGCTGCAGCGGGCGTTCGCTCGCGGTCAGTGTGCCCGACAGCGAATGCAGGATGCCGACCTTGATCGAGCCGTTATCGAGGTCGGTGAAATAGCGGTTCACGGACGTGACGAGGGTCTGCGAGCGGTCGAGCAGATCGCCCGCCGTCTGCAGCACGGATTCGCCGGCCGCCGTCACCTCCTCGACCACCGCGCGGATGCCGGGCAGCGCATGACCGACCTTGTCGGCTACGGCCACCGCGTCGTTGCCGATGCGGTCGAGTTGAGCGGCCTGACTTTCCAGGATTCCGCTCAGGCTGTTATTGACATCGCCCATCGCGCCGACGCTGTGCCCGACCGCGACAATGGCCTGCGCGGTATCGTCCACCGCCTTCTGGATGTCGTGGATCTGCGTACCGATCTCCTTGGTCGCCTGCGCGGTGCGCTCGGACAATTGCTTCACCTCGCTTGCGACCACCGCGAAGCCGCGTCCGGCATCGCCCGCGCGCGCCGCCTCGATCGTGGCATTGAGCGCGAGCAGGGACGTTTGTCCGGCGATGTCGGAAATAAGCTTGACCACCGCGCCGATACGCTCCGCCGTCACCGACAGCGAACGCATGGTTTCATCGGCGCGCGCCAGTTCCGCCGCCGTCCGGCCGGTCGCCTCGCGCGCCGCCGCGACCTGGCCGCTCGAGGTCACGACGAGCCCCTGCACTTCGCGCGCCGCATCGGCGACGCTTTCGACGTCGCGCGCGGCTTCGCTCGCAGCCTCCGCCGCGGCGGCGACTTCGCTCGACATGGCGCGGTTGCGCGCGGCCATATCGTCCGCCGTCACCCGAATGCGCTCGCCGGCCTTGCTGAAGGCGGATACGACCTCGTCGATGGCGGCCCGAAAGCGCTGCGTGAAGAATTGCTGCCCGGCATGATGAAGCCGCGCCTCCGACTCGCGGCGGCCCTGATCGACAGCGACCGAATCCGCGTCGATCAGCGCGCTGCGCATGAGATCGGCGGCTCTTGCGAATTCGGCGATGGCGCCGCCGCCGATCAGCGTCGGCATGGTGGTATAGCGGTCGCCGCCTGCGATGCGGCCGATCACGCCGTTGATCGTCCGCAGGCGCCGCTCGACCAGAAATCCGATAGCCACAGACGACGCAGCGGCGATGGCCAGAACGAGCGGCAGGCCCCATTCGGCCGTAGCGGCGAGCGCGCATGCTGCGCCTGCGAAGAAAACGGGAAAGACCACCCACAAGGCGGGCATGACGAAATTCGGTGATTTTTTGGGGGGCATTCGGCGCGGTCGCCTGGGAAATGTTGAATTCCGCGCTAATTGACCGGAATGCGGTTTCCAAACCCTTACAATCTTAACGATTTGGGCGAGTCAATTTACAGCAACCGCGCTCAAATTTTGTGCGGTGCGGATTCCCCGCTCTCGGTCTGAAAAGACAAAGGCCGGGGGTTCTCCCCCGGCCTCGATCTCAAGCAGAACCGCAACGAGACGTTACGTATTCATCGATTCGAAGAACTCGGCGTTGTTCTTGGTGTTGCGCAGCTTGTCCAGCAGGAAGTCGATGGCGTCCATCGTGCCCATCGGATTGAGGATGCGGCGCAGGACATACATCTTCTTGAGCTGCTGCGGATCGGTGAGCAGCTCTTCCTTGCGGGTGCCGGAGCGCGTGATGTCGATCGCGGGGAAGGTGCGCTTGTCCGCGACCTTGCGATCGAGAATGATTTCCGAGTTGCCGGTGCCTTTGAACTCTTCGAAAATCACTTCGTCCATGCGGCTGCCGGTATCGATCAGCGCGGTCGCGATGATGGTGAGTGAGCCGCCTTCCTCGATGTTACGCGCGGCGCCGAAGAAGCGCTTCGGGCGCTGCAGCGCATTGGCGTCGACACCACCGGTCAGCACCTTGCCGGAGGACGGCACCACGGTGTTGTAAGCGCGGCCGAGGCGCGTGATCGAATCGAGCAGGATCACGACATCGCGGCCGTGCTCGACCAGGCGCTTGGCTTTCTCGATCACCATTTCGGCGACCGCGACGTGGCGTGTCGCCGGCTCATCGAAGGTCGAGGACACGACTTCGCCCTTCACGGAACGCTGCATGTCGGTGACTTCTTCCGGACGCTCATCGATCAGGAGAACGATCAGATAGCATTCCGGATGATTGGCGGTGATGGCGTGCGCGATATTCTGCAGCAGCACGGTTTTGCCCGTGCGCGGAGGCGAAACGATCAGCGCGCGCTGGCCTTTACCGATGGGAGAAACAATATCGATGACGCGCGCGGAGAGATCCTTCTTGGTCGGATCCTCGTGCTCCATCTTCAACCGCTCATCGGGATAAAGCGGCGTCAGGTTGTCGAAATTGATCTTGTGGCGCGCCTTGTCGGGATCCTCGAAATTGATCGTGGAGACTTTCAGCAGCGCGAAATAGCGTTCGCCTTCCTTGGGCGAGCGGATATGGCCCTCGACGGTATCGCCGGTGCGCAGGCCGAAGCGGCGGATCTGCGAGGGCGAGACATAAATGTCGTCCGGGCCGGAGAGATAATTGGATTCCGGCGAGCGCAAAAAGCCGAAGCCGTCGGAGAGAACCTCGACGACGCCTTCGCCGACAATGTCGATTTCCTTCTGCGCGAGCTGTTTGAGGATTGCAAACATCAGCTCCTGCTTGCGCATGGTGCTGGCGTTTTCGATTTCCTGTTCTTCCGCGAAGGAAAGGAGCTCGACCGGAGTCTTGATCTTGAGGTCTTGAAGTTTCACTTCCCGCATTGGGGATGGGTCCTGTTGTGTGGAATCCGCCTGTCCTTCGACTCAAAATCTGAAAGGTGGGAAGGGGACGGATTGGAAAAAAAGAGAGAGGTTCGGTCAGATTTTGGGGTCAGGTCTTGGGCATTACGGGATTGGGATCCCGGCCCGATGCTTGCGCGACCCGAATACACGGAAACGCGCGATTAACTTGGCATCCGCCTGCGTTTGGAGGGATATCCAAACATACGGAACAAAACGCGATTTCGCAAGGGGCGCGCGCCAACGAAGGCCGGTGCCTGTGGGTTGTCAGAACGGTTTGACGATCACCAGGATCACGATTGCGGCCATCAAAACGGCTGGTACTTCATTGATTATTCTATAGAATTTAGCATTGCGCCGATTTCTATCGGCGGCGAAGTCCTTCACCGCGCGTGATAAAAATCCGTGCAGGGTTGAAAGCACGATCACGAGCGCGAACTTCGCGTGGAACCAGCCGGCGCGGTAAAATCCGCTGTCGTAAGCGAGCCACAGGCCGAACACCCAAGTAGCGATCATCGCCGGATTGATGATGACCTTCAGCAGCCGGCGTTCCATCACCTTGAAGGTTTCGGACTGCTTCGAGCCCGGTTCCGCGTCACAGTGATACACGAACAGCCGCGGCAGATAGAGCATGCCCGCCATCCAGGCGATGACGGCGATGACGTGAAACGCTTTCAGCCAGTCGTACATGGTTTTGCTCAATTCCCTTTTCTGTCATTCCGGGGCGCGCCGATCGGCGCGAGCCCGGAATCCATAACCACGATTCTGGAATATGGATTCCGGCCCTCGCCGAGCCTGTCATCGGGCCGCGCTTTGCGCGGACCCGTTAGCTCGGCCGGAATGACAATAACTAATTCCCCCGCACGCGCTCGATCATCTGCTCGACATTCTCGATCGGCGTTTCCGGCAGAATGCCGTGACCGAGATTGAAAATGAAGGGACCGTTCGAGAAAGCAGCCATCACATCGTCGACAGCACGATCGAGCGCATCGCCGCCGGCGAGCAGCGCCAGGGGATCGAGATTGCCTTGCACCGGTTTAAGGCTCTGTACATTCTCGCGGGCGAATTTCTTGTCGATCATCCAGTCGAGACCGATCGCATCGACATTCGTCTCCCGCGTATAAACCGGAAGTATGCTTCCGGCGCCGCGCGGAAATCCGATGATCTTTGCTTCCGGAATATCCTTTCGTACGCCGGCGACGATTTTTTTCGTCGGCAGGACCGACCAGCGATGGAATTCCTCGGGCGGCAGAATCCCGGCCCAGGTATCGAAAATCTGCACCGCATCCGCGCCGGCTTTGAGTTGCTGCACCAGATAGGAGATCGACGCATCGGCGATGCGATCGATCAGCTCCGCGAACGCATCCGGAAAACCATAAGCGAAAACTCGCGCCGGAGCCTGATCCGGAGTTCCTTCGCCCGCGATCATATAGGTCGCGACGGTCCACGGCGCGCCGCAGAATCCGAGCAACGTGACGTTCGGCAGTAATCCCGATTTTGCCCGAGCGACAGTCTCATAGATGGGGCTGAGAATTTTCTGATCCGCTTCAAGCGGCAGATTTGCGATCGTTTCCGGATCGTCGATCGGATCGAGTTTCGGCCCTTCGCCCGCGACAAACGAAACCTTGCGGCCGAGTGCGTGCGGAATGACGAGAATGTCCGAGAACAGGATTGCCGCATCGAATCCGAAACGGCGGATCGGCTGCAAGGTGACTTCGGCGGCGAGTTCGGGCGAAAAGCAAAGATCGAGAAACCCGCCAGCTTTTTGCCGCACAGCGCGATACTCGGGAAGATAACGGCCCGCCTGCCGCATCATCCAGACTGGAGGAATTGTTTGACGCTCTCCGTGCAGAACTTGCAAGAGATTCTTCTTAACAGGATCCTGGGTCACCGGCGCCCTTCTACGATCTCACTTAAGATTCTTAATTGCAGTGACTCTTATGCGGTGGATTGGACTCACGCATTTAAGTTCACATTCCATTTCGATGTTTCCCACATATCCACGGATTACACCAAGTCCTGTGGCGATATCCAAAAAGCCTCAAAACACGCGGTTTAGAACCAATCGCGGCCGCTTTTTCACACGATATCCAATGCTTGCAGCGATCTGCACACTAACGGATTCGCAAGCCGTCCT
>CAMDXM010000058.1 GCA_945878025.1 Pseudorhodoplanes sinuspersici | reverse complement strand
GGTGCGTGCTTTCGCAAAAGCACGCGATTGATGAATACGCGCCGTTACGGCGCTCCGCTCCCTCTCTTGGGAGCAAAGACGCGCTCCGCGCTTTCGCGGAGTGAAGACGGGCTCCGCCCTTTTGTGGGGGGAGCGCATCGAAAGAGAGGACCGGAAAACCCCGGCGGGAAACCGCTTCGCGAGACCGGACGGGATTTGGCTGTTTGAAAATCTGGATCGGCGAGTTGACGGACCTTGATCCGTCATCCTGAGGCGCACGGCGTTAGCCGTGCCTCGAAGGATGCACGGGCGATGTCCGTCCCGTCTGTCCTTCGAGGCTCGCAAGCTCCGCTTGCTCGCACCTCAGGATGACGGATTGGAGATTGCCGGACCACGCATCCTTCGGGCCTGACAGGATCGCATTACCTCTGAACCTCCCGCCGCGCCGGCGCGACGGATCATCAGCACTACTCCATCACGGAGGACGGCCATGATCAGACAGCCCTTGGCGATCGTGTTCGCGATCATTGCCACGCTGGCCGCGCTTTCGCCGCCGGCCCAGTCGCAGACCTTCCCGCAATCGACCGTGCTCAAGGAAATGGCGCGCTCGTCCGACCCGGCCCTGCGGACGCCGGCGACGCCGAAAGGCCGGCCGGATGCGGCGACCGACGGCAAGGGCGGTTCCGGATTTTCGGCCCTGACCACGGAAGAATGCCGCAAGCTCGGCGGCAAGACCGAAATCGACGACGGCGGCAGCTGCAAGCTGCGCACGCGCTGCGCCATCACGCACGGCAATGGCGACGTTTATTCAAGCTGCATCGACGAGGCCAATTGATTCCGCAGCGACCGCGCCCCGGCCGGTGAAAATCGACAGCACTTTATTCTCCTTCCAAACAACGCGAATGCGCCGCCGCGCCTGTCCATTTTATCGCAATAGGCCGAATCCGCGCCCGGCTTAATGCTCTATTGAGTGACAACAACAGTTCCCGCCTCCGGGATCCCTGCATAAAAAGCACCCTTTTGGCCGGTATTGTGCTAGTTACCCGGCCGGGGCGTGGGATTCTCGAACAACAGCACCGACAGTGCGGCACCCGATGCGCAGGCATCGGCCAAAGATGGATTGATTTTTTTGACCCAAACAGCAGAGCAAGCGGCAGGCACCGGATCGATGCCTGAAGACAACACCCGCGCCGATGGCGCACGCAACTGGACGCGGATCCTCAACCATTATCGCGAGCCAAGCGGCACGCGCAGCCTGGTCGAGCTTGCGATCACACTGATCCCGCTCGCTGTCTTGTGGACCGCGATGTGGGCGGTGCTGCACTTCTTCGGCGCCTGGTGGCTCTGCCTCTTGATCGCGGTGCCGACCGCCGCCTTCCTGGTGCGGCTGTTCATGATCCAGCACGATTGCGGGCACGGCGCCTTCTTCCCGCACAAGACGGTCAACGACTGGATCGGCCGCCTCATCGGCGTCCTGACCATGACGCCGTACGATTTCTGGCGCCGCACGCATTCCATGCATCACGCCACCTCCGGCAATCTCGATCGCCGCGGCATGGGCGATATCGACACGCTGACGGTGCGCGAATATCTCGCGCTGTCGCGGCTCGGGCGGCTGCGCTACCGGCTCTATCGCCATCCCGCGGTCATGTTCGGCTTCGGTCCCGCCTATCTGTTCCTGCTGCAGCACCGGCTTCCGGTCGGCCTGATGCGCGCGGGCTGGCAGCCCTGGCTCTCCACCATGCTGACCAATGCGGCGATGGCGCTGATCGCCGCCGTGCTGATCTGGTTCATCGGGCTCAAGGCGTTCCTCCTGGTGCAATTGCCGGTGATCCTGCTCGCGGCCTCGCTCGGCGTCTGGCTGTTCTATGTGCAGCACCAGTTCGAGGAAACGTTGTGGGACGAGAACAAGGACTGGAATCTGCATGAGGCGGCGTTGCACGGCTCGTCACACTATGATCTGCCGCCGGTGCTGCGCTGGTTCACCGCCAATATCGGCATCCATCATGTGCATCATCTGTGCAGCCGAATTCCCTTCTACCGGCTGACGCGCGTGCTGCGCGACTATCCGGAGCTGGGCGATATCGGCCGGCTGACGCTCTGGCAAAGCCTCGCCTGCGTGCGGCTCACGCTGTGGGACGAGGAGCGCAAGAAGCTGGTGTCGTTCCGGGAATTGCGGGCGATACCGGCGTAAGCCCGGCCCGGTCACGACAGCCGGTGTCTGTCGCGCGGCATCGTTGGGCGGTTCAGATACCAGAATAGAAATCGAACTGGCTTGGGGACTGGCCTGAGGATTTGGAGCGCTGTAATCTTGGCGCATGAAAAATGCGCCGCTTCTCGCGACTCTCGTCTTCATCCTCGCCGCTTTCACTACCCCCGCCCCCGCGCAGGTCCCGCGCGAGCCTGAAGCGATCGTGAAATCGCTCTATGAAGCGACGAAGAAAGATCCGGCGCGGGCCGGGTTCGGCGTGACCAGGGCAGACCGCAAGCTGCTGACGAAATCGCTCAAGACCTTGTGGGACAAGGCCGACCGGAAGGTCAATCCGAAGGGCGACGAGGTCGGCGCGATCGAGTTCGACATCGTCAGCATGTCGCAGGATCCGAGTATCGCGTCTTACCAGCTGAAAACGGAAAAGCCGGACGACCGGCATGCGACCGTGGTCGCGACCTTCGTGATCGGCCCGACCCACGCGGAAAAGGGCCAGAAGGTCGTGGTGAATTACGATTTCATGCGCGAAGGCGGCGCCTGGAAGATCGACAATGTCCGCTCGACCATCGACACGAAGCCCTGGATGCTGCGCGAGAGTCTCAACATCAGCCTGAAGCTCTGACCATGCCGCGGCGCCACAAGGCACGGACGTTCCCGACAGCGCCGCTGTCCGCCGCTTTGCTCGCGGGCATCTTCATCATCGCAGCCGTCCCGGCCCGCGCCGGCATGGGGCCTTGCGTGCCCGACGACCACGAGGGGCTGGTCTGCGGCTCCGGCGACGGCGCCGCGCGCGTGATCGATGAAACGCTTTCGCCGTCGAAGCGCTTTGCGCTGGCGTGGCGGGTCAAGGACGGCCCGATCGAGGAACAGCCCGACGACGACAAGATCGAGGTGATGCTGATCCGGCTCGCCGACGGCGTCGCGCTGACAAAATCTCCGAGCGGATACTGGAACACCGGCACGATGCGCGTGAACCGGTTCGAGGAACACGCGGCGTGGTCGCCGAACAGCCGGCTTGTCGTGCGGACATATCACACCCGCTTCTCGACCGATATGGTCGACGTCTATGCCCTCGCGCCGGACGGCGCGTCCGCGGCCTCGCTCGATCTGCTCAAGATCATGGACAAGGCGGTGCGCGCGCAGCTGAGACAGCGGGTGCGCGATCCGGACAATTATGCCTTCTCGCTGCCGCTTGAGGCCTTGAAGGTCGGTAATGACGGGCTCGTGCGCAGCCACGTGATGATGTGGGTGCCGAAAGAAGGCCCCGAGCGCAATTACGCGCTGACGCTGCAAGTGGTGCGCAAGCCCGACGGGGCCTTGAGCGCGCGCGTGGTTTCGATCGTGCCGGCGCGCGCCAGACGGTGACCGCCCGGACGCCGGGGAAGCTCCTCGCTTTCCGTGAGATAACGCGCGTCGCGGCGCGGCTGCAGATTTGCCACGATTTGACTGCATCCTTTGCGCTCTCCCTCAACGACTCGATGTGGCAGGATGGCCGGGCGCGAACCGGCTATTTTGATGACCATCCGCTTTAAGAGTTTCCCGCGATGAGCCTGCGCCGCCGCCTCTCGGTCCTTGTCGCCATCGCGCTGATGCCGCCGCTGTTGTTGACGCTTTACAACACCGTGCGCTGGCAACTCGTGCTGGAACGCGAAGCGCGCATCGAGGTGCTCGCGGTCGCGCGGCTGGTGTCGGCGGAGCTCGCGCAGGTGATCGAAGGCGCGCGCCAGCTGATGGTCGCGATGAGCAAGCACCCGGCCGTTCCGGAGCGCGAAATCGAATGCGCCGCCTATTTCAAATCCATCATCGCCAGCATTCCGCTTTACAGACAGGCGGCCGTCATCGATCCGAACGGAACGTTTCACTGTTCGACCATTCCGATCCCGCCCAATCTCAATGTCCGGGACCGGATTTATTTCCAGGAACCGCAGGTCACCGGACAGCTTGCGATCGGAATGCTGGTGCAGGGACGCGTCACCCATGAATCGTCGATTCATCTTTCAATGCCGTTCATCGACACGGGCGGCAAGCAGCGCGGCGTGATCGTTCTCATTCTCAATCCGGACCAGCTGGCGCAGGATCTGAGCGCGCGGTCCTGGCGCTCACGATACCGGCTGACACTATTCGACCGCGAAGGCTCGCCGGTGCTTGGGCTCCCCCGCGACGATAGCGACGAAGCGAAGACGGCCGCGCGGGACGTGTTTTCGAAAATCCTGTCGGCGCCATCCGGCACGATCGACGCCAAGGGTCCGCGGGATCGCCTCGAAATCGTCGGCTTCGTTCCGGTCGACACCTCGCCGGCGAGCCTGTTCGTTACCGTCGCCATCGATCGCGATTCGGCGCTGGAGGAAGCCAGCACCGGCAACGCGCGCAGCCTCGCCTTCGCCCTCGTCACCATGCTGCTCGCCATCGGCGGCGCCTGGATCGCCACTTATTTTCTGATCAACCGCCCGATCCGCGCGATCGTGCGGATCGCGCGGCGGCGCGAGGGAGGCGATACCGACGCGCCGTTCCCGGAACATTTTTCGGCCGAATTCGGCCACCTGAGTTCGGCGCTGTCGCGCATGTCCGACAAGATTCACGACCTCGTCGAGCAGAAGAGCTTTCTGCTTCGCGAATTGCAGCACCGGGTGATGAACTCGCTCGCGCTTTTGTCGAGCGTGCTTGAGATGCAGAGGCGTTATGTCCGCAATCCGACCGCGCGCGAGCATCTGTCGCGCGCACGCGACCGCGTGGTGGCGATGGGCACCGTCTACCGCTACCTCTACCAGGCCAACGCGTCGGACCATATCGAGTTTTCCAGCTTCCTGAAGCTGATCTGCGAAGAGAGCCAGAACGCCTATGCCGGCGCGCACAAACCGGTCATTTCGGTCGAAGTCGATCCGCTGCATCTGTCGAGTTCGCATGCGATTTCGCTCGCGATGCTCACGCACGAGCTCATCACCAACGCGCTCAAGCACGCCTATCCGGAAGGCGAGCCCGGGCCGATCCATGTGACGCTCAAGCGCGGATGGCGCGACATCGAATTGCGGGTCGCCGACGAGGGACGCGGATTGCCGGAGGATTTCCAGGTCGGGCAATCCGACTCGCTTGGCATGAAGGTGATCGCCTCGACCGCGACCCAGCTCGGCGGCAAACTGGAGATCAACAGGCTCAATCCCGGCACGGAATTCGTCATCAAGCTTCCATCGACGCTCGAGGACACGAAGAAAGCCTGACGCCGCCGCCATTCTGGCGCCCGGCGCCGTCTGTCGGCGCGTGCGCGGCCATGACCGCGAGCAGCGCGCGGGAATTTCGGAAAATGCACGCGCATCTCGCGGGAGAAAGCGACAACGCGCGACGCGCCGCTGCGTTTATCACGGCTCCTTGAATTCGAACGGCTGTTCGGTGATCAGTTTCTTCTTCTGGCAGGCATACGCGCCGGCTTTGCCGCAAAAGCCGCCATGCAGATCGAATGTCATGGTCTTCGCCCCCGCCGCTTTGCTGATCCCGTAGGTTCGCACCTGTCCGGAAAAAACGCGGCGCAGCGCCCCGTCCCTGGTCGTGACATAGATATTGAGCGTGCAGCCGCCGGTCCCGCAATACACCGATTCAAACGTGGAGCATCTGAGGTTCTCGAAATTGACGATGTAGTCGGCGCGTTTGTTGCCGGTCAGGTCGAGCTTGCGGACGAGGCCGGGCTCGAACGTGACTTTCCCGTCATCGGCATCGGCGCATTCCTTGCGCGCGTTTTCCAGATCGTCCCGAATGGCGGAAGGATAAGATATCTCGCTCTGCGCGTTTGCCGTTTCCCATAGAGGCAGCATCGCAAACACCAACGCGATCGCAGTCAACTTCATCTTTGAAATCCCCTTCATCATGCTTTGGCGATGCGATCGAGCAAATCCGCCAGCGCCTGCGGCGACGTGATGTGCGGGTTGTGGCTGGCGTCGATTTCATGCGTGCCCCAGCCCTCACGCCGGGCGCGTTCGTAGAATGGCCGGAAACGGTCGTCGGGCGGATGGCGCGTGCAATAGATGTAGTGCCGCGGCAACGTCAGAGCGCCGTGCTTGAATTGCAGCTTCTGTTCGAAGGTTTTCAGCGGTTGCGGCAGACGGCGCGGACCGGCCCATTCCCTGTCGGAATCGGGCGTATCCGGCGGCATCGGTCCGGGCGGAATGCGCCAGCTTTCGCCGCCATCTTGTGCGCCCGCGCGGCGCTGGTCGCGCGTCGCCTGCGGCATCAGGTCGAACGCGCTTTCGCCGTCACTGGGGGCGAAAGCGTCGAGATAGACCAGCGTGGCGACGCGCGAGCGCGCGCGGTCGGCAACGCCGGTCGCGACCATGCCGCCATAAGAATGCCCGATCAGGACCGCTTCGCGCAGGTCCTCGAATTCCAGAACGGCGAGCATGTCCGCGATATGGCTTTCCAGATCGATGCCCGGATGCGCGAGATGTCCCCGTTCGCCAAGACCGGTACAGGTCGGCGTGACCAGCTGGTGTCCGCGCGCCGCCATCAGCGGGGGCATTTTTTTCCAGGCCCAGCCGGCGGACCAGGCTCCATGCGCGACGACAAACAAGGCCACGGCAAACTCCTCTAATCGCTTGCCATTATGCCGAAAAAGCGGTTCCCGATGCAGACAATTCGATGCAAATCCGAACGATAATTCGAGGCAATCTCCTTATCGAATGTTCACGCGCATCGGCAACCATGCGGCCAAATCCGCTCCAGCAAGGACCTCCGGGAAACTTCGATGCGGCGTCCGAAAGCAAAACCGGCCACTTCGTTCGACCGCGACCGCCGCCGCGGGATCATCACCTGCGCGTGCCTGTCCGCGATTCTTGCCGCGGCCATCGTCGCCGGCGGCGCGGCGACAAAAACCAGCGGATCGGCTGGCGCAAACGTCACCCGTGAGATGGCGTACATGGGTCCAGCCGGCGAATTGCAATCCGGCGCCATTCTGTTCGTCCCGATCGAGGGAAATATCTGCCGCAGACGCATGATCGACAACGGGACCTGGCGCATCCGCGATGACGGCTATGTGGCCTGCGATGAAGCGGTGTCGTGGAATTCAGGCGCGCAAAGCCAGAAATATTTCGTCGCCGTCCGCGTCGACGCGATCCGCGCCGGTTTCAAGGCAAGCCCAAAGGCCGCCGCCGCGGAATAGCGTCCTGCGCGCGACCCTCGTCGCGCGATTGTGAAGCCGGGCATGCGTCTTTCGCGCTATCATTCTCCCAAATAGGAAGAACGCCTCCTGACGCGGCCTTGCGGACGCGCGTCGGCAACCGGCCATCCGACGCAAGCAAAAAAATAGAGGGAACCAAATCCGGATCTCGTCATTTGTTGAAGACCATTCTCAAGGAGGCATGCTTATGGCAACACTCCATGTGATCGCAGGCGCAACCGAAACTCCGGCCCACCCTGTTGTCCGCCGCATTGGAATCGCGGACCTGACCGATGCCCTTCGCCGCGGTATCGACGATTTCAAATCCATCCCCAGCCACGTCATCTTTCTCGGCCTGATCTATCCGCTGATCGGCTTCTTCATCGGCGGCCTGATGCTCGGCTACAACCTGTTGCCGCTGCTGTTTCCGATGTCGGCGGGCCTCGCCCTGGTCGGGCCGTTCGCCGCGCTCGGGCTCTACGAACTGAGCCGCCGGCGTGAAGCGGGGCTCGATAGCCGCTGGAACCACGCCTTCGACGTGCTGCATTCGCCTTCATTCGGCGCCATCGCCGCCGTCGGTTTTCTGCTGATGGTCCTGTTCCTGGCTTGGCTCGCGGTGGCGCAATGGATCTATCAATCGCTGTTCGGCGTGTTGCCGCCGGATTCCGTCGCGCAATTCCTGCGCGACGTGCTGACCACCTCGCAGGGCTGGAAGCTGATTCTTTACGGAAACGCCGCCGGTCTTTTGTTTGCGATCGCGGCGATCGCGATCAGCGTCGTGTCCTTCCCGCTCCTGCTCGACCGCGATGTCGGCGCGGCAGTGGCTATCATGACGTCGCTACGCGCGGTCGCGGCCAATCCGCTGCCGATGGCGTTGTGGGGCCTGATCGTTGCGGCTTTGCTCGCGATCGGATCGCTGCCGTTTTTCGTGGGGCTGGCTGTGGTCATGCCGGTGCTCGGCCACGCCACGTGGCACCTTTATCGCAAGCTAATCGCGAGTTGATCGTAAATTGATCGCATGATCCTGACGTCGTCCGGCCCCGACTTGATCCGAGGCAGGAGCCAGTTCGCCGCGAGGCTGCGCGACGACGGATGATCCGACAGCGGCGGGCTTTCGCCCACCGCTGCGGCGTTTTCACCGGGCGTATCTCAGCTGCCAACGGCGTCGCTGAGGCATTTCTTCATATGGGAGTCCTTGGCGGCGCCCGCGAGCTTCTTCGCGGTCGAGTCCTTATCGCAGGCCGCTTTCGCGTCGGTCTCGCACTTGGTCATGAAGCTTGTCATCGCGGCGCCGACCAGCTTCTTGGTGCCGGCCTCAACCTTGCACGATGCCGCAAAGGCGGTGCTCGCGACGAGCGAAAAAGCCGCAGCGAGAATAATCGATTTCATGGCGTTCTCCTGAAAGACCGGTTGTTGGATTCTTCCGGTCCCGCGCGGAACGTCAGCCGCCATCATGGCGGGTTCAAGACAACGCAAACCGCGCAAAAACTTTTTTTCAAAATCCGGACTGTTGCGATGCGAAATGAGGGGCGGCACGCTTCGAACGTTAAGATTTGTTCAGCCTGAAATCGGCGCCTTAACTCTTCCTGAACAGGAGCGTGTTTTGCTCGCGCGCAAGGCTGCCCATGGGGCCGGACATCGGATCATGCACGACCGCAAGCAAGCTGCTCTTCATCGCGACCGCAACCGCGCGCTCGTTGCCGGGACCGCGCTTGCGCTGATTTGCGCCGGAAGCCTTTACATGGCGGGCAACGTCGTCAAAACGAGCGACGAGTTGCGCAGCGTCAGCCGCGCGAGCCATGGCGCCGGGCACGCCAAACAGACGTCCGGACCGGGCGAAGGCGCGGAAACCGGCGACGATTATCTCACCACCGGCTCGATCCTGTTCGTTCCCATGGAAGGCAATCTCTGCCGCAAGCGCCTTATCGACAACAAGACCTGGTTCATGCGTGACAAGGGATATGTGATCTGCGACGAGGCCGTGTCGTGGAACGCCAATATTCAGGCGCAGCCCTATTCGGCGGTCACGCGGGTGGACGCGATCCGCAACGGATTTATCAGGAAATAGCGCGCCATCGGCGCCGCGAAATTTCCGCTCGTCAGACTCCCATCGTTCCCGCAAAATCCTCCAGATCCGTAGCCGCGATATCGACCGGCACGGACGGACCCGCCTCGCCAAGCCCGGCGCCATTTTCGTTGGGCCTCGCAACATGCCCGGTTTTCAAGCCGCAAGCCGCGGCCGCCGACAGATCGCTGGAATGCGCCGCCACCATCATGCATTCCGCCGGCTCGAAATCGAGAGCCTCGCAGGCGGCAAGATAGACGCGCGGTTTCGGTTTGAAGTCACCGGCAATTTCCGCGCCGAGGATGGCATCCCACGCGAAACCGTTGCGGCGCGCGAGATCGACCATCAGCGAAATATTGCCGTTCGAAACCGGCGCGATCCGGAATGTCGCCCTGAGCCGGCGCAATCCGGGCGCGGAATCCGGCCAGGCATCGAGCCGATGCCAGGCCAGATTGAGCGCGGTGAGAACCTCCTCCGGCGCGTCCTTAACCCCGAACCGCGGCAGGATGCGCCCGAGATTGCGCCGATGCAGCACGTCGAGCTTGCAAAACGGCAGCCGGCCGGACCGGATCTCTTCCATCGCCGGCTGATATTCAGCGCGCCAGGCATCCGCGAAAGCATGCCAATCGCATGAGTGACCGAGCGGCCCGAGCAGCGCCTGCGCCTCCCGCGCGATGCTGGTGCGCCAGTCGACCAGGGTGCCGAACACGTCGAAAAACAAAGCCTTCACGGGCTGGGACGGCATCGGTCATGTCCATGCTGTGACTTCAACTGTGGCCGAACGGTAACGCTGCAAACATTCGAAGCAAAGTGTGATCGAGACGACGGGTCCGCATGTTATGATTCTTGCATGGTCTGATTCTGGTCGCCACTGGTCGTGGCAACCGCAGGTCAATGCCAGCCGCAGCCCGTCAATGACTGCTGGCGCCACGTCAGGGAGACGTTTCGAAACGAGGACAAGGAGAGCGTACCGCTATTGATCGCAACGCCGGGACAACGAAAGGAGCCCGCTGATGTCGCGAACTTTTGCTCGGTTACTGCTCGTACTTATACCCGCGTATTTCGTCGCCTCTCTCGCACTTGCTCATGATCAAGCGAGCTGGATTCTACGCGGAGGTCTGAAGAACGCCGCCGGCGAATGGTGCTGCGGCGAAGGCGATTGTTTCGCCGTTCCTTCCGAGCAGGTCAGCGTCAGTAACGCGGGATACCGGCTCTACGGTTTGGAAACCGTGCCTTTCAACGAGGCGCAGCCGAGCCCGGATGGCGTCTATTGGCGTTGCAAACGGCCGGATGGCACGCGCCGATGCTTCTTCGCACCGCCATCGAGTTATTAGTCGCGCGATTTTCAGCGCCCGCTAGCGCTTCTTGCGCATCTTCGGCGTAGCCGGGTTGGACGGCTGCGCCGGAGCGAGAAGAAATTGCTCGTTCGTCGCAGCGATCGAGCGCGCCGAGCCAGGAATGCCGCCTGGCCGGGTGAATTCGGGCCGCGCGAATGACGGGTTGGATATCGTGGCTGTGGACGGCGTAGGCGACTGCGCCGACACGGCGACTGTCCCGGCGAGGCCGAAAACGGTCGTGAGAGCGGCCGCCACGGCGAATAGCCGGGTTGCACGTAAAACTATTGCCATCGGTGGTTCTCCCACTAAATACAGCGTCACGATCGGACCTGTGCATCAAACATTGGTTTCCGGTCTCACCCATCAGGTTCAAATCCTGATCTGGCCGCTTCTCTAATTGGGAGCTGGCTGCCGTTTCGCCATTGTGGGCGACAATTTTTGAGTGATACGATGCTCGCGAAGACAAATTTTGTGGGGCGTGCCCAAGGCTCATCCGAGGCTGCCATGCTGGTTCTCTTCGAAGGAGAATCAGGGCCCAGCGATACGCTTCGATTTATCGAAGAAAAAGGCGGCGCCGGTCTCTGGAGTTGGGACATCAAGACCAAGAAGATGGATTGGTCGCCGGGTTTCTATGCCCTGCTCGGCCTGGACCGCAATACGGCCGAGCCATCCTACGCGGAAATTTATGCGCGCACGCATCCGGAAGACCGGCGCCCTCCAGGGCAGATCGAATATGTCCTCGACCAGGCGCTTCCGATCGACCGCACCTTCCGGGTCATTCGGCCTGACGGACGGGTGCGCTGGATCCTGAGCCGGGGTGAAATCCTGGTTGATCCGCAAGGATCGCCGGTGCGCGCCATTGGTATTGCATTCGACGTCACGCACCACCACGAACAACTCAAGACGCTCGAGATCAGCGATGCGCGCTTTCAGGCGCTGGTGAAGGCGCTGCGCGCCGCGATCTGGATGGCGCAGCCGGACGGACATGTGACGGCATCCCTGAACTGGACCGAACTGACCGGCGAGGATCCGGCGAATTTCCTCGGCACCGCGTGGATCGATTCCCTGCATCCGGATGACCGCGACCGCACGCTGAAGACCTGGGCGAGCGCGCTCGCAAACAAGGCGCCCTACGAAATCGAACACCGGGCGCGCGTCCAGGACGGCAGCTATCACTGGTACAAGTCGCGCGCGATCCCGCTCCTGAACGACGATGGCTCGGTGCGCGAATGGCTCGGGATTTCCTACGACATCACCGAAAGCAAGACGTGGCCGCGCAAGCCTGCATCCGGAATGCTGACCGGCGCGCAAATCCGCGCGGCGCGCGGCATCCTCAACTGGTCCGTGCGCGATCTCGCAGAAAAGGCGGAGATATCCGCGTCCACCATCCGCCGGCTGGAGGAAACGGACGGACCGGCCTCGCCGTCCGAGGAGGCGATCCAGCCGATCCGCGAAACGCTGGAAAAAGCCCGCATCGAGTTTCTATTTCCGCCGTCGGGGAAGCCCGGCCTGCGGCCAGCCTGACCTTCCGCCACGCCGTCAGCGATCCGCCGGTCATGGCGCGGGCCACATCGGGCGCGGCCGCAAGGCGGTGATCGCAACAAATTTTGCGGGATCGGCGGCGGAAACCGCATAGCGCGGTGAAATTTCTCTTAATCGCCGATAAATCCCGGCATGAGACGTTGGGCGCCAGAACCGGAACGAATCTCCGGACATGGGTGACACGATGGGCGACGCGTTGGCGCAAGCCAGCTCCATTTCGGCGGATCGGCGGCGCGACAATGCTCCCGCTGAAAATACGATCGGCCTGCTCGAAGCCCTGATCGACCGTGTCCGCGATTGCGAACGCGTGTTCGATCTCACGCACATCGCCCGCAACGGTCCCGAGACCGAGGATATCGTTTTCATCGACGATCTGTCCGACGTGCTGGCCGTCAACAAATCGATCAACGAACAGAGCGCCGATTCGGCAAGCATGGCCCTGGCCGCGCGCTATAGCGCAATGCTCAAGGCCGCCTTGCACGTCCTGCTGCAGATCAGACAAATGCATAGCGACGCGAATGCATACCGGCCGGAACGGTCGCCAAGAGAACGCTGATCCGGCTTTCAAGCGCGAACGGCGCGTAATGTCGTCTTTTTCCGCGCAAAGGTCACGCTTCGCCCACAATTCAGACTCGAACGGGAAATATCTGCTGTGCCCCCGCGGACGGCCGCCCGGCCGGTCAGCCTCGCCATTCCCGCAACGGAAATAAGAAAGAAGACTGCCATGTGGATTGCATCGCTTGTGACCGCGCTTCGGACCTGGACGCGTTATCGCGCCACCGTCCGCCAATTGTCGCAGCTCGATAACCGGACGCTGCGCGACATCGGTCTCGACCGGTCTGAAATCGAAAGCCGGGCGTGGCTGAGCGCGCAAGGCTAAGTCGAACCGCTATCTTGGTGAAATGGCCGGGATGATCCCGGTCATTTGCTTTTCGAGACCTGAGCAAAAATCGGCCATTCATCAAACACGCCCGAAAAAGCTGCATCGTTCGCCTTGACGGTCCGACCCCGCTCAAGCAGTTGGATGGCCTGCAGTTGGATGACCTGACGCAAGGGAGCACGGCGATGCGGGCGCGATTGATGGCCGGAGCGCTGGCGGCGCTGGCGCTGGCAACGCAGGCCGAAACAGCTTTCGCCGCCGGCTGCCGCGGCAATCAGACATTCGAGCGCTGGATCGAGGAGTTGCGCCGCGACGCGATAGCGGCCGGCGTGTCGCAGCGGACGCTTGCCGCGGCGTCGCCATATTTCATCTACGATCAGGCCATCGTGAACAAGGATCGCGGACAGGGCGTGTTCGCGCAAAGCTTCCTGCAATTTTCCGACCGCATGGCGGCTGGCTATCGCGTGCAGAAGGGCGCGCAGCTGATCAAGCAGCACGCGGCGATTTTCGCGCGCATCGAACGCGAGTTCGGCGTTCCCGCTCCCGCCATCGTCTCCTTCTGGGGGCTGGAAACCGATTTCGGCGCCAATCAAGGCAATCTGCCGACGCTGCGTTCGGTCGTGTCGCTCGCCTATGATTGCCGCCGCTCGGAATTATTCCGCGACCAGACCTTGGCGGCGCTCAAGATCGTCGATCGCGGCGATCTTTCACCCGACCAGATGAAAGGCCCCTGGGCGGGCGAACTCGGCCAATTCCAGTTTCTGCCCTCGCATTATCTCGACTATGCCGTCGACTATGACGGCGACGGCCGCCGCGACCTTCTGCACAGCGCGCCCGATGCGCTCGGTTCGGCGGGAAATTTTCTGAACAAGCTCGGATGGAAACGCGGCGAACCGTGGCTCGTCGAAGTGCGCGTCGCCGGCAATCTGCCCTGGGATCAGGCCGATCTCGCCATCCAGCACCCGCGTTCGCAATGGGCGCGCTGGGGCGCGACGCTCGCGGATGGCCGCCCGCTACAGCAGGACGCCCTGCCTGCGTCGCTGCTCCTGCCGATGGGCCGGCACGGCCCGGCCTTTCTCGCCTTCCATAATTTCCAAGTTTATCTGAAGTGGAACCAGTCGCTCGTCTACACCACGACCGCCGGCTACCTCGCCAACCGTATCGCCGGGGCCGCCGCCATTTCACGCGGCCAGCCGAATATTCCGACGCTGTCCAGCCAGCAGGTCTTTGAATTGCAGCGCCTTCTCAGCGCGCGCGGCTACAAGATCGGCAAAATCGACGGAAAAGCGGGGCTGGAGACCCGCGGCGCGGTCAAACAGGTGCAGATGAAATTGGGACTTCCAGCGGATTCCTACCCGACGCCGGAATTGATCGAATTGCTGCGCCGATAGCCACGTTGCACAGCATATTTGCGCGATTATCCGGTTGACACCACAAGCCCTATATGCTGTACTAGCGGCATAAGGACAGGTGGCGACTATGAGCACGTTTTCTGCGGCCCATTTCCACGACGACGAAGCGGCTAGGCAGTACCTAGAGGCCACTCTCTGGCCCGATGGTCCGGTCTGTCCGCATTGCGGCGTCATCAACAAGGCCTACGCAACCAAGCGCCCCGGCGTGTTCCGCTGCGCCACCAAGGAGTGCCGCAAGGATTTCACCGTGACCATGCGGACGGTCATGGAGCGGTCCAAGATCGCCTTGCACAAGTGGCTCCAAGCTTTTCATTTGATGTGCTCCAGCAAGAAGGGCATTAGCGCCCACCAACTGCATCGCACGCTGGACATTGGCTACGAAGCCGCGTGGTTCATGGCGCATCGTATCCGCGAAGCCATGCGCGACGGGGGCCTTAGCCCGCTCGGTGGCGAGGGCAAGATCGTTGAAGCCGACGAAACATATTTCGGCAAGAAAGAGGTTCAGCACACTCACAGCCGGAAGACGAAGAAAGAACTTCGCCAGCCGCAGAAAAGTCATCGCAACAACCGCGCCGTCGTCGCTCTTGTCGAGCGCGGCGGTAGCGTGCGCTCATTCCATCCTGCGTTTGCCGACAAGGCGACCGTCGAAAAGATCGTGCGCGACAATATCGCGCGTGAAAGCCGCCTGATGACCGACGAAAGCAAACTCTACAACAACGACGATGAGCATTTCATCTCGCATGAGACCGTGAAGCACTCAGCCTATGAGTACGTTCGCGGTGACGTGCATTCCAACACGGTTGAGGGCTATTTCAGCATCCTCAAGCGCGGTATGCGCGGTGTGTACCAACATTGCAAAGAGAAGCATCTGCATCGCTATCTGGCGGAATACGATTTCCGCTACAATCACCGCATTGCTTTAGGTTTTAACGATGGCGAACGTGCTGCGCTGGCGCTGCAGAATGCAGCGGGCAAGCGTCTCACGTACCGGGGACGCCACTAAGCCCGACTACTCACGAGCGGCTAAACGCTTCTTGCGTTGGCGCAAGAGGAATTGGCGACGCAAAATCAAACGGATTTGGGTGCGGTAGTTTTCCGGGGATAACGAGCACGGAAGCGCCCATTGTGGCGCAAAGCCCCTTGATTGCCGGAATCTTATTTTACCTTCGGAACAGCGCGCTGATTCGTTTGAGTAGACCCGCGCCCGGAACGGGGATGATCGCGAAGATTTCGCCTTTGTATTGCGCCCAAGAGATTGCCTTGATTCGCTCGCGGGCCTCGTCGGCGTTTTTCGCCACGATCTGAATTCCCCAGTCTGAATCACCAAAGCGGTACTCAAATTGATACCGCTGATAATCATCATTGGAGACCAAGGACATGTATTTTTCCCTCTACCAGGAAAGCAATCAGTGGCGTTGGACTCTGTACGCCGCCAATAACCGGAAGATCGCGAATGGCGGCGAGAGCTACTGGAACAAGGCCGATGCACTGAGCGCGATCGGCCTTGTGATGGATACGAACCGCAGCACGCCAGTGTACGAACGCTGATCTGCTTCGGTTAACGATAGGTTAATTTCAGCTGTGATGAATGTTAGCAAGTCCCGGCCACCGCGCCGGGATTTGTCTTTGACCCCTCAGCGCGCCTTGGGGGCAACCTTTCGTGGTTTAGGCCGCTTGGGATTCTTCCGGACTTGTTCGATTGTCTTGTGGCCGGTGACGCGCGCGCCGCGTAGCGCGGCATCAAATCGCTTCTGCGATTCTGCAGCACTAAACTTTTCATCTGCTTTTTTCACGGGGGACCCGATGGCTGATGTAACCGCGTGGGAAGTCAAACGCCAACTTTACGGCCTTATTGGACAAGGTATCTCACTTTGGACAGCCATGGAGGGGTACATAGCGGAAATTTTCGCGCAACTACTTGGGGCGCCGAGAGAGAAGGCGGGCCTCGTTCTTTTCTCCATTACCAACTTCTATAGTTGGCTCACAATCATCGATGACCTGA
>CAMDXM010000057.1 GCA_945878025.1 Pseudorhodoplanes sinuspersici | reverse complement strand
GCCGGAATGACATATTGCTTGTCTTTCCATTTGCCCCAGTTTTCCCACTTCACGCCGTCGACTAGACGGTCGCGGCCGATCTTATCGACCAGTTCGTCGACCGGCAAAAGAAGACCCTCCGCCATCAGCTGCATTGCAATTGGCGATTCCACGCTGACCAGCGAAGGCGGCCGCTTGGCCGCAAGATCGGTCATCAGCTTCACATAGACGCCGTCCCACGGAATGGATTCGATTTCGAACTTGATGCCGGGCGAATTTTTCTGTGCCCACTCGTTCATCGCCGCAACGGCAACACCGCCATAGGGACCCGGCTCGCCCCACACGCGCACCGTGCCGGTTTTGGCGCCTTGCGCGGACGTGCTGCTCGCATTGAATAGACCGCTCGCCCCGATGCCCACGGCAGCAGCGCCACCGAGAAATTCACGGCGTCCGAGCGATTGTTGATTGATCCGTTGGTCCTTCTTACTCATCGATCCCTCCCTTGGATTTTTGAAACAATCTATGCCGTCGTTGTTTCGACAGACTCTATCATGAGCGCTAGCAGACCTTCCTGCTGATGCGCGGCGATACGATTCAAGGCGCGGACGCGCGAGGTGATTGCTCCGCGGACATAAGGCTTCCTGGCCTGACCTTCGGTGACAGCCTGCGCGGCGACGGCTTCCGCCACGACCGAACAAAGGTCCGGATCGAGCGGGCTCGGCAAGACGTTATGCGGGGCAAGCGCATTGCCGCCGACATGTGCCGCGATCACCTGCGAGGCAGCGAGGCACATCTGCTCTGTGATCCGCTTCGCGGAAATATCGACTGCGCCCCGCATGATTCCTGGAAACGCGAGTACGTTGTTACACTGGTTGGGCGCGTCGAAGCGGCCGCTTCCGGCAATCGCAGCTCCGGCGGCCAGCGCCTCATGCGGCAGGATTTCGGGATCTGGATTGGCGCAGGCAAAGACGATCGCCGATTTTGCCATCGATCGGATATGCTCGGCGTGAAGAAGATGGCCTGAACTCAACCCGACAAAGGCATCGGCGCCTCTGAGCGCATCGGCAAGCGTTCCTTTTGTGCCCGAACGATTGCTGATTGCAGCGAGTGCCGTCATATGCGGCGAAGGCTGTGGCTCCCCTTTGCAGAGAATCCCGTGGCGGTCGCAGACGATCACCTCGCCCGCCCCCCAGGCGAGAATGAGCCGTGCCGCGGCGGTGCCGGCGGCGCCCGCTCCGTTCACGACGATCCGCAGCGATTCCTTCTTCTTGCCGACAACGCGCGAGGCATTGATTAGGCCTGCGACGACGACAGTCGCCGTTCCATATTGGTCGTCATGGAACACCGGCACCGACAGGCGGCGGGTCAACTCCTCGACAGTGGAGAAACAATGAGGAGCTGCGATATCCTCGAGATTGAAGCCGGCGAATGAAGGCTCAAGCGCCGCGATATGATCGACGAGCTTGTCTGGATCCTTGACATCAAGGCAGATCGGCACCGCATCGAGACCGGCCAGGAGCTTGAACATGATGGCCTTGCCTTCCATGACCGGAAGCGCGGCGAGCGGGCCGGTGCGGCCGAAGCCCAGCACGGCGGTGCCATCGGTAACGACGGCGATCGTGTTCGCGCGATTGCTTAGAACATCCACTTCGCGCGGATCGGCGACGACCCGCTGCACGAGCGTGCCCACCCCCGGCGTATAGAGAGTGGCGATGTCGCGAAGCGAACCGACATAAACCTTCGGGACAGTTTCCAGCTTGCCGTAACCGAGAACGCTATGGCGCACGGCCGCGATCGCAGCCTCCGGCGTGACCTTCCAGTTCATTTCGGGCGCGGGGTTCAATGCGCGCTCCCTTCGCGCCGGCGCTGAGTGTAGCGCTCCTCGCGAACGGTTGCGGTGATCTCATGCGCCGCCATGCCTTCGCTCGCACACATGCGTGCCATGATAGGCGCGATTTGCCGGCTCGCCTCTTGCGTAAGGCGCTGATAGGTGACGGTCTTCAGGAACTTCCCGACCCAGAGTCCGCCTGTGTAACGGGCGGCGCGGCCGGTCGGCAGCGTGTGGTTGGTGCCCACGCCCTTGTCGCCATAGGCGACTGTGCTTTCTTCGCCGATGAAAAGGCTCCCGTAGTTCTTCAACCGGTCGAGATAATAGTCGTTGCGCGAGGTCTGAACCTCGAGATGCTCCGGAGCATATTGATCGCTGAGCCTGATCGCATCGTCGTCATTGTCGACGACGACGACCTCGCCCCATCGTTGCCAGGCCGCACCTGCGATTTCAGCGGTCGGCAGTGTGAGCAATTGCCGCTCGATCTCGGCCAGCACCGCGCGTGCCAATCGTTCGGAAGTCGCAATCAGCCATGCGGGACTATCGGGACCGTGTTCAGCCTGGCCGAGCAAGTCGGTGGCGACAAGCGCCGGATCCGCGCGATCGTCCGCAATCACCAGAATTTCCGTCGGGCCGGCGGGGAGATCGATGCCAACCATGCCAAATAGCTGCCGCTTGGCTTCCGCAACATAGGCATTGCCCGGCCCCGTGATCATATCGACCGGCCTCATACCAACACGGCCAAAAGTCATCGCCGCAAAAGCCTGCACTCCGCCGATCGTGAAGATTTCGTCGGCGCCAGATTCGGCGAGCGCATAAAGCGTAGGTGGAAAAATTCCCTCTCCTGCTCGCGGCGGCGCAGCGCCGACCACATGGTTCACGCCGGCGGCCTTGGCCGTCGCGACACTCATGAGTGCGGCGGAAATCAGCGGATACTTGCCGCCGGGGATGTAGCAGCCGACCACATCGACAGGTATCAGCTTCTGGCCGAGGGTGATGCCGGGGCCGAATTCGGCTTCAAATTCCAGAATGGAATCGCGCTGCCGCTTGGCGAAATCCGTCACCTGCTTCTTGCAGAAGGCAAAATCGTCCTTGAAGACGGGACTCATGGCCTTCCGGGCCGCCGCGATTTCATCGGCGGACACTCGGAATTCCTGACCTTCCCAGTGATCAAGCTCGCTGGCGTATCGCCGGACGGCGGCGTCGCCGTTTTGCTCGATATCGCCGATGATTTCCCGAACACGGTCGATGAGATCGCGGTTGTGTTGCCGGGATTGGGGCTGCGACTGTTTCAAGTAACGAGCCATGAACCTGATGCCTTCGTATACGAAAAAATGTCTTCCGAAGTGTAAACGTTTACATTAGTGTCCCTCCTGCGGCTATCGTTGTCAATATCCGCCGCAACCTGCTTCTGCGCGGCCAGCACATGAAGAAAACAGAAAAACCCGGCACGTTACACTGGCTCGCACGCAAGGCCGGGGTATCGATTGCAACCATAAGCCGTACGCTGCGCCGGCCCGACAGCGTTGCGCCGCAGACGCGGCAGCGCATTCTCGCGCTCGTCGAGCGCCATCGCTTCGTGCCCGACGGCCGCGCCTCCACCTTCTCCTCCAATCGCAGCGGGGTCATCGGCCTGATCGTTCCGACGATCTCGAATTCGATCTACGCGGAATTTACCGAAGCGATCCAAAACCGGCTGCAGGCCGCCGGGCTGAATCTCCTGATTGCGAACGCCAATTACTCGGCGGAGCTTGAACGCGAGATCATCCGCAAGCTGATCGAGAGCCGCGTCGAGGGTGTGATCCTGACCGGATACGACCGGGATCCCGGCCTGTATCAGCTGTTGCGACGCTACAAGATTCCCTTCGTCGTCACATGGTCGATCAGCCCGAAGCCGTCGATCCCCGCGATCTCCTTTGACAATTATGCCGCGGCGACGGAAGCCACAGAACTGTTGGTCAAGCTCGGTCACCGCCGCATTGCGTTGATCTGCGGTGTCACGGCAATCAATGATCGCGCGGCACAACGGCTTGCCGCATACCGCGACGTGCTCAGGCGATACAAGATTTCGTTCGACCGCGCGTTGGTTGCCGAGCATCCGTTCGAGATCGAGATTTCGGCGGACGCAACCACACGATTGATGTCGTTGCAGAAGCCACCGACGGCGATCTTCTGCGCAAACGACATCCAGGCACTCGGTGCGCTGTTCACCTGCCAGCGACTGCAGTTTCGCGTACCGGATGATGTCTCGATCATCGGCTTCGACGATCTGCCGATCACGCGTGTCGTCATACCGCCGCTTTCGACCGTGCATATTCCGGCTGCGCAAATGGGCAATGCGGCAGCCGATGCGCTGATTGATGCCGCGCGCAAGGGGATCCCGGTGAAAAGCCGGAAGATCGATACCGAAATCATCATGCGCGGAAGTACCGGGGCGCCTCCAGCGCGGGTTCGGATCAGATCCTCCTCCCCTTCATGAGCAAGCCCCCCTCTCGTATCGGTTACGCGATCACCGCGACCGCTTTATCCCGATCCCTGCTTTTGCTGCGGCAGAACGGACCGGGGCTTTTGCTTGTCTGCGCGATTGCGGCGCTTGCCATCGGCATCTTGAAGCTGCTCGGGGGGCGCGGCTTCAGCCCGATGATCCTGGCGACCCTTTTCGGCCTGCTGCTTGCGAATACGGCCGGAACGCCCGTCTGGGCACGGGCTGGCGCAGCCTTCGCCGCCAGGCGCGCGCTGCGCCTTGGCATCGTTCTGCTGGGTTTCCAGATCACGATCACCGACATTCTCGGAATCGGTGTGACCGGAATCCTGATCCTGATCGTCGTGGTGACCGCAACGTTTCTTGTTACCGCATGGCTCGGACAATTGCTCGGACTGGACCGAAGTCTTTCCTGGCTCATTGCTATGGGCACTGCGATCTGCGGCGTCGCGGCGATCGCGGCAACCAGCGCGACGATCCGCTCGAATTCGAAGGATACCGCCTACGCCGTCGCCTGCATCACGCTTTTCGGTTCGGTGGCGATGTTCACTTATCCGCTGCTGCCGCAGCTTTTGAATCTCAGCGACCAGCAATATGGATTCTGGATCGGCAATAGCGTACACGAGGTCGCGCAGGTCGTTGCCGCAGGGTTTCAGCACAACACGGCCGCGGGCGAAATCGCAACCATCACAAAGCTCGGACGCGTGCTGCTGCTGGCTCCGATGATAACAGCGATCGGGGTCATCGCCGCACGGCGTGAAAAGGTCGGGGCCGGTACGATGCAGGCATTGCCGGTGGTACCGTGGTTCGTTGCCGGCTTCATTGCGGCCGTCCTGCTCAACACGTGGGTTCTGGCTTCGGTTGAAACGCGGCATCTGATCGGACTTGTTTCGACATTTCTGCTTGCAATGGCGCTAGGCGCAATCGGACTGGATATCGAACTGCGCAGGCTGGTTGCGGCAGGATTGCGGCCGCTCTTGCTCGGCCTGTTAGCATCGCTGTTTGTCGCGGCGATCAGCTTGGTCGCGATCCGTTTCTGGATCTAGAGCGCAAACCGGTGATCGACCTTATCCGTCTCCAAATTGCTCCAAAAAACACGGGGTAATTACGTTACCTGCGCGCGCGACGTTCCAACATGTTCCATGGGAAAGCTTCGGTAATCTGGCGGGCCAGCCACTCCGCCGTGGATTGGTAGTGACTCCAAAACATAAAAGGCGCCGTCGGCCAACGCCAAGCACGACAAACGCGAACAGCCCTCTGAAATGTCAGCGTTGGAACGATCAGGAAGTCGACTGATGCAATCCCGTCAGCCTGATTGAGAAGAAACGCCTTCCAGCCCTGAGATGGCGGTGTGATAGAGAAGTTGCAGGGACTCGATACGCCCGGCGAGCCGGTCGAACCGGGCGGTCGCCCCGCCCCGGACGTTACGCGCCTCCAGCCGGATCAAGGCCGTAATGATCTGCAGGTTGTTCTTTACGCGGTGCTGAATCTCCGGAAGCAGCGTGTCCTTTTCGCGAAGCCTGTTCTCCAGTTCTTCAAGCTGCGTCCGCCCATGCGCTGTCACATCGACGAGTGCGACGAGCCTGAAGGCCGGCGTTCCGTTGTCATCCCCGATGACGTTCGAATAGACATCCACAACCACGCTTTCGCGCCCCTCGTGCTCAATGCGGAAAGTGCCGACGCGATCATTTGATTCCGCAACGGCCGCCCCGAGTTTGCGCTGCGTATCCTCCCCATCGGCGTGGCCATGCAGAACGCCCCATGGCCTGCCTTCCAGTTCGGCGGCAGCCTGCCCGGACAGTTTCTCGAATTCGGGATTGGCTTAGACGATACGCTCCTGGCTCTTCAGCTCCGAAACACCGATGGCGATCGGGATTTGATCGAGAAATCGCCTGAATTGTTCGCTTTAGAGCGCACCCGCCAAATCGGGCGTGGCAAGCAGTTCGTCGATCTGCTCGGGCTTGTTTTCGTCAGTGTACATGCGGCGAGCCGGAATCGCCAAATGGCGCCGCACCAAGTCGAAATTAACGGCGGGCATGGCCGAATTGACCTGACGGATATTTTGGACCAGAGGGATATAAGTTCGAGACCGGAAAAACTCGACCAACGCCGTCCAGATAAGGCTGCAAGCGTCCCGCATAGGAAAGAAGAATTGTGCGATTCTGCTTCAGATGTCAGCCCGATTAGGTTTACGACAGGGACAGGTGCTTCGCCAGATTGAAGTATTGATGTCGCAGGGCAAATCTGCGCCGGTGGCCTGCCGGGAAGCCGGGGTTTCGCAACAGAGTTATTATCGCCGGCGCAAAGAGTATGGCGGGCTTGAGATAGACCAGAAGGAGCGCTTCAAGGATTTCGAGCGGGAGAACGTTCGCCTCAAGCGTCTTGTTGCCGACCTGTCGCTTGAGAAGCAAGTGTGAGCGGAACACCGTGCCGCTATCGAAAGATGACTACAAATCACGACGCCATATTCCAAAGCGACGACGAACCTCGCACCAGCATTCGTCGACCTTTAGCGGATAACTGCATACAACAATTTGGAGGATCAATAATCATCTCATTGTTGAGCAATTGGACCGCTACTGTGCGATCAGTCGTTCGCCCCGTTAGCAGAATTTCCTTAAGAGCCAATATTTCACGACGCGATAATTCATCCAAACGTTCCATATACAGCTTCCGTGCCTGAAGAATTCAAGGCCGAGTAAAGGGCAACCATGACAGCGGCAAGACGCGACCAAGGCAGTAAAGTGACGGCACGCCACTAGGTTGTCTTTTTTGAACGACAGTTATTGAGAGACTGCGACGAGGACTTCATTTCGTCGTAAAAACGGAATCGTCCATGGCGGATTGTAGAACAAGGCCGTCGCAGTTCCTGCGATTTTCCATTTCGTCCCTTCAAGCGTTTTCAGCAACTCAGCAGTTTTCTCGAATACTGCAGCATCGTTGGTTGACCCTGAAAACTGAAGGACCGCGACGGTTGCGGCTGGCAGCTCAATAAGTTTGACTCGCGGATCATTCGGCTCAGGCAACTCAGACATCTTATATTGAGATGGCATGAAGAAGCGCATGATTAGCTTTCGGTCGGATTTATCGATCTCGACGGGCGCGGTCATTGCAATCTTTGTGCTGGCCGATTGAACCTCGACAGGCGCGGTCATATCGATTTTTTGGCGCTGCTTATTCGCTCCAAAGATATATCCCGCGACGATACGGAATGCGTCACCTCTCGGATTGTCCGTTTTTTCTGTATCGACAATCGTTTCAGCAGCGACCCTTGGGACGTATCGCCGAATTTCTATTTGCGAGCCTAATCGCTCAACAACGTCGTGACGCGGCTGCTCAGTTCCTGTGTTTATACCAAACGTCGAGAACACCGCGAACACCAAAGAAGTCAGGAAATTGAGGGTCGATTGAAACATCTTCACATCATAGAGCAGCATACAGCCGTTTGCATGCGGATTATTCTGTCCGAAAGCAAAGTATACATTTTTAATCTTGCCAAGAATGCAGGAACATCCGTCGATCAGATTGAGCGGTTTTATGCGCGCAATCTTTCGCTATGGAAAGAGATGGCAAGGAATCTACAGAGTTTTGGGAGCGCGTAATCGTGACGACCGCCCACCGACAGCCATATTGCAATATTGTAACCTGCAGCACAAAAAATAGTACTATTTCGAAATTGAAAAGATCAACATTCCAATCGCATAAACGATTATACAGCCGATCACGAACATGAGCGCCCACACTAAATAATCGATCTGTTTCTTAAAATCGGATAGCGCCTGCTTCGTCACCTTCGACTTTCCGAAGAATACGGTCTTAAGAAACAGAAATAGCGGAATAGCTGCCGCGACAATCAGGATCAGTTTCAACAAGGGGGATACTCGTCATTCTGGTGCTCATGCTAACCTTCAGCGACCACTCTACGGCCGATAGGGAAATCCAGCGACATGAACAATACGATGTGGTGGGTCATCGGAGTGTGGGTTGTATTGTGGGGGCTTCAGGTGTTTTCTGCTGGCAGTATCAGCGCATGGATTGGACAATTAAAAACAAGCACTCGTTTGCAATTTACATGGGGCGGACTGTTTGTAGCGGTACTCGTAATTATGATGATGCGTTAGCAGTTGCGCCTGTTGTGAGCCGAGATACATTCCATAACCTGGCGGGCAAGCGCGACGACGTCGGCAGTCAATGCCGCCTCGTCATCAGGTGTTGTTGCGATCTTTCGTTGAGTCGATCGATGCTGACCCAGGACCCGGCCCGCCCGTCTCTCGGAGATGCCAAGTTCGCTCGTCACATGATCCACGCATGCGCGGCACGGCCGCCGCGCAGGAAAATAGCGTGTTTGCAAAGACGATTTGTCATTGCGTCGAAAGCCATACCGTGACATCGACGACTGATGCTCGAAACCCGGATAGGTTCGGCACACACAAAGGTCCCGAGCAGGAATCCAGTGGCCAAGCAATTGCAAAATAACCGATCGCGGCCTTTTTAAGACAGCATTTCGACAACAAAAGCTGCGACCTCGTCACATGTGATGCGCCTCAGTACGGTATCTGGCGCGACCTTCGTGTGACCTTCGATACAACCCTTCAAGCTATCATCACGAACGGAGCAAGTCGCAAGAGGATCCAGTCGAGATCAAAAGCGACTTATCTGTCGCAATACACTTCCAGTAGAAGAACTACAGCGCAAAACCGGCTGCAATCCAGTTGGCCTATCTATTCGGACGGTCGGCCCCAAAAACTTTTTCCTTCATCGTCAATCCACTGACGCGGACTCTGCTTCCCGAGCATACGATCGACCGTGAAGATCCATGCCTCGTTCTCATGAGCATGCATGGCCATAATACCAAGTCGGCGAGCTGCCTCGACATTAGGCAGGCTGTCGTCGATGAAGAGGATCGTTTTTGCCGGCCGCTGCGTTGTTAAAAGCGAGACGAAACTGGCCGGCTCGGGTTTGACGGTGTTTAGCCGATCGGAAACCAATATCCTTTCGAGGTAACGATCAAGACCAAAGCGAGCAAGACGGGGCAGCAGCCAATCCGAGCGATGGTTCGAAAGTAGCCAGACAGGTACGTACCGCGACCACCTCTCAAGCGAAGGAGCAGCTGGTCCGAGTTCGGTGGCGTTCTCCAGCCAGTTCCTCCATCGATCACCGTCGTCGGACGTAGAGCCAGTCAACTCGCTCCAGAATTTCGCCTCGTCAAGCCTGCCCGACCAAAAGTCGGCGCGCATGATATTCCACCGGTGGCGGATTGCGACATGCGTCTGCCCCGTTTCGGTAGCAATTTTATGTAGCAAGCTCGCGAACGGCGCATTGAAAATGACGCCATGAGCGTCGAGTACAAGCAACTCAACAAGTGGCTTCATAACACACCGGCATACGCGATTGTTCAGCGACCACAGCATCAACGATATGCTGAGTTAATTCCGCACGGTTAGACAAATTAAAGATGGGGATTTCTTGCTCTGCTGCATGATTAGAAAGAATTTTCTGGATATTACGGATCGCGGACACATGCTCAACGATGCTGTTTCCGCGCCTGCCGGGCTCGCTGTGCGCACGCTGTTTCAGTTGAGCCTCATGCATACGTTCGTTGTCGAGTACCAATAGTCGCTCGATGATAATGGGATGAGTCATGTGATCAAGAAGACTGCGAGTGATGAAACCCGGTAAGAGATGCACGCCCTCAAGTAGAGCGCTTCGCTTTTCGGTCACCAATCGATCGGCTACGGCCGCTGTCGCAGATGCGACAGCGGATGATTGACGCTCGAAGCCCGCCGACGCTGGAGGGACATCTAGCTCATAGGTGGATGCGTGCAATTCGGGCAAAACCGCTGGCGAAATCACGGTTCGTAGTACCTCTCGGATAGTGTCTGTCGTGACAACACGTGAGATACCGAGTCTCACCGCAAGCCGAGTTGCCAAGGTTGACTTACCGACTCCTGGCGCGCCCGACAGCACAATTACAATTGGCCTACCTATTCGTTTGATCGCCCGCCACGATCGATATCGTTGGGCATAATCCGGACCGGAAAGTCGGTCGATTGTCTCGGCCGCCAGGCGTGCGAGATCGTCAGCCGCAATATCCACAACCCCCTTTGCATCGAGACCGCGCTGGATATCGCTCGCAATCCGATAGGATTGATCCGTTGGAAGGCCGGTTGCGAGAATGGCACTCGCCATAATGCCGCGCGAGAACGGCAGGTCCACCCCGTCGCGATTCAGGACACGGACGTTCATCGATTGCGAAGCGATAAAGTCAACTGGCACGAGGACAATCCGCGGGGTTACAAGGTGAGAAGAGCTCTTGCCCTAGTACGTATCCGTGTTTTGTGAATGTATCCATGAATGATCCGTCGTCGCTCTGGCTGGCACGGATGTGCCATAATAAGCCGCGCGTACATATCATCTGGGTCACCACGTCCTGAATCAGATCACGAACATCATGATCAGAATGAGAATGAGTGCGAAAAGTGCGATGGCTTCAGTCAGCGCGAAGCCCAACAGGCCGGTTTGCTGAACTGCATCGCGGGCGCCGGGATTGCGCGCAACTGAGCTGATCCACTCACCGAAGATCCGGCCGAGTGCGAGCGCGACCGCCGCGAGCGGCAACATCGCTATGGCGATTGCCAGATACTTCACTGCCAAGTCGGACATGGATATTCCCTCAGTTGTCTTGCTAGTGGGCTTGGATGGCGGAACGGAGGTAGACACTGGTTAGCAGGATGAATATGTAGGACTGGATCAGGACGACCATGACTTCGAATGCGAAAAAAACGACCATCATGGCAACCGGAGCCATTGCCGCCACGATCCCGACTGGTCCGAGACGATCGACCATCATTGCGGCAAAGTCCCCGAACAGCTTGATCAACATGTGCCCGGCAAACATGTTTGCGAACAACCGCACGCCCAGCGTAATCGGCTTGGCTAGGTACGAGACCAGCTCGACCAGCACTATTAGCGGCGCCAACCAGAATGGAGTTCCTTCGGGCAAGAACTGCCGGAAAAACCACGTGCCGTTCTGGCGCAGCCCGGCCTCGATGATATAGACGAAGACGAAAAGGGCGAGCGCGGCCGTTATGATGAGGTGGGTCGTGAATGTCTCTTTCATCGGCGACAGACCGATCAGCGTGCCGAACAGAATAAAGACGAAGAGTGAGAATACGAAGGGTATGTGATCCTTCGCTTGCGGACCTGCGGTATCGATCACGGTCTTCGCAACGAAGTTGTAGATGATTTCAACGCTTGCTTGAAGGCGATTCGGTACGATCGCGGGTCGTCTCATCGCCAACCAGAAATAAGCGCTGACGACTATCACTGTCGTCAGCATCGCGGACGAGACGTTGGTGAACGAAATATCGAGCCCAAAGACTTTCAAAGGAATCCAGATCTCAACCTCGAACTGTCGGATCGCGTACGGCGCCTTCGGCTCATAGGCCATTGCGGCACCTCACAGACGAAACCAAGCTACGCGCAAGCACTCAACAATCATCGAGCCTGCGTCGTCGACGAGTTGCGTGCACTCGATGCCACCGGTTGAGATTGCCTTGATCCGCGAGCGCCAAAGACACATAATTTTGAATTATCCCACGACTGTTGATTCGGGGCGCAGACCGAGTCGCACACCGCCACGCTTACATCGCCGGAGGTGCCCCCGACCTATAGCTTTTATGTACACGACCTTGTCGCGGCGCCAGCCTCAAGTCGCGCTTGCGCTTCGTTAAATGGAGCTCATTGAAAAAGCCAATAGGTGCTGTTTTTTGTTGCGGTCCGTGGTGGGTTTCATAGATGTAGCGACACTGGATTCGGGCCCCTCTGGCAGCAGTCCTTGTTGCGATGTCGGATCCCAGACCTGCCTTTGCGTGAATGCGCGGTAGGCATCTGGAGTGTCACGTGGAGTCCGTCACTATCCTTACCGTCGACTACTTCGGAAAACCGCTTTGGGCGTGGCTGTTGTTCGGCGGTCTCGTGACCGCGCTGCTCGCCTTCGATCTCGGCATTTTGCACCGAAAAGCAAGAGAGATTCCCGTCAGCGAAAGCCTGTTCCTGTCTGCGGGTTATTTATCGGTCGGGCTCCTTTTCGGCGCGTGGACGTGGTGGGCGATGGGCGCCGAATCCGGAATGGATTATCTAACAGCCTTCCTGGTCGAGAAGAGCCTCTCACTCGACAACGTCTTCGTCATCTCGCTGATCTTCGCCACCCTCGCAGTACCGCGGCACCTGCAGCACCGCGTGCTGTTCTACGGTATTCTTGGCGTCATCGTGCTGCGCGCGATTGTCATCGGCTTCGGCACGGCCCTGGTTGCCCAGTTCACCTGGGTGCTGTTCGTGTTCGGCGGGCTCTTGATCATAACAGGAATCAAGATGCTGCTTATCTCCGAGAAGCCCACTGTCGTCGCCGACAGTCGGGTGCTGCGCTTCCTGCGCCGTCATCTGCGTATAACCACAGGCCTACGCGGCGAGTCGTTCTTCTCCCGCGAACCGCATCCAGTCACCGGCATGCGTGTGTGGTTTGCGACGCCGCTCTTCGTCGCGCTGATCCTGGTTGAGGTGGCCGACCTCATCTTTGCAGTCGACAGCGTGCCCGCGGTCCTGGCGATCACGACCGATCCCTACGTCGTCTATACTTCGAATATCTTCGCGATCCTGGGCCTACGCGCACTCTACTTCGCACTGGCCGCGAGCGTGCACAGGTTCCGCTATTTAAAATACGCGCTCGCGCTTGTGCTTATTTTTATCGGCGCGAAGATTTTCGTAAACCTCATGTACGGAAAGATTGATCCGGCGATCTCACTCGGCGTCACTTTCAGCCTGCTGGCGGGTGGCATCCTGTTCTCGCTCTGGAAAACGAATTCCGTCCACGCCGCTCAGCCTGGGAAATAGCGGCACGGCGCGTGGCGTACTACCAGCTGGATTGAACTGAGAGGAAGACCATCGCCACAAGCCGGCATCTGCAACGCGACATCGATAGCGGCGCTTGGTGCATCGAGTTCGACACCCGCGACAGTATCCCAGCGCGTCGAAACGTGCTCGCCGGCTTGTGGGCTGGCCACCTGATGAGAATGTCCGGGCGGGCTTTGACCGACTACGCGGCGGCGGTCCATCTCGCGGATTTCAAAGAGCAGGGCGATGCAGACCTGATCGAAAAGCTGTTCAACGACCTCAACCGCTTCGGCGTAGCCACGACACGGCAGATCGTGAGGAGAAAGCTCGCAGAGCTTCATCGTAAAGCGGTCGCGCAAACCGGAGCAACCGACTGAGTTTAGCAGTACAATAAAGGAGAAAACCCATGACGTTGATTGAGAATTCGGGCACCTGCCCGGACCAGTTCGACTACGACACACGCGATGGTGAGATCGCGCGCCGAAACATCATGTTTGGATTGTGGGCGGGGCGCCGTATTGGACTAAAAGGTAACGCGCTTGAGACATATGCGTGGTCCGTCCACCTCGCCGATCGCCATGCCCCCGGCCACGATGACGTGATCGCCAAAGTGGCAACTGACCTCACGGCATGCGGCAAGCCGATGAACGACCGGTTCGTGCGCGACCGTCTGCGCGAGATGACGATGCGCGCCATTCTCGAGCTCGCGCAAAGCGATCGCGAGGCGATCACAAGCTTGAGTTCACGTGCGAGACGCAAGACTAAAAAGCCACTGCGCAAGACAACGCGTGATCTTGAGAAGGCCGAACGTTGGGAGTAGAGAAAAGTGAAACCCCGGTTCGAACCGGATTTTATAAGCTCGCTTCGGTAGCGGGGTGTCTGATCTATCCTCGGAGACGTAAGGACCGAAGTCGCAGGTTCATCGATATCGTTCCCATAATATCATTGGCGAGCGTTATCCACTGGTCGCAGCGATTATTGAAACGAGTTTTTCCACTTCCCGCTATTGAAAAAATCAATGCGTTCGAGGCGCTGTATGCACCATTGACGATTCCAATCGCCGTCATTTTGCGGGATCACGCGCTACCAACGAGGCGCCCTATTGCTATATCCACGCCATCGCGCGCAAAGCGCAGCATTGCAAACGGAGACAGTGATGATCGACATGAATCGACTGCTGACCCAGGTCATGAGCGGCGCATCAGGCGGTACAAGCCAAGAGTCCGGTGGGCAGCACGGCTTCGGCGGCCTGCGGCCCCATGCGCCCGGCAGCGCGCCGATGGCAAAGCCGCCGGAGAGCGAGAGCCGGCTGCTCGGCCATGCAGGCGCGCTCGGCACCGGTGCGCTGGCTGGCGGGCTTGCCGGCATGTTGCTTGGATCCAAGCGGATGCGCGAAGTCGCCGGGACGGCGATCCAGATCGGGGCCGTCGCTGCGGTCGGCGGCTTGGCCTACAAGGCTTATCGAAACTACCAGCAGGGAAAGCCTATTGTTCCGCAGAGCATTTCCGACATGCTCGCGGACGGGCCGCAACAACCAAATGACGCCAGCGGCGCGCGCAACCCCGTCATTGAGACCTGGATTCCGCCACACGATCGGTCGTCGGAAGTAGGCAACTTGCTATTACGCAGCATGGTTGCAGCCGCTGCGGCCGACGGGCATCTGGACGGAGCCGAATACGGCCGCATCCGCCAACATCTGCTCGCCAGCGGTTTGAATGAAGAGGAACAGTTCTTTCTCAGCCAGCTTATCATGCGCCCGAACAGCGTTTCAGAACTTGCCAAGGCCGCGATCACGCCGGAGCTTCGCGCCGAGGTCTATGCCGCGGCACGGCTTGCGATCGAACCAGACTCGCCTCAGGAACGCGAATGGCTGGATCAGCTTGCGGCTGCGCTGAACCTCGAGCCAGGCCTCAAGGCCCACCTCGATGCCATCGACGGCGCGAAGCAAGCGAGAGCGGCTTAAGCGTAAACGCCGGATGGCCCCGGCCAGCTCCAGCTGGCCGGGTCATCTGGACGAGCCAAATTCAACGGGCCGGCCCAAACCGTGAATGACGCGACCCACACGACCCGCGGCGACACCGCGAATCTTCAATGCATGCCATTTGATATTCCAATTGGCGCCACCCGATCTAAAGCCTTATCGAGGACAAGTTGATTTTTTTCGTCGGACCAAAGGTTCGTCGGCTCCAAAGGAGTGGCCATTGTCGAGGGCTCAGATGAAACGCCATACCGGAAGTCTCAGCGGACGGCCTGCTGCAGCAGCTGGCTCCATTCAATCACAATCCGAGGCGATTGAGCTGATTGTCGTCACCGCTGCGACACTGGTGATTGTTGCAGCTTGGCTGCTTCCAGCTCCACTTGTACTGCCCTCGATCAGCATTGCAGCACTCAGCTTTGCGGGATTGGTTACGCTGGTCGCATGGCGATTGAAAGTGTCGCGCAATGCGTACCGCCTGGATGCCTGGGACGCCGCGGGCATATTTGCGCTGGTCGGCTTCGGCGCCGGCATGCTCAGTGAACCTCAGGCCGTCGTCCAGTTCTTTGCCGGACGTTATCCCTAGCCGCATCACGCTCGGCGACGGATGGTTTCCAGGCATCCATTCAAGTCCCCATCATTGACGTATAGGCGATCGTCGATCTGTCGTGCAGATCACCTGCACGGACCGGCGGCGCCTCAAATCGAGATCAGGTCCTGTCCAACATGCTCGAATTTCTGACCGCGGATGCGCTGTCCGCTCTCACACAGGTCATCATCATTGATCTGGTGCTGGCCGGTGACAACGCCATCGTCATCGGCCTGGCTGCGGCCGGCCTGCCGCTAGAACAGCGGGCCAAGGCAATCATGGTCGGAATTGCGGCAGCAACGCTCATGCGCATCGTGTTTGCCGCAATGACAACGCAGCTCCTGGCGGTGTTCGGATTGCTGCTGGCGGGCGGGATATTGCTGCTTTGGGTCTGCTGGAAAATGTGGCGGGAGCTCAAGACTCATGCCGCGCACAGCGAGGTCGCCGTCGAGGTGACCGGTCATTCGATCAACGCCGACGGCAGCGCGGTTGCGCACGGACAACGCAAGACCTTGATGCAAGCCACCGTTCAGATCCTGATCGCAGACATTTCGATGTCGCTGGATAACGTTCTTGCAGTGGCCGGAGCCGCGCGCGACCATCCATGGGTTCTGGTCTTTGGGCTGGCGCTCTCGATCGTTTTGATGGGAGCCGCGGCCGGGATTGTCGCAAGCCTGCTGCAGAAGCATCGGTGGATCGCTTATGTCGGATTGGCAATCATTCTCTACGTTGCGCTCGACATGATCTATCGCGGGTCGATTGAGGTATGGCCGGTGGCCAAAGCCTTGGCAGGCAGTCTCTAACGACCTCGCAGGATCGTGCGGCCGGCGTCAATCCGTTCAAACTGGGCACGTCAACG
>CAMDXM010000056.1 GCA_945878025.1 Pseudorhodoplanes sinuspersici | reverse complement strand
CCGCAGCTTGCTGAAACATTCCTGACCAACCGGAACTACTCTCCGCTCGACGCAACGGCGATCGTGAGTTTGCTTACGGAAATCCAGTGCGAGGGGCGCAACGCGTTCTTCGCGCGCGCGGCGACGGTCGGACGCCGCGACGCGGCGTTTTTCATGCGCCGCCAGGCCGAAATGCTGGCGGATTATCAAAACAGGACTAAAACCATCGCAGGCCTGATCCCGCTCGGCGGCTTTCCCTTCGCCGTCACGAGTGGCGGCGTCATCGGATTGCTTCCCCTCGACGCCTTGTCATGGACAGCGGCGACTGACAAAGCCATGCGCGATATCACAGACTCGCTCAAGCGCTCCGGGCGCGGCGGGCGCGCCGAGATGCGCATCACCGGTCAGGCGACCCCGCTCGCCAGGCAGAAGCTGAAGGCGCTTGGCTGGACTGTGACCGAGAACACCAAGATTTAAGGGCACGATTTCTCCACGTCACTTCGAGCCGCGCGGCAACCGCCCGATTTCCGATTCAGTGCGCCGCGGCATTTTCCTTCGCCTGCGCGACGCAGGCATTGAGCCGGCGCGTGGGCGAGCCATTGCCGCCGTTCCATTTCGCGAATTCCTCGCGGCCGACGCGCTCGATATTCTCTTTCGAATAATCGCCGCGAAGGAGCGCCTTGGTGCCGCCGAGCGCGAGGACGCTTAAAGAGGCGCCGTTCGTGCGCAGCCAGGACGGATCGATATCGGCCTTGTAGACATCGATCACATTCATCGGCGCTTCCGGAATGTCGGCGCGCAGCTTGCGCGCGAAGGCATAAGACGCCTCACCGAACTGCCCGGCCGGCCCGATATCCGCCGCGAAACCGTAAACCAGCCGTTCGCCTTGCGCCGTCTTCATATGCCCGATCACGATGTCGCCGATGCCGATGCCGCCCGTCGCCGCGTGCGGCAGAACGAAGAACGGCACCGTCTCGGCATCGATGAAACTCGATGGCGTACAGCCGTCACCGCGGGCTTTCGCGCCGTTTTTCTGCAAGGTGGTGGCGGCGACGAAGTAGCCGGGATAACGCGATTCCGGACCATGCACGCAAGGATAACCCGTGCGATCGGATGGAATGATATTGTTCTTGAGCAAAGCGGTGGTTTTGCGCGCGCCGTCATAGAACAAATAATAGAACGCGGGCACGCTGCGCGCCGTCAGGCTTTCGAGCGTGAACGCTTTCAGTTTCCTTTCGCGAATTTGCGCCCAGATGCTTTTCCATTCGCGATCGAAATCCGGATTGAGCGCATTCGCGCCATTCGTTTTCGTCATCAGCGGAATTTGCCTGGCCTCGACATAAAGCCGCAAACCCCCGCTGCCAAAGGCGTCGAGCGCGCAGACACCGTTGAGCTTTTCCTTTCCATCCGGCCCCTTCTCGCGCGTGCAGACGCCGCGGCCGGACGGATCGTCCGGATGATAAGCGCGTTCGCTTCCGTCGGCGTCGACCGAGAGGCGCGAAATGCGCACCAGCATCTGCCTTGGCGAGGCGCCGTCGGTCAGCACCGAATAACGCCGCTGCCGGGACGAGCCCTTCACCAGCGTCATGTCGAACGCCCCGAGGCCGCAGGCCGGATCGGCCGCCGGCGCCGCGGCCTTCTCGAATACGGGCGGCTGCCGCGGCACAGGCCGGCCAAGACCATCGATGATGCGATTGAGGATGTCGGGCGGCGGCGCGTCCTGCGCGGTGGCGGGCATCGCGAACGCGACAAGAAATGCAAACGCGAGAGTGCGGGGGGAAAAGCTGAAGAAATGCAGCATTCGCCTCACCGGTCTGAAAAGAGGACCACGCCGACACGACTGGATACCAGCGGCCCGCGATTCGGATCAGGACAAAAGATCGCGGTGAAAGTTTGGTGGCGGAGGGCCGTTATCATCGTTCCTCCTACCTCGGAGCCATATTCGCCTTTCGGCAGGTCGGATAGCAGGATTAAAACTCAAAAAAATAAAGGTTTTTCCAAAATCTGGCTATGCGGATTTTCCGTATATAGCCCTTGACAGCTATACGGAAATCCCGTATATATCCGGGCATGCAAACGGTCGTGGAAACACCCGCCTTTCTTGCTTCGGCCCGCGATGAAGGTATCAGCGAAACCGAACGTGCTGAAATGGTCACCTTTATTTCGCAAAAACCGGATGCGGGCGACGTAATGAAAGGAACCGGCGGTGCGCGCAAAGTTCGCTTCGCCGGTCACGGTAAAGGCAAGAGCGGCGGTTTCCGTGTGATCACGTTCTTTGGCGGCGAGGACATGCCGGTGTTCCTGCTTGACGTATTCGGCAAAGGAACGGCGGCAAATCTCTCCAAGGCAGAGCAGAACGAATTGAAAGCGATCCTAACGACGCTTCCGCAAAAATGGCGTGAAGCACAACAGCGGAGAATTCGAATCCTTAAACGATGACGACATAGGACAACAGGAAAAACCCGATGGAAAAATCTAGTAAGACCACCAAGCGACCGAACCGAATTTTGCAGGGCGCGCGCGAAGCCCTCGCCTTTGCCGAAGGAAAAGCCAAGACTGCGGATTTCAAGGTACATATCCCGGCAGAAGTGAATGTTGCAAAGCTTCGAACCAAACTCGAAATGTCGCAGAACGAATTTTCACAACGCTTTGGATTCAATCCGGCCAGCGTGCGCGATTGGGAACAAGGCCGGGCATCACCGACCGGCCCTATCAGGGCTTATCTTAAGGTGATTGAGACAGATCATAAGGCCGTGGAAAAAGCATTGTCAGCGCCGACGCGCGGACGGCACTAGGTCAATGACAACAATTTTGGTGGCTCAAACCGCTGTGTCGAACCTATCGGCTCAACTAAGCCGCATTTCCCACTCATTCGACAAATCGTATCGGCAGATTTCATGAGATTGCCGTCGGGAGGGGGATTCCATGCGACTGTCCGTGTTTGCCATAATGTTCTGCCTCGTAGCGACGATGGCGCAAGCCGCGGGCGTACGCTTCTTCGATATCCCTGCCGACGCGAAGGGGACCACACTGAGCGGAGCGGTTTGGTATCCATGCGCCACTCCTTCGCAAGAAACCACGATTCGTGAACTAAGGATCACCGGCACGAAGGATTGCCCGATTGTCGGTGAGAAGCTTCCGCTTATCGTCGTCTCGCATGGCAGAGGCGCATGGTTCGGCGCTCACCACGATACTGCGTCGGCATTGGCAGACGCCGGCTTTATTGTCGCGGCCATCAATCATCCAGGCGACAACTCGTTCGACCGCAGCCGCGAAGATCACCTTTCTGTCCTCGTTGAGCGGCCCGCAGATATCAAGCGGCTTACCGATTTCATGCTTGATGCTTGGCCAGAAGCGCAGAAGATCGACGGGACGCGCATTGGCCTGTTCGGATTCTCATTTGGCGGTTATACCGGCCTTGTCGTTATCGGCGGCAATCCCGACTTTCGAAACGACGTTCCCGGCTGCCAAGGATCGGACTTTCGCGCGTGCCAGCAACTTCACAACAACGAAATTCCCGCCGCCCCTCCCGTTCACGATCCGCGCGTCAAAGCTGCTGTGATTGTCGATCCAGGGCCCGGCATCTTTTTCCCGGCGGATAATCTGAAACCCGTGACTGCCGCAGTCCAGTTGTGGAGTTCTGATCCAAAACTAGCTGCCAATTTTGTTTCGGGATGCTGCGCTATTGGCATCAATCGCAGGCTGCCCTCGAAACCTGATTATCACCTTGTGCCGAACGCCATCCATTTCTCCTTCTTGGCGCCGTGTTCGGCCGCAGAGGTCCGAAACTTTCCCAGAATTTGCATCGACGCTCCCGGCTTCGATCGCGTTGCCTTCCATAAGGATTTTCACGCCGATATGCTTGCTTTCTTCCGCAAGCACTTGCTTGGAAATGAGAAACCCTAGCGCGCTCCATATGGGAATTTCCGCTCGCAACATCGCAATGGCGATAGATGATAAATGGTAGCGGAGGACGGATTTGAACCGCCGACACGCGGATTATGATTCCGCTGCTCTAACCAACTGAGCTACTCCGCCGCCATGATCCGCCGGAGCGGACGATGCGGCCCGAAATCCGGGGTACGCGGGGCGGATATAGGGACGCGCCCGAAAAACTGTCAAGCAATCAGCGTCCGATATGAAAAACAGGCCCCGGATTGCGCGCCAAAGCCGGTTTCGCCCCCTATTTCGCCTGCGTTCCGGGCTCGACGGCCGAGGGCGGGATGACCGGCGTGCGGCCGCCGCCCGGCGCGGGCGCGTTGATATCGGGGTCGAGATCCGGCGGCGGACAGATCACGCCGTCGGTGTGGGCGAGCGCCTCCCGCGGATTGAAGCCATCCGTCTGCCGGTCCGGCAATTTGGCCTGGGATTCGTGGGTATCGGCCAGCGCCAGTTTTTCGCGGTCGGCGCAGGCCTTGCCGTCGAGCTTGGGATGATCGGCCTGCGGCTCCGCAAGCGCGGGCGTCAGGCCCGAAACGAGGCAGACCGCCATGGGCGTGCAAGCAAGGATCGAGGCGCAAACGAGGATCGCAATCCGTTTCATGACCGCACCTTTTTGTGGACGCGACCCGATAACGGACGGCGGGTTCTGAAAGTTCCCGGCCGGCCAGCGTGGCCATGAAAGGCGGCGCGTCATGACGCCATTTTATCTCGCCCCTAGACTGCGTTCCGATTCAATTGAATCGAAACACAGTCCGGATTTCTTATATTTGTCGCATTTTCTGCGGCGAACCGGTTTCCACCCCGGATCAAGTCCGGGGCAGGCTTTCGCCGGAAAATGCTCTAGTCCTTGAACCGCGTCACGCGGCCCTCGATCGGATAGGCCGGATCGTTGTATCGCGGCGTCGAGGGATGCCCGGCGGTGACCAGCGTCTCGACCAGATCTTCGTCTTCCTTCGTGAAGCGATATTCAAGCGCATGGATATAATCGTCGAGCTGGCTCTCGATGCGCGGACCCGCGACCACGCCCGTGATCATGCGATTGTTCAGCACCCAGCTCACCGCGAATTGCGTCGCCGTGACGCCGCGGCGCTCGGCGTGCCGCTTGACGATCTGGGCGATTTCGATCGATTCCGGCCGCCACTCCGTTTGCAATATTCGCTTGTCATTGCGGCCGGCGCGTGAATCGGCGGGCGGCTTTTCGCCGGCGAGATATTTTCCGGTCAGGATACCGCGCGCGATCGGGCTGTAGGGGAACACGCCCAGACCGTAATACGCGCAGGCCGGCAGTTGCTCGACTTCCGGCATGCGGTTGAGCGCATTGTAATAAGGCTGACTGACGACCGGACGATCGATGCCGAGATCGCCGCAAAGCCGGCAGATTTCCGCGATGCGCCACCCCCGGTAATTCGACAGGCCGAAATGACGAATAAGTCCGCTGCGAACGAGCTCGGCGATCGCACCGACGGTTTCTTCCAGCGGCGTCGAATGATCTTCCTTGTGCAGGTAGTAGATATCGATGCGATCGGTCTGGAGCCGCCGCGCACTTTCTTGCGCGGAGCGCAGGATTCGCGATCGGACGAGAAGCCCGCTTTCGTTCACCTCGCCGGAGCCGACCTTGGTCGCCACGATCCAGCGGTTTCGATCCGCCGCGATCGCGCGCCCGACGATCTCTTCCGACCGGCCGGCGTTATAGACGTCGGCCGTGTCGATGAAGTTGATGCCGAAGCCACGCGCCCTGTCGATGATGTCGCGGGACGCGGCTTCATCGGCGGCCGAGCCGAACATCATCGTACCGAGACAGATCGGCGAGACCTTCAATCCGGATCGGCCGAGTTGAACGTATTCCATGTGGGTCCTCTGATTGAAAAACGCGCCGCCGGATGTTTTCAGGCGGCCTTGTCAGGCACTCTTGCCGAAGCGGATCAGGCAGAAATGCCCCATCGGCGGCATCGGGCAGCGTTCGATCACGCGCATGTTCTTCTTGCCCGATATCCAGCGCGTCAGCCGCGCCCAGGGAAATTCCGGCCGCCAGCCGAGCCGGCGGGCCACCGGCGCAAAAGAAAGTTCAAACGCGCGCCGCATGCCGCGCTCGGCCCCGATGTGGTTGACCAGCACGATCTCGCCGCCCGGCTTCACCACGCGGGCGAATTCGTCGAGCGCGCGTTCCGGATCGGGCACGGCGGTGATGACATATTGCGCCACGACCACGTCGAAGGAATTGTCCGGAAAAGCCAGATGCGAGACGTCCATCACCGACAGCGCATCGACATTGGAGAGGCTGTGCTGACGCACGCGCTGCTTCGCCTTGCGCAGCATCGGCTCGGAAATGTCGATGCCGACGAGGCGATTGGAGCGGGAATAATCGGGCAGCGAAATTCCGGTGCCGACGCCGACTTCCAGAATGCGCCCCGAAGAACCGCAAGCCCGTTCGGCCGCCACGATCGACGCCTTGCGGCCGCGCTCGAACACCTTTCCGAACACCATGTCATAGACCGGCGCCCAGCGCGCATACGCCTTCTCGACCGTGCGCCTGTCTATCTCCGCCTCCACGATCCGCCCCCGTCTTTTCTTTTATGAGAATGTCAGCCGCGCGATGAGTTTAGAGCATGATGTTATCCGAAAACCGCTTCACACCCCGGATCAAGTCCGGGGCAGGCTTTTTCGGCATCATGCTCTGAGCGGCACGCGCTCACGCGGCGCGATCGCTTCGGAAACGGCCTGCGTGCTCTTGATGAATCCGCCGCCGAGCACGCGCGCCTGCCCCTGCGCCGCGTCGTAGAATACGCAGGCCTGGCCGGGCGAAACGCCGTCCTCGCTATCGGCGAGTTCGACGCTGACGCCGTCCGCGCCGCGCAGCAGAAAGGCCGGCTGCGGCGCGCGCGCGGAGCGCACCTTCACGAAAATCTCGAGGCCGCCGGATCGCAGCGCGTCCTCGATCGCCCCCTCGCCGATCCAGTTCACGTCGCGCAACAAGATGCGCCGCGTGCGCAAGGCGTCGCGCGGACCCACGATCACGCGGCCCGATGCCGCGTCGAGCCGCACCACATAAAGCGGTTCGGCGCCGGCGATGCCGAGGCCCTTGCGCTGTCCGACGGTGAAATGAATGATTCCGTTGTGGCGGCCGAGCACCTTGCCGTCGAGATCGACGATATCGCCCTCCGACGCCGCGCCCGGCTTCAGGCGCTCGATGAGGTCGGTGTAGCGCCCGCTCGGCACGAAGCAGATGTCCTGGCTGTCCTGCTTGTCGGCGATCGAGAGGCCGAATTCGCGCGCCAGTTCGCGCGTCTGCGTCTTCGACATGTCGCCGAGCGGAAAGCGGACATGGCTGAGCTGCTCGCGCGTGGTCGCGAACAGGAAATAGCTCTGGTCGCGCTCCTCGTCGCGCGCGCGCAGCAAGGCGCGCCCGCCGGGAACGGCGCGCGAGGACACATAATGCCCGGTCGCCATCACCTTGGCGCCGAGTTCGCGCGCGGTGCCGAGGAGATCGTGAAACTTGATCGACTGGTTGCATTCGATGCAGGGCACCGGCGTTTCGCCCGCGACATAGCTTTCGGCGAAGCGATCGATCACCGCCTCCCGGAATCGGCTCTCGTAATCGAGCACGTAATGCGGAATGCCGATGCGCTCGGCGACCATGCGCGCGTCGTGGATGTCGCGGCCGGCGCAGCAGGCGCCCTTGCGGTGCGTGGCGGCGCCATGGTCGTAAAGCTGCAACGTCACGCCGACGACGTCATAGCCTTGCGACTTGAGCAACGCGGCCGTCACCGAGGAATCGACGCCGCCCGACATGGCGACGACGATTCGGGTCTCCTGCGGGGCGCCTTCAAGATCGAGACTATTGAGCATCGCCGTCGCGGTTTTAAGGCCGCGCTCCATGCCGATTGTTCGGGGGTCTTGCCGAAGCACATATCTATAGATGCTGCCCCCGCTTCCGCAATCTCGGCCGCTCCAACGCAGGGCGGCAAAAATTGCCGGGACCCGGCCAATGTGACCCTGCCAGCCAAAGCGCCTGTTTTTACAACATATTGATTTGTAACGTTTTTTTTAACGCCTTCGCTGGCGCGGAGCTTGCAATCCTGTCCTCAGCGAAATTCTTCAAGCGGGGTTGTCCAGGTGCCGAGCGTCGTGTCCGAGGTCTCCGTATCGTCTCATCGTCCCCTTCACAGCGGCAAACATGCCTCCGGCTCGTCACAGGGCCGGGACCAGGCCACCCCCTTCGAGGCGCTGCTCGATCCCGCGACGCCCGATCCAGCCCCGAAAAAGACGCCCAGAGCGGATCGGCCAGACAGGCCGGACAGGCCCGAGCGCGGCGCCCCGTCCCGCCGCGCCAATGAAGCCGACAGCGATCCCCGCGATCCGAATGCAGTTTGCGCCGACAACGAACCTGCGCCGGAGGCCGCCACGGCAGCCTCCGACAGCGCGGATACCAATGCCGGGACCGAAACCGGCGAACCGGCGGCGGATACCGAAACCGACGCCTCGCAGACCGCCAAGACCGAAGAAACCGCCGGCATCCTTGCCGCCATGGCCGAACCGGCGGCGCAGCCGATAGCGGCTCCCGCCGTCGCGGCCGCGATTGCCGCAGCGCCGGTGACGGCGGAAATGGACGCCGCCACGGAACTGACCGGCGTGAAGCCGGCCGGTGAAGCCGCCTCGCCGGATGCCGCCCTGGCGGCCCCGGCCGAAACAGCGACACCCGATCAGGCCGCCGACGGCCTCAAGCCGAAAGCCGCCAAAGCCTCCGCCGAAAGCTCCGCCACGGACAAACCGGCGGCGGACAAGGCGCAGGCGCAATCCGAAACGGATGACGACACGGCAGCGCCGGCCCATCGCGACACCGCGCTGGCTCAGAAGAAAGCGGCGCCAACGGCCGACGGCGACGCGAAGCCCGAAGCGCCCGCGAAACCGCGGGCCGATCCCGACGCGCTGCGCGCCGACGCGGACACGTCGCCGCGCGACCATGCCGCAAAGCCCGCCGCCGATCCGCTGCAGACCGCGACGCTCGCCAACACGCAAACGCAGGCCGCGCATTCCGCCTCCGGCTCTTCCGCCGCGAACGGGCCGCAACAGACCGCGCCGGCCGTGCCGGTCGCAGGCCTCGCGGTCGAAATCGCGGCGCAAGCGCGCGCCGGCAAGAACCGTTTCGAAATCCGTCTCGATCCGCCCGAACTCGGACGCATCGATGTCCGCCTCGACGTCGACAAGGACGGCAACGTCACCTCGCGCCTGATGGTCGAGCGCGCCGACACGCTCGACCTCCTGCGCCGCGACGCGCAGCAGCTCGAGCGCGCGCTCAACCAGGCGGGCCTGAAAACCGCCGACAACGCGCTCGAATTCCAGCTGCGCGATCAGGGCTTCACCAATAACAACAATAACCGCGACGGCGCCCGCGACGGCGCGCAACTCGTCATTCCCGACGACGAATTCCCCGTTGTCGACGCCGCGCGCGGCTATGGCCGCCTGCTCGGTCTCGGCAACGGCCTCGATATCAGCGTCTAAAGGACAGGTCCCATGGCCACGATCAATCCAGGCGTCGGCAATAGCGTCACATCGGCTGCGGCCACTGCCGCGGCGACGTCCTCTTCATCGACAAGCTCGACGGGCGTGAACAAGGACACGCTGGCGAGCAATTTCACGACCTTTCTTCAGCTGCTCACGACGCAATTGAAGAACCAGAACCCGCTCGATCCGCTGGATACCAATCAATTCACCCAGCAGCTCGTGCAATTCGCGCAGGTCGAGCAGCAGCTCAAATCGAACGATCAATTGTCCACGCTCGTCTCGCTGCAGAAGACCGCGCAGCAGACGCAGGCGCTCGGTTTCGTCGGCATGAAAGTCGCGGTCGAAGGCAAGACCGCCGAACTCAAGGACGGCAAGGCGACCTGGGGATTCAACGTGACCAAGCCGGCGACGGCGACGGTCAACATCGTGAACTCCGCGGGCGCGACGGTTTACACCGGCGCCTTCTCGGTCAATGCCGGCGCGCAGAATTTCGTTTGGGACGGCCGCAACAATGCCGGCGCCATGCAGATCGACGGCACCTATACGCTCTCGGTTACCGCCAAGGACGCGAGCGGACAAGCCACCGCCGTTTCCACCGAGACCGAAGGCACGGTCGATTCCGTCGACATGACGCAGAATCCGCCGCTGCTCTCGATCGGTGGCAAGGATTACACGCTCGACAAGATCAAGCGCGTCGTATGGGCGTCGAGCACCGGCACGACGAACAACAATAATTCGAACGGCGGCAGCTGACCCGTGACTTGACGCGTGACTTGGCGCGGCGCGGGCAACTTAACGAGGCGTTAAAATCGCGCCCGCAATGCTCTCGGCAATCTTTTCCTAATTGAATCGAGCGCTTAGGTAAATTTTAAGTCGCTCGGCGTAGGGTCACGCTCAGTTGTGTCAGTGAGTGTGAGTTCAAACCTATGACTGAGCCCCACCGCCCGAGGGTGAAGTACGTCATCGGGCCAGATGGCAGTCCGCTGACGATTGCAGATCTGCCGCCCACATCGACCAAGCGTTGGGTCATTCGCCGCAAGGCGGAGGTGGTCGCCGCTGTTCGCGGCGGGTTGCTCTCGCTCGAGGAAGCCTGCACGCGCTATACGCTGACGACCGAGGAATTCCTGTCCTGGCAATTCTCGATCGACCAGCACGGCCTTGCCGGCCTGCGCACCACGCGCATCCAGCAATACCGGCAATAATCCGCGCTTCCGGCTCCGGTTCTTGACAAGAGCGGGTTCTTAACAAGAGATTGACGGCGCACGCGCGCTAGTGTCCCGATTCCGAAGTTCGCTTCATTCTGCGGCGGCTTCGTAAGCGAATTTCGGAATCGAAGGACACCAGCAACAGTATGATTCTAGTGTGGTTTTGGTTCAGAAATTCCCTTGACGGACTCGCAGCGCGAATGAAGGGAATTTCTGAACCACCACACTAGCGGCCGATCGTCTCGCTTTCAGGCTGGAACTGGCCGCTGTCTCCGGCAATAGTGTGTGGCGGATCAAGTCCGTCCCCGGAGGCCTCAATCCATGACACGTCCGATGTCCGCCGGCTTGCGAGTTCTCGCGGCCATAGCTCTCGTTTCCGCCGCCACCCCGGTCCTGGCCGGGGACCAGCTGGCTGTCGGCGAAGTCATCCCGCTCGAACCGCCGTCCGGATACGAATTCCGCGCGCTCTATACGCCGCCGGTGCTCCACAGCCGCTGGGAACCGACCGATTCCAGCACCGGCCAGGTATTCCGCGAGCCGCTCTATACCGCCCCGCGCGGCTACATCTACCGCTATGTGCGGGGCTATACGGCCGTTCGCCTCCCCGATCCCGCGATGCGCCCGGTCCGCAGGCACGCGGCCAAGAAGGCCCGCCCCTCCTGCGTCACCGATCTCGGTTTCGGTCACTATTACGAGTGCCGGTAACGTCGGGGAACTTCGCTCCTCCGCGAACGTTGATCTGACGGCGACGCCAAGCGGAGACAGTCGATGAGAACGGCATTTTCAGCGTGTCTGATCGCGCTCGCCATGATGTTTCTGCCGGCGGTCGTGCCGATTCCGCAATCCGTCGCGCAGGCGCCGGAACGCGAGGCTCCACCCGTCAGCAAGATCAATATCACCGTGGAGCAGCGCCACGTCATCCGCGAGGTCATCAAGGACCTGGCCGTGGCGAAGGCTCCGGCCGAGGCCAAGGTCACCACAGGCTCGTCCGCGCCGTCAGAGGCGGTTCTGCGCTCATTCCCGCCGGAAATCACCGACAAAGTGCCGCAAATCAAATCGCACAAATTTTTTGTGAATGGCGACCAGATCGTCATCGTCAGCCCTGACGGCAACGACATCGTCGAGATTATCGAGTGATGGCGTCGTCCGCGGCGCCCGGCATTCACGCCGGCCGCGGAAATTAACCAGATAGAAACCATAAACTGGGCATTTTTTGCCGGGGGGACGCAGTCGTTGCGTCCGGCAAGAGGATTCCCGTGCAAGGTTTGGCCGAGTTTTTGAAAACGCTGGGCGTCCCGCGCATTATCGCGATGGCCGCCGTCACAGCAGGTCTCATCGCCTTCTTCGCTTTCATCATGGTGCGGGTCACGTCTCCCACCATGACGATGCTGTTCACCGATTTGAGCCAGGAAGACTCGACGGCGATCGTCAAGGATCTGGAGCGGCAGGGTCTCACCTTCGAAATCCGCAATGACGGCGCCTCGATCTATGTCCCCAAGGACAAGGCGACGCGCCTTCGCATGAAGCTTGCCGAAGGCGGCATCCCGAAGGGCGGCGGCGTCGGCTACGAGATTTTCGACAAGACCGACGCGCTCGGCGCGACGAGCTTCGTCCAGAACATCAATCATCTGCGGGCGCTGGAAGGCGAACTCGCGCGCACCATCCGCGCCATCGAGCGCGTGCAGACGGCGCGGGTGCATCTCGTTCTCCCGGAACGGCCGCTTTTCTCGCGTGAAAAGGCCGAACCCTCCGCCTCGATCGTGCTGCGCGTGCGCGGCGCGCTCGAGCCGCAGCAGGTCCGCGCCATCCGTCATCTCGTCTCTTCGGCGGTCAACGGCCTGAAGCCCAACCGCGTTTCGGTGGTCGACGAGAACGGCCGGCTGCTCGCCGACGGCGCCATGGACGAACGCGCAGGCGGCGGCGCAGGCGCCGACGAACGGCAGGTTGCGTTCGAGCGCCGCATGCGCGACCAGGTGGAGGCGATCGTATCCTCGATCGTCGGTCCCGGACGCGCCCGCGTCCAGCTCACCGCCGAATTCGATTTCAACCGCGTCACCCAGACCTCGGACAAGTTCGATCCGGAGGGCCGCGTGGTGCGATCGAGCCAGACCCGCGAGGAATCCTCGCAGACCGCCGACAATCGCGAAGGCCAGGTCACGGTCGGCAACGAGCTGCCGGGCGCGCAGACGCGCCAGAACGCCGAGAACGCGGTCAAGAACGATCAGGCGAAGAAGACCGAGGAAATCGTCAATTACGAGATTTCCCGCGTGACCAAGACCGAAACGATCGAGGGTGGCCGGGTCAACCGCATTTCCGTCGCCGTCCTCGTCGACGGCACCTATACGCGCAACGACAAGGGCGAAATGGTCTATGCCCCGCGCGCCAAGGAAGAGGTCGACCGGATCGCGGCTTTGGTGCGCTCGGCCATCGGCTTCGACCAGAAGCGCGGCGACCAGGTCGAGGTCGTGAATCTGCGCCTCGCCGAAGCGCCGCAAAACATCATTGCCGAGCCGAAGACCTGGGTCGATTTCCTGCAATTCACCAAGGACGACATCATGCGCGGCGTCGAACTCGCCGTCATGCTGTTGCTCGGCCTGATCGTGCTGCTGATCGTCGTGCGCCCGATGATCCGCCGCATCGTCGGTCCGGACAAGGCGGCCGCTGCGGCGGCCGCGGCGATCGCCGGCGGCGGCGCGGGCGGCAGCCTCATCGTCGGGCCGAATGGCACCATGACCATCTCCGGCGGGCCCGGCACCGTCACGGGCAACATGTCCGGCGGCCCCAATGTCATCGTCGGCGGCGAGCAGGCCACCGCGAATATCTCGACCCATACCTCGCAGATGATCGACATCGCGCAGGTGCAGGGCCAGGTCCACGCCCAATCGGTGCAGAAGGTCGGCGAACTTGCCGACAAGAATCCGCACGAAACCGTCGCGATCATCCGTTCCTGGCTCCACGAAGCCGCTTAACCGAGCATCGCAATGGCCGCCGCCCCAGCGCAAAAAAGCAACAACGACATCGCGAGCCTGGTCGCGACGTTGGCCAGCCGTCAGGCCGAAAACAACGCGCCGCCGAAGCGTGTGCTCAGCGGACCTGAGCGCGCGGCGGTCATCATGCTTTCGCTCGGCGAGCAATATGGCGGCAAGATCTGGAGCCTGCTCGACGACGACGAATTGCGCCAGCTTTCGATCGTGATGTCGACGCTCGGCACCGTCGATGCGCCGCAGGTCGAAAACCTGCTGCTCGAATTCGTCGGCCGCCTCTCGGCGTCCGGTTCGCTGATGGGCAATTACGACTCCACCGAGCGCCTGCTGCATCAATTCCTGCCGCCCGAGCGCGTGGTCGGCGTGATGGACGAAATCCGCGGTCCCGCCGGCCGCAACATGTGGGAGAAGCTCTCCAACGTCCAGGAAGAGGTGCTCGCGAATTACCTCAAGAACGAATATCCGCAGACCATCGCCGTCGTGCTTTCGAAAATCCGCCCGGAACACGCCGCCCGCGTGCTGTCGATCCTGCCGGAGGAGCTCGCGCTCGACGTCGTCAACCGCATGCTGCGCATGGAATCGGTGCAGAAGGACGTGATCGAGCGCGTCGAGCAGACGCTGCGCACCGAATTCATGTCCAACCTGTCGCAGACCCGCCGCCGCGACGCGCACGAGGTGATGGCGGAGATTTTCAACAATTTCGACCGCCAGACCGAAACCCGGTTCCTGACCTCGCTCGAGGAAGGCAACCGCGAGGCCGCCGAACGCATCAAGACGCTGATGTTCACCTTCGACGACCTGATCAAGCTCGACGCCGGCTCGGCGCAGACGCTGATGCGCCATATCGACAAGGACAAACTCGGCGTCGCGCTCAAGGGCGCGTCCGAAGGCGTGCGGCAATTCTTCCTCAGCAACATGTCGACGCGCGCCGCCAAGATGCTGGTCGACGACATGCAGGCCATGGGCCCCGTCCGCCTGCGCGACGTCGACGAAGCGCAGGTGCTGCTGGTCAATCTGGCGAAGGATCTCGCCGCCAAGGGCGAGATCGTCATCGCCAAGCAGCGCGGCGATGAAGAATTGATTTATTGAGAACCGAAATGAACGAACCGGCCAAATATCTGTTCGATATCGATTTCGCGCCGGCGCCCAGGGCGCCGACGACGATCGCGGTCGGCGAACACAAGGCGCTGCTGGCGGAGGCCGAGACGCGCGGCTACCGCAACGGATTCCAGGCCGCCGAGACCGAGATGAAGGCGGAGACGGCGCGCCGCCTGGCGATCGCGCTCGAACAGATCGCGCATACGCTCGGCATTATGGCGCAGGGATTGAAGAGCATCGAGGCGAGGCTCGAGGCCGAAGCCGTCGATGTCGCGCACGCGATCGCGGCCAAACTCGCGCCTGCCTTGATCGCGCGCGAGCCGCTCGCCGAGATCCAGGCGCTGGCCGCCGAAGCGTTCCGGCAATTGCTGGCCTCGCCGCATGTCGTCGTGCGCGTCTCCGACAAGCTCTATGACGCCGCGCGCGCGAAGCTGGAAGAGATTTCGCGACAGACCGGCTTCGAGGGGCGCCTGGTCATGCTGGGCGAACCTGAAATCGCGGAAGGCGATTGCCGCATCGAATGGGCGGATGGCGGCGTGACGCGCGACCGCGCCGCCGCGCAATCGCTGATCGCGGACACGGTCCATCGCTTTGTCACCGCGCGGCGCAATTCCGCGGACGATTTTTTGAAAGGTATTGAGCAATGAGTGACAACGACACCAAGGTTCCGCTTCCCAATCTCGAGGCCGGCGGCCTCGCCGCGGACATGGATCAGGCGCCCCTGGCGCCGGCCGAGGGCGAAGGCGGCGGCAAATCCGCGGCCGACCTCGAGGCCATGTTCGACGTGCCGGTGCAGGTCTCGGCCGTGCTCGGGCGCGCCAAGATGGATGTCGGCCAATTGCTCAAGATCGGGCCCGGCGCCGTGCTCGAACTCGACCGCAAGGTCGGCGAAGCCATCGATATCTACGTCAACAACCGTCTCGTCGCGCGCGGCGAAGTCGTGCTGGTCGAGGACCGGCTCGGCGTGACCATGACGGAAATCATCAAAGCGGAACGGAGCTGAACCATGCGCCTTCTCATCGTCGGAACGCTGAAAGGACAGCTGACCCTCGCGACCAAGTTCGCGATGGAAAAGGGCGCTTCGGTCACCCAGGCCGACAGCATCGAGCAGGCCATGGCGGTCTTGCGCTCGGGCCGCGGCGCCGACCTCCTGATGGTCGATGTCGCGCTCGACATCGCCGATCTCGTGACGCAATTGCAGAACGAACATATCCACGCGCCGATCGTCGCCTGCGGCACCGACAACAACGCGCGCGCCGCGGTCGCCGCGATCCATGCCGGCGCCAAGGAATACATCCCGCTGCCGCCCGATCCGGAGATGATCGGGGCGATATTGGCCGCGGTCGCCGACGATTCCCGCGATCTGATCTATCGCGACGAGGCGATGGACCATGTCGTCAAGCTCGCCCAGCAGATCGCGGGCTCCGACGCATCCGTGCTCGTCACCGGAGAATCCGGCACCGGCAAGGAAGTGATCGCGCGCTATGTGCACACGCGCTCGCCCCGCGCCAAGAAGCCGTTCATCAGCGTCAATTGCGCGGCGATTCCGGAAGCTTTGCTTGAATCCGAATTGTTCGGGCACGAAAAGGGCTCCTTCACCGGCGCGGTTGCGCGCCGCATCGGCAAGTTCGAGGAAGCCACGGGCGGCACGCTGCTGCTCGATGAAATCTCCGAGATGGACGTCCGGCTGCAGGCGAAACTGCTGCGCGCGATCCAGGAGCGGGTGATCGACCGCGTCGGCGGCACGAAGCCCGTGCCGGTCGACATCCGCATCATCGCGACCTCCAACCGCAATCTGATCGACGCCGCGCGCGACGGCTCTTTCCGCGAGGACCTTCTGTTCCGGCTCAATGTCGTGAACCTGAGGATTCCGCCGCTGCGCGAGCGGCCGGCCGACGTGATCGAGCTCGCCGGCTATTTCATCAAGAAATATTCAGACGCCAACGGCCTCCCCGTGCGCCCGCTATCGGCGGATGCCCGCCGCGC
>CAMDXM010000055.1 GCA_945878025.1 Pseudorhodoplanes sinuspersici | reverse complement strand
ATCGCCCTGATCGCGCGCGTGCGCTCGCTGACCAGGCTCAAGATGATGACCGACGAATTGCGCATGCGCGCGGTGACGTCGCGCGAAATCGGCATCCAGAATCCGGAGCTCGAAGCCGTGACCGAGACCGGGCGGGGCGGGCGGATCCTGGTCGTCGACGACCGCAAGTCGTCGTTCGAGCGGATCGCGGCGATGCTGGAAGGCGACAATCAGGTCGACGTGGAATCCGATCCGAACGGCGCGTTGTTCCGCGCGGCCGAGGGCAATTACGAATTGCTGATCGTGTCGCTCGGTCTGGAAAATTTCGACGGCCTGCGCCTGTGCAGCCAGCTCCGCTCGCTGGAGCGCACGCGCAACCTGCCGATTCTCGCGATTGCCGATGGCGACGACAGCGGACGCCTGGCGCGCGGACTTGAGATCGGCATCAACGATTATCTGGTCCGCCCCATCGACAAGAACGAGATGCAGGCCCGGGTGCGAACTCAGATTCGCAAAAAGCGCTATACCGAGCGGCTGCGCGACAACGTCCAGCTCTCGATCGAGGCCGCGATCACGGATGCGCTGACCGGCCTGCATAACCGCCGCTACATGGAATCCCATCTCGCGGCTCTGGTGGAGCAGGCCTCCGCGCGCGGCAAGCCGCTGGCGGTGCTCGTGCTCGACATCGATTTCTTCAAGTCGGTCAACGACACCTATGGCCACGACGCCGGCGACGACGTGCTGCGCGAATTCGCCATCCGCATGCGCAAGTCGATTCGCGGGATCGATCTCGCCTGCCGCTATGGCGGCGAGGAATTCGTGATCGTGATGCCCGAAACCGACATGGCGGTCGCCGCGACCGTGGCCGAGCGTCTGCGGCGGCGCATTGCGACCGAAGTCTTTCCGATCGACGACGGCAAGAAGTCGATCGAGGTGACCATTTCGATCGGCCTTGCGTCGATCGAAGGCGCCGAGGACACCGCCGCCAACCTCCTCAAGCGCGCCGACCAGGCGCTCTATCGCGCCAAGCGCGACGGCCGCAACCGCGTGGTTGCCGACGCGGCCTGAAATCTATCCTCGTCACGTTAAACCGCCATCGCCGCGGCAATCATCAAGCCGCAGATCGCGGCGGTCAGCAGGGCGGTGACCGCCAAAGTCCAATCGAAGATGTATGGCTTCGGCGTCATGGGGTTGCCTCCTGTTACGGGGCGCACCAGACAACGCGCGTCTCCATCAAGAGTTGCGTTATATTGATAAATACATCAAAAGTTGCTCAGTTTGTGAGGCTCGTTTCTGGGGTTTACCACCTGCGATAACCTCAATCCTTTAGGTTGATGGGAAGTCGGCCTTTGAATCAAAGGCTTGCCGGATTGATTTCTCAGGTCGTTCCGGTAGCCTTCGTTCCGGGACAAGGCAGCCTTGGGCTGCGAAAGATGCGGGCCATGGCTTGGTGGCCCATACTCAACTACCACATTGATAACCCTACGGAATGCTCAGGTCCGCCGCATCTCCTGGGTCCGTGGGGTTCGGCCGGCTCGGAAGCGGTGTGAGTGGCCTCCTCAAAGTGCCGCTTCCGGCCGGCCACCAATTTCACGTCCAATCGCCTGCCGCCGCGCATGGCAGCATCGCTGCGCAAAACGCGCCGGATTGCCGTGAAAAAGGAAAGGGCGCCTCTTGGCGCCCGTTGGATCCCGCGCGAATGGACGAAGGTTACTTGATCTTGCCTTCGCGGAATTCGACGTGCTTCTTCGCAATCGGATCGTATTTCTTCTTGACCATCTTCTCGGTCATGGTGCGCGAATTCTTCTTGGCGGTGTAATAAAAGCCGGTATCCGCGCTGGAAACGAGCTTCACCTTGATGGTGACGGCCTTGGCCATATCGGGACCTCAAAAGGGGGTGTCGGGTTGGCGCGGAACCTAGCGGGCGCGCCGCGAAAGTCAAGAAAACAGGGCCGTCGGCCTTACAGTAATTCGCGGGTAAAGGCCTTGTGCGGCATCCGGTAGAACGGAACCGGGAGGTCGTGGCCAAAGCCGGCAGCCACACGCGCTTCCAGTTCCTGCAGGACCACATTTGTAATGGTCGGCAAATCGAGCGTCCGCGCCTCCGCGATCGGCAACCAGACCAGCTCGACGAGTTCGGCCTCGGGATGCACCACATTGTCGATCCGGTGTGCGATCGACGAGGCGTCGACCGAAAAGAAACGCGTGTCGAAACGGCGCGGCCGCCGCGGCGGCGTGATGGCGCGCGCGACGAAATGAAGGACCGAAAGATCGGGATAGAAACCGGCCTTTGCGAATTCGGCCCATGGTCCGCCCGGTATATTGGCGGCGCCGTCGTATTTCGCGCCAAGCAACAGGCCGGTTTCCTCGAATGTCTCGCGGATCGCGGCTAGCGCAAGCGCGCGGGCCTTCACCGCGCTCGGCCGGACCACCTGCCGCATCAACTGTGTCTCGACCTTTTTATCGAGCGGTTTGGCAACCGGCATCATCCGGTCGTCCGGCTCGGCGCGTCCGCCCGGAAAGACGAATTTCCCCGGCATGAAGACATGCTTGTGATGACGCTTGCCGAGCAGGACTTTCGGCGTCTGGCCGGAGCGGTCGACCAGGATCAGCGTTGCGGCATCTTTCGGACGGACATTCGGATGCGATTGCTCGCGCTCCGCATTCGTCATGAACTTCGCAAGATCGTTCATGGAAGCGGTTTGGCCGCCGGCCGCAAGTCCAGGTCATCGGGCGGCGATTCCGTATCGAAGCCGTGCATGCGATGCGCCCATTGCCAGGCGACGATCGCGCCCTTGATGGGCTGCATCAATCCGAACGACAAAGCCAGAATAAGCGGAAACCAGATCACGAAGTGAACCCAGTAGGGCGGCGCGAATGCCGTTTCCACGGTGAACACCAGCGGCACCACGATATGTCCGACGATGACGATGTTGAAATAGGCGGGCGCATCGTCGGCGCGATGGTGATGAAAATCCTCGCCGCAGACCGGGCATTGATCCGCGATTTTCAGGAACGCGCGAAACAGCCTGCCTTTTCCGCAATTCGGGCAGCGCCCCAGAAATCCGCGGCGCAAGGCAGTCCCTGAATTCCGTGCTGTTGTCGTCATCGCGTCCGGCATCCTTTACATTTACCGCCGCCGCTTGCGCGGCGGTTTTCTTTCGTCCCGCTTGCGTTCGCGTGCGGGTCCGCTGACCGAGCCGCGCGGCCGTTTTGCGGCGGCGCTGCCTTCCGACAAAAGCTCAAATCGGAGCGCCCCTGCAACCGGTATCGCCTCGACAAGGCGGACCGTGACCTCGTCGCCCAGCCTGTGGGTTTCGCCGGTCGAGCGGCCGACCATCGCATGTTCGTGCTCACGGTACTGGAAATAGTCATCCCCGATGGTTCTGGCAGGGATGAACCCATCCGCGCCGGTGTCCCTAAGCTTCACAAAGAGCCCCGCCCGCGTCACACCAGATATGCGTCCTTCGAATGTCGCGCCGATGCGGTCGGCGAGGAAATGCGCGATCAGGCGGTCGGTGGTTTCGCGTTCGGCCACCATCGCGCGCCGCTCCGCGGTCGAGATGCGCGCGGCAATTTCCGAAAGCGCGGCCATGTCGGCTTCGGCGGGAAGGCCGCCATCGCCGAGCTTGAGCGCGCGGATCAGCGCGCGGTGAACGATCAGATCCGCGTAGCGGCGGATCGGCGAGGTGAAATGCGCGTAGCGGCGCAAGGCGAGGCCGAAATGTCCGTAATTCTCCGATGCATACTCGGCCTGCGCCTGCGTGCGCAGAACGACTTCGTTGACGAGATTTTCCGCCGGCCGCCCTTTGATCCGGGCAAGCACGGCGTTGAATTGTTCCGGCCGTATGGTTCCGCCGCGCGTGAACGGGATTTCGAGCGTGTGCAGGAATTCACGTAAAGCTTCAACGCGTTCACGTGCCGGTTCATCGTGGACGCGATAGATGAGAGGCGTGCCTAAACGTTCGAGCGTTTCCGCCGCCGCGACATTGGCGAGGATCATGAATTCCTCGATCAGCCGGTGCGCGTCGAGCCGCTGCGGAACGGTCACGCGATCGAGCGTGCCGTCGGGCTTGAGCAGGATCTTTCGCTCCGGCAAATCCAGATCGAGAGGCCCGCGCTCGTCGCGCGCCTTCTTGATCGTGAAATAGGCGTCGTAGAGCGGCTTTAACACCGGCCCGAGCAGCGGGCCGGTCGTGTCATCGGACCGGCCGTCGATGGCGTCCTGCGCCTGCTGGTAGTTCAGCTTGGCGGCGGATTTCATCAAGATGCGATGGAATGTGTGCGAGCGCTTGCGCCCGTCGGCGCCGATCACCATGCGCACCGCCAGCGCCGCGCGATCGACGGCGGGCTTGAGCGAGCACAGATCGTTGGAAATGCGCTCGGGCAGCATCGGCACGACGCGGTCCGGGAAATAGACCGAGTTGCCGCGCTCCAGCGCGTCGCGGTCGAGCGCGGAGCCGGGCGTCACATAATGCGCGACGTCGGCAATCGCGACCAGGGCGACAAAGCCGTCACGGTTGTTCGGGTCCGTATCGGGCTCCGCGAACACCGCGTCGTCGTGATCCCTGGCGTCGGCCGGATCGATGGTGACCAGCGGGATTTTCCGCCAATCCTCCCGTTTGGAGAGGCCGGCGGGCTGCGCCGCCTCGGCTTCCGCAAGCGCTTCGCGCGCGAACAATGTGGGAATTCCGTGCGTGTGAATCGCGATCACGCTCACCGCGCGCTCGCCCTTCACCGAGCCGAGCCGTTCCTTCACATGCGCGACGGGCAGGCCAAACCGGCCTTGCTTCGACACTTCGGCGGCGACGAGTTCGCCGTCCTCGGCGTCGCCGGTGGCGTGCGGCGGAATCGACAATTCGCCGCGGCCGAGCGACTTTTTGTCGACCGGGATCAGCCGTCCGCCGCCGGGCGGAAGCTTGCGGAATATCCCCAGCATGCGGTGTTTGGCGCGATCGAGAATCTTGATGACGCGCGCGGTGTGACGGATTTCGTCCTCGCCGCCGCGGATTTCCTCGGTGCGCAGCAGAACGCGGTCGCCGACGCCGGCGGCTTCGCCCGGCTTCGGGCGGCGCGGAACGCTGATGCGGATTTTCGGCGGCGCGCCGTGCTGCTCCTCATCCCACTCGGCCGGAACGGCGATCAATTCGCCGTCGGAATCCCGCCCGGTGACGTCGGCGAGCGTGACCGGAGGCAGCGCGCCCGGCTGATGCAGCTTCTTGCGGCGCTGGTCGACGACGCCGCTGTCGGCAAGATCGCGCAGCATGCGCTTGAGTTCGGCGCGGGCGGCATTTTTCAGGCCGAAGGCGCGGGCGATTTCGCGGGCGCCGACCTTGCCGGAGCGTTCGCGAATGAAAGACAGCAGCTCTTCCTTCGAGGGAAGAGCGGAGTTTGGTTTTGTTTTGTGTTTGGCCAAGTCAACCTTCAGCCGGGCCGTCCGGCAAAGCGCAAGTCAGCTATCGGCTTTTTCTTCGGATTTGTCTTCAATCGCGGCGGCCATATCCTTCGCAGCTTTGGATTTCTTTTTGGCGGCGGCTTTCTTCGCGACGGGTTCGGCTGCGATGGTGCCGGCATCCGCCTTCTTGCTGGCGGCGATCTTGCGGGATGCCGCGGCCTTCGGTTCCTTTGCCGCTTTGGTCTCTTTCGCGGCTTTCGGTTCCTTCGCGGCTTTCGCTGTCTTTGGCGCCTTGGCGGCCTTCGGCTTGCGCTTGCCAACCGCGCCGCTGGCGATGCGCGCGTCGATGAGCGCGACGGCTTCTTCGAGCGTCACCGTGTCGGCGGTCTTGTCGCCGGTGATGGTGGCGTTGACGCCATCGTGTGTCACATAAGGACCGTAACGGCCGGCCTTGGCGACCACCGGTCCGCCACGGTCGGGATGCTCGCCGAGTTCGCGGCCGGGCGGGGGACCGAAGCGTCGGCCCTTCGAGGGCTTGAGCTTCTTTTCGGCGATCAGCGTAACCGCGCGATTGAGTCCGATATTGAGGACCTCGTCGCCGTCTTCCAGATTGGCGTAGATTTTTCCGTGCTGGACATAAGGACCGAAGCGCCCGACGCCGGCGAGGATGGGTTCGCCGTCTTCCGGATGGGTGCCGACCGTTCGCGGCAACGACAGCAGTCCGAGCGCCTGTTGCAGCTCGACGTCGTCAGGCGAGACGCCTTTGGGCAGGCTCGCGCGTTTCGGTTTCTCTTCCTTGGATCCTTCGCCGAGCTGCAGATAGGGTCCGAAGCGGCCGTTGCGCACGCTGACCTCAAGCCCGGATTCCGGGTCAGTGCCGAGGACGCGCGTGCCGCCCGAGCCCGCGCCGTTCTCGCCGGCGGCGAGTTGGCGGGTGAAGCGGCATTCCGGATAGCGCGAGCAGCCGATAAAGGCGCCGAAGCGGCCGACCTTCAGTGACAATTGGCCTTCGCCGCAGGTCGGGCATTGCCGGGCTGGCGTTCCGTCCGCGCGCGGCGGGAAGATATGCGGCGCCAGGAGATCGTTGAGCGCGTCGAGCACTTGCGTGATGCGCAGATCCTTGATCTCGCCGACCGCGGCGATGAAGCCGACCCAGAAGTCGCGAAGCAGATCCTGCCAGAACAATTCGTTGTTGGAGACCTTGTCGAGCTTTTCTTCCAGGGACGCCGTGAAGTCGTATTCGACGTATTTCTGGAAGAAGCTCTCCAGGAACGCGACCACGATGCGTCCCTTGTCTTCCGGAATGATGCGCTTCTTGTCGAGGCGGGTGTAACCGCGATCTTTCAGCACCGCCAGAATGGAGGCGTAGGTGGAGGGCCGGCCGATGCCGAGTTCTTCCATCCGCTTGACGAGCGCGGCTTCCGAAAAGCGCGGCGGCGGCTCGGTGAAATGCTGGGTCGAGTTGATCGATTCTCTTTTGAGCGCTTCGCCTTGCGACATGGCGGGCAGGCGGCGGGATTCCTCGTCGTCCTCGCCGTCGTCGTGGCCTTCCTGATACAGCGTCAGGAATCCGTCGAACTTCACCACCTGGCCGGTGGCGCGCAGTTCGAGATTGCGTCCGGCAACCGTCGCGGAAATATCGACGGTAGTGCGCTCGAGTTCGGCGGATTGCATCTGGCACGCGACTGCGCGATTCCAGATCAGTTCATAGAGCTTGGCCTGATCGGATTCGACGGACTTCGCGACGTCCTTCGGGGAGCGTCCCGCGTCGGTCGGACGGATCGCTTCGTGAGCTTCCTGCGCGTTCTTCGACTTGTTCTGGTATTTGCGCGGCGTCTCGGGGACGTATGCCTTGCCGTAATCCGATCCGATCATCTTGCGGATATCGGCAATCGCTCCCTCGTCCATGTCGATGCCGTCGGTACGCATATAGGTAATGAGACCCGTGGTCTCGCCGCCGATCTCGATACCCTCATAAAGCCGCTGCGCCAGCCGCATCGTATGCGCGGGCGCGAAGCCGAGCTTGCGGCTGGCTTCCTGCTGCAAGGTCGAGGTGGTGAAAGGGGGCGGGGGATTGCGCCGCGCGGGCTTGGCTTCCACCGAGGCGACCTTGAAGGCCGCGGTTTCGAGCGCCTGCTTGAAATCGGCGGCTTCCTGGCCGCTGCCGATATCGAGCCGGGTGATCTTCTTGCCGTCGGCGCCGACAAGGCGCGCTTCGAACGCATCATTACGCGGGGTCGAAAGATTGGCGACCAGCGACCAATATTCGCGGGCGACGAATTTCTCGATTTCGAGTTCGCGGTCGCAGACAAGACGCAGTGCCACCGATTGCACGCGTCCGGCCGAACGCGCGCCGGGCAATTTGCGCCAGAGAACCGGGGAGAGCGTGAAGCCGACGAGATAGTCGAGCGCGCGTCGCGCCAGATAAGCATCGACCAGCGCGCGATCGATGGCGCGCGGGTTTTTCATTGCATCGGTGACGGCCTGCTTGGTGATGGCGTTGAACACCACCCGCTCGACCGACTGGTCCTTGAGGACTTTCTTTTCCTTGAGGACCTCGAGAACATGCCAGGAGATCGCTTCGCCTTCGCGATCCGGGTCGGTTGCGAGAATGAGACCGTCGGAGCCTTTGACGGCGTTCGCGATGTCGTTGAGGCGTTTCTGGGCCTTGGCGTCGACCTCCCAGATCATCTTGAAGTCGTTGTCCGGGTCGACCGAGCCGTCCTTGGGGGGAAGGTCGCGCACGTGCCCGAACGAGGCCAAGACCTCGTAACCCGAGCCGAGATATTTGTTGATCGTCTTGGCCTTGGCCGGCGATTCAACAACGACGATCTTCATGTAATTCCAATGACTTGAGGGCTATTTTGGAGGGCCAGAGGGCCGAATCCGACCCTTATTTGGGGCCGGAACATGGGTAAATCGACCCCCGGTGTCAAATATGGGGCCAACGGTCTTAAAGAAATCGGCCTTTGACAGGGCTTTTCAGCACAATTTATGCGGGTGATTTTCAGAACGCTCAGGCTATGCGATCAGACCAGCGCGACTCGCCCGCCGGCCTGACGCTCGAGCCGGCCGGCCAATTCCAGCTCCAGCAAGACCGTCCGCACGGTCGCAGGGCTGGCTCCCGAAAGCCGCACCAGATCGTCGATCTCGACCGGAACCGGCCCGAGCAGAGCCACGATGCGCCGCCGCTCGTCGCTCGCAGGCTCGGGGCCGGGATCGGGCGCGTTCCGCTCGGGCTCCTGCATACCGACATCGATCGGCCGGCCGAGAATGGGAGCGATCGCGTCGATCACGTCGGCGGCTTCGGTGACGAGGGCGGCGCCTTGCTTGAGCAGGCCATTGGTCCCTTCCGCGCGCGGATCGAGCGGGGAGCCCGGCACCGCGAAGACTTCGCGCCCCTGTTCGAGCGCCATGCGCGCGGTGATCAGCGAGCCGGAACGCCGCGCCGCCTCGACGATCACGACGCCGGCGGACAATCCGGAAATGAGCCGGTTGCGGCGGGGAAAATCGCGGCCTCGCGGCTCCCACGACATCGGCATTTCGCTCAAGAGCACGCCGTGCTCGCGGATGCTGTCGGCAAGCGGCTGATGTTCGGCGGGATAGATGTGGTCGTGGCCGCCGGCGAGAACGCCAATCGTGCCGGATGCGAGACTGGCGCGATGCGCCGCGGCATCGATGCCGCGCGCAAGGCCCGACACGATCACAAAGCCCGCTTCGCCGAGTTCGCGCGCGAGCCGTTCGGCGAATTTCGCGCCCGCCGCCGAGGCGTTGCGCGAGCCGACAATCGCGATCATGGGCGACATCAGCGCCGCGAGCGCGCCATGCAGCGCGATCAGCGGCGGCGGATCGTCGATCATCCGCAGCCGCGCCGGATAAGCGGGTTCCCCGAGCGCGACAAAAACTATTCCCCTGCGCCGCGCCGCCGCCAATTCACGCTCGGCTTCCTCGATCGTACAGATCCGGCCCGGCTGCGATGCGCCGCCGCGGCGCGCGAGGCCGGGTAAAGCCGCGAGAGCGCCGCGCGCTCCTCCGTAGTGGTTGATCAATGCGCGGAAGGTTCGTGGCCCGACATGCGCGCTCCGGATGAGGCGCAGCCAGTCGAGCCGCTGTTCGTCCGTCAGCGCGACGCCATCGGCGTGGCCAAGGACATTCACGGAATCACCGCCGGCTTGCCGATTCGCGGTTCGGTGCCCGCGAACAGCCGCGCGATATTCGCCCTGTGCATGATGAAGACGAGCGCCGTCAGAACCACGAACAGGATCGCGACGTCGCTTTGGCCAAGTATCCACAGGAGCGGCGGCATCGCCGCGCTCGCGACAAGTCCGGAGAGCGAAGAATAGCGCGTCAGCCAGGCGACCGCGAACCAGATCGCGCCGAAGGCAAGGGCGGCGATCCAGGCGAAGCCGATCAGGATTCCGATATAGGTCGCGACGCCCTTGCCGCCCTTGAAGCGCAGCCAGACCGGGAAGAGATGACCGAGAAAGGCGCCGAGGCCGGCCGCGAGCGCGGCCTGATGGCCAAACACCAGGTCCGCCATGACCACGGCAAGCGTTCCCTTGATCATGTCGCAGAGCAGCGTTGCGGCCGCGAGCCCCTTGCGGCCGGTGCGCAGCACATTGGTCGCGCCGATATTTCCGGATCCGATCTCGCGGATATCCTGCGTGCCCGCGAGCCTTGTCAGCACCAGCCCGAACGGAATCGAACCGAGCAGATAGCCGAGCACGAATGCGAGGGCGGCCTGGGGCTGGATGGCCGATCCGTCGAAAATCAGAGACATGCGCGATCCCCATCCACCGCGGCGCGCGCGGCGATCGGGTCAAGCGTATTCGTAAGCCGTGCGTCCGGCAACGATGGTGCGGATGACGCGGCCCGTCATCTTCGCTTCGTCGAAGGGCGTATTCTTGCATTTCGACTTGAGTTCGTCGGGATCGAGCACCCAGGGAATATCGGGATTGATCACGATCACATCGGCGGGCGCGCCGGCGCGCAAGGTGCCGCCGGGAAGGCCGAGCAATTCGGCGGGCCGTGTCGACATTGCGCCGAGCAGGCGAATGAGCGGCAATTCTCCGCTATGCACGAGCCGCAGCCCCGCGGTCAGCATCGTCTCGAGGCCGATGGCGCCGGGCGCGGCTTCGGCGAAGGGCAGGCGCTTGGTCTCGACGTCCTGCGGATTGTGATCCGACATCACCACGTCAATGAGTCCGCTCGATACGGCTTCGGCCAGCGCCATGCGGTCGTCATTCGTCCGCAAGGGCGGCGCGATCTTGAAGAAGGTGCGATACGATCCGATGTCGATTTCGTTCAAGGTGAGATGATTGATCGAAGCGGAGGCCGTGACCGGCATTCCCTGATCCTTGGCGCGCTTGAGCACGTCGAGCGATTCCCGGCAGGTGATGGACGCTGCGTGATAGCGGCTTCCGGTCAGCGCGACGAGGCGCAGGTCGCGCTCCAGCATGATCGTTTCCGACGCTTTCGGGATGCCGTGCAATCCGAGCCGCGCGGCCAGTTCGCCGTCATTCATCACGCCTTCGCCGATCAGATTGGGATCTTCGGTGTGATGCACGATCAGAACGTCGAAATCGCGCGCGTAGGACAATGCGCGGCGCATGACCTGCGCATTGGTGACGCTCTTCAGTCCGTCGGTGAAGGCCACGGCGCCGGCGGCCTTGAGCAGGCCGATCTCCGTCATCTCCTGGCCTTTGAGCCCCTTGGTCAGGGCGGCCATGGGCGCAACGCGAACGATCGCGGTGTCGCGCGCCCGGCGCAGGATGAAATCGACGATAGCGTGATCGTCGATCACGGGATCGGTGTCGGGCTGACAGACGATGGTCGTGACGCCGCCCGCGGCGGCGGCCTGGCTCGCGGTCGCGAGCGTCTCGCGATGCTCGGCGCCTGGCTCGCCGATGAAGGCGCGCATGTCGACCAGTCCGGGCGCAACGATATGCCCCTTGCAATCGACGATTTCGGTGCCCTGCGGCACGCCGGCGGCGCCGATGCCGCGCTTGGCGTCGCGGATCACGCCTTCGGCGATCAGAAGGTCGCCGGGAAAATCGAGTTCGCGCGACGGATCGACGATCCGGGCGTTGGTGAGCAGGATCGGGCGGCGGTCTGACAGCATGATCATTCCCGCCGTTCGGCTGCGCGCCGGATCGCGTCGGCGGTGAACCAGGCCAGGAAAACGAACAGCCAGAGCATGGCGGCGACGAAGGCGGTCACTCCGATGTCGGTCAGGGAAATGCCGTCGACCGAAATCATTGCCAGCAAGGCCAGGGGAACAAGCACCGCGACCCAGCGCAGGATGCGGTGAATTCGCGCCATCTGCGCGGCCGCGAATTCGATGCTGATCGGATCAGGCATTCGGCAGATTCCGGGACAAGGCTTCCAGCACCGCCATGCGGACGGCGACGCCCATCTCGACCTGCTCGCGGATCAGGGATTGCGCGCCGTCGGCGACGGTGGAGTCGATCTCGACGCCTCTGTTCATCGGCCCCGGATGCATCACCAGGGCGTCCGGCTTTGCGAATGCGAGCTTGCGGGTGTCGAGGCCGAAATAGGCGAAATATTCCTGCACCGACGGCACGAACGAGCCGTTCATGCGCTCGCGCTGCAGCCGCAGCATCATGACGATATCCGCGCCCGCGAGGCCCTCGCGCATGTCGCGCGTGATCTCGACGCCGAAGCGTTCGATGCCGGCCGGCAGGAGGGTCGAGGGTGCGACGAGGCGCACGCGCGCGCCGAGCGCGTTGAGCAGGATGATGTTGGAGCGCGCGACGCGCGAATGCAGGATGTCGCCGCAGATCGCAACCGTCAGTCCCTCGATCCGGCCCTTGTTGCGGCGGATGGTGAGCGCATCGAGCAGCGCCTGGGTCGGATGCTCATGCGCGCCGTCGCCGGCATTGATGACGGAGCCGTCCACTTTTTGCGAAAGCAATTCGACCGCGCCGGAGGCGTGATGCCGCATCACCAGAATATCGGGATGCATGGCGTTGAGCGTCATCGCCGTGTCGATCAGCGTCTCGCCCTTTTTCATGGCGGACGAATTGACCGCCATGTTCATCACGTCTGCGCCGAGCCGCTTGCCGGCGAGTTCGAACGACGACTGCGTGCGCGTGGAGGATTCGAAGAACAGGTTGATCTGGGTGCGGCCGCGCAGCGAGGTGCGTTTTTTTTCGACCTGTCGGTTCAGCGCGACGAATTCTTCCGAAAGATCAAGAAGCCCGACAATCTCGTCGAACGAAAGCCCTTCGATTCCCAACAGGTGCCGCCGGTTGAGAACGAACGAAGATTTCGTCGCGATGTTCATTAAAGCGGGTTCTATAGGGTCAAGCGCGGGGTCCCGCAAGGCCACAATTTCGTGATCCCCATCTCAATGCCCCGAAAATCCAAAGTGTTGGCCTGAGCGGTTAATTCGAGATGCAGACCCGGGCGGAACCCCGCGGCGTATCGCGCGTTAGGTCGTCAGGAGACGGCAGGGGGAATTGATCCTTTGCAAATTGAGGAGAGTCTTAATGACCGCAATTCTGAAGGGCGCGGCCGCCGCCGCATTGGTTGGCGCGCTTGCGCTGGCATCCGCAACGCCTGGTGAGGCGCGCAATCGCTGGATCGGACCTGCTGCTGTGGGCTTCGCGGCCGGTGCAATTGTGGCCGGGGCCGCCGCCAACGCCAACGCTTATTATGGCCCCGGCTATCGTGCACCCGGCTATGCCTACGGCCCGACATACGCCCCCGCGTATGACGCCTATGCGTATGAAGCAGCCCCGGTTTATTCGGCGCCGCGCTATTATCGCAGCCGCAGTAGCTCGAATGGTTGTTATACCCAAGGCAATTACGGGCAGTCTGTCGATGAAAGCGCCTGTAACCGATAACCGAACGTGTTGAGAGCAAGAGGCGGACCTTTCGGTCCGCCTCTTTTCATTTCATTTGCGTAACAGCCGGTCGAGTGCGCCCTGCAGGATGAAAGCGGCCGCATGCTGATCGATCACGGCGGCGCGTTTGGCCCTGCTTGCATCGGCCGCGATCAATTCACGCTCAACCGCCACGGTCGAGAGCCGCTCGTCCCATAAAGCGATCGGCAACGCGGTGAGTTTGGCAAGATTGCGCGCGAACGAGCGGGTCGATTGCGCGCGCGGCCCCTCCGACCCGTCCATGTTGAGCGGCAGGCCAAGCACGAATCCGACCGCGCGCCGCTCCGACGCGAGCGCGAGGATTCTTCCCGCATCGGCGGTGAACGTCTTGCGCGCGATCGTTTCCACCCCGGCGGCCAGTTTGCGGTCCGGATCGGAAGCGGCGACGCCGATCGTCTTGGTTCCAAGATCGAGCCCGATCAGGCCGCCGCGCGCCGCAAAATGCGGCGCGGCCTCCTCCAGGGGCAGGATCAATGCAGGCATCGGCGAGTGCCCCGAATCCGAAATTCGCTCGATCTTGCGGCGCCCTCGGGGGCGACTTTCGAAATCTTCTGAACCACCTGCGAGGGCGTAGCATCCGGGAATGGCGCGGCCAAGATATTCGTGCGACGCATCGATTGATCGTGCGTCCGCGATCTCTATGCTCCAATGTCCACCGAATCCCGATGCGAGTTCGTCCAATGCAAGTCACATGGTTTGGCCATTCCGCCTTCCGTCTCGATTTCGCCGGCAAGGCCGTGCTGATCGATCCGTTCTTTACCGGCAATCCGGCCTTCACGTCGGACCGCGCAGCCGCGATCAAGGGCGTCACGCATATCGTGCTGACCCACGGCCATTCCGATCACGTCGGCGATGCGCTTGAGATTTCGAAAGCGACCGGCGCCCCCGTCATCGCGAATTACGATCTGTGCATGTGGCTTGCCGGGCAGGGTCTTGAGACATTCGACCCGATGAATACCGGCGGCACGACCGAGCAGGGCGGTTTCACCGTCACGCTCGTGCGCGCCGACCATTCATCGGGGGACATCAAGGACGGCGTGCCGATCTATCTCGGCAATCCCTGCGGCGTCGTCGTCGCGGCGGCGGGAGAGCCGGCGATCTATCATCTCGGCGATACCGACATTTTCTCGGATATGGCGCTGATCGCGGAAATCCACCGGCCGAAGGTTGCCTTCGTTCCGATCGGGGACCGCTTCACCATGAGCCCGAAGACGGCGGCCCTGGCCGTCAACAGATTCCTCAAAGTTGAAACGGCGGTGCCGTGCCATTACGGGAGCTTTCCACCGCTTGAGAAGAATGCCGACAAGTTCGTCGCGGCGATGAAGGGCAGCGCCACCAAGGTGGTCGTGCCTGAAAAGGGCAAGGCGTTTTCGGTGTGACTTGAACCGTCGCGATCGCCAGTGCGACACATGACGCGATCATATTTTCGGAATGGGTGAGCGAGGCCATGTCCAATTCGCGATCTTCGGCGACCCTCGACCCCGCGCATGCTCGCGATCCCCGATACAATCCGCCCTGCGACCCTTGGAAATTCTGGGCCACGTTAGGCTGGACCGTGGCGGCCTTGGCCGCCTGGGTTGCGGTTCAGTTCGCCGTGTTCTTCGGGATACTTTTCTACGTCAATATCGGCGACGGGGCGTCGTCGGCTGACATCGAAAAGCTCGCCTCGCACGCCGTCACCATTTCGTCGGTGGCCATTCTCGCGGCGCCCGCTGAAATCGGCGTCATCGCTCTCGCCATCCGCTTCGCGCGCAGCCGCTTCACCGATTATCTCGCGCTGGTGCGCCCGAGCCGCGCCTATGTGCTGATCGGTCTTGCATGCCTTGTCGTGCTGCTGCCGCTCGGCGATCTGTCGACCTGGATGAGCGGGCGCGGGATTGTCCCGCCCTTCGTGATCGAGGCTTACCGTTCCGCGCGCGATTCCGGCACGATCTGGCTTCTGGCGATCGCGCTCGTGATTGCCGCGCCGCTGACCGAGGAAATCGTTTTCCGCGGCTTCATGTATCGCGGACTTGCGGCCTCGCCGGTCGGGGACGCCGGCGCGATCCTGATCCCGTCCGCGATCTGGGCCTCGATGCATGTGCAATACGAGCTGTTCTTTATTGTTCAGATTTTCCTGCTTGGCGTCGTGTTCGGGGCGCTGCGCTGGAAATCGGGATCGACCTTGCTCACCATCCTGCTGCACGCGATCGTCAATCTCACGTCGCTGCTGCAGACCATTTATTTCGTCGAGAAAATGACTTAGAGCCATTTGTCGCGCAATCTTGCGGCGAACCGGGCACCCACTTCGCCGGATTGCGCTTTGAGCTATCTCTTCCTGCCGAGCACGTTGCGCAGCGATCCGTCGGCGCCGACGAAATCGTCGATGCGCCACGCGCCGTTGAGCTTGATCAGCAAAAGCGTGACGCTCGCCGGGCTGCCGCCATTCGTGAACTGAACCGTCGCTTCCGCCTTGTCGGGTCCCTTGTCAGCGACCTCGATGACAAAAGACGGGATTTCCCAGTCCTGCGCATCGACAAAAGGATCGCCGTCGAGCGTCGGCGGTTCGTTGCGTTTGGCCGCGTCTTTCTCGTCGGCGTCGATCAGCTTCAGCAATCCGGGTGAAATTAGCGCCCTGATCTTCGGAGAGTTGAGCGGAAGGCCCTTGGCGTCCTTGCCCTCGTAATTGCGGTAGATCGCCGTGACGAAATCCTTGGCGGCGGTGTCGGCTGCGAAGGCGCCAGCGGAAACGGCTATTGCCAGAACGAACATGACAAGAAGCGTGCGCAAGGTCGGCATCGTTATTGGCTCCAAAGCGGGCCGGAACACCCCGTATTGTTGCGCGATTTCTCGCCGTCGCTCAACGGCCTGAGCCCAGTCCAAGATCGGCGGTTGCCCCGCAAATCCGGGCTCTGCTATAGGCTCGCCACGCCTCCCCACCACGGAGTTCGCCTATGTCCGTTGACGCCGCGACCGTGCGCCGTATCGCGCATCTCGCCCGCATCGCCGTCGAGGACGGCGAGGTCGAGCACCTGCGCGGCGAGATCAACGCCATCCTGGCTTTTGTCGAGCAATTATCCGAGGTCGATGTCGACGGCGTCGAGCCGATGACCTCTGTGACGCCGATGGCGATGAAGAAGCGGTGGGACGAGGTGACCGATGGCGGCATTGCCGACGTCATTGTCGCCAATGCGCCGGCGACGCAAGATCATTATTTCCTCGTTCCGAAGGTGGTGGAGTGATGTGCCTCGCCTGCGAAGAGGAAGCCTTCTATCGCGCTTATCTCGACCACATGGAAAAGAAGGCGAAGGAGGCGGCCCCGCCGCCGCTGCTCCGCAGCTCTGGCGCGGCTCATCGCGCCGAAGCGCCAACGGGTTCGCGCGAAGCGCGGGCCGATGGCAAGCTCCGCGCGAAGGCGGATCCGGCTGTCTGTGAAGACGCAAAGGAACGTGCCATTCGCGACGTAAGCGGAAAGCAATGACCGATC
>CAMDXM010000054.1 GCA_945878025.1 Pseudorhodoplanes sinuspersici | reverse complement strand
CCCGGACTTCGCATAGTCTGCGGGCTCAAAAAGGCGAGCGCAAGACGTCACAAGATACGCGCAAAAACCTTACCGGTTTTCCCGCTTGCAGGCGGATTCGCGCGCGGGCTTTCGCGAGCCCGGGCGCGGCTTGACAGGATAATGCCCTTTCCGTATCTCCCGGCGGTCAATCCCGGAATACGGCTCTAAGTTACTGTTATAAAATAAGTTTCTTGTTTCAACCTGCTGCGCGAGGACCCCATGGCAAAAACCAAATTCCGCCCCCTGCATGACCGCGTGGTTGTGCGGCGCATCGATGCCAGCGAAAAAACCAAGGGAGGCATCATCATCCCGGATACCGCCAAGGAGAAGCCGCAGGAAGGCGAAGTGGTCGCGGTCGGCCCCGGCGGACGCGACGACGGCGGCAAGCTCGTTCCGATGGACGTGAAGCCCGGAAACCGCGTGCTGTTCGGCAAATGGTCGGGCACCGAGGTCAAGCTCGATGGCGAGGAATTCCTGATCATGAAGGAATCCGACATCATGGGGATTATCGGCTAGCGCACTGATCTCTACGCCGTCATGCCCGGCCTCGTGCCGGGCATCCACGTCTTCCTTTGTGGTGACTACGAAAAAAGACGTGGATGGCCGGGACAAGCCCGGCCATGACGGAAAACTAACGCGAGAACATCAACACGCCGGCTGCTCGGCCGTTACATCATGCTCGTAGAGCCAATCCCGATTCAGCAATTTGGGATCGGACCGCGTGAAGCGGTCGAGTTTCAGCCAGCGCTTGAGCCGCGCGGCCGGCGATGTCAGGTGAAAAATTCCGGCCTGCGCGCGCGCCGCGAGCTGCACGTCGGTAGCGCGCGGACGGCGGATCGTCTCGTAGCGCTGCAAAGCCGCCGCGAGATCGTCCGGCGAAGCGCCGGCTTCGCGCGCCAGCACGAAGGCGTCCTCGATCGCCATCGCCGCGCCCTGCGCCAGAAACGGCAGCATCGGATGCGCCGCGTCTCCCAGGAGCGTGATGCGCCCCCTGCTCCACCATGGCAGCGGGTCGCGGTCGAACAGGCCCCATTTGAAGCAGTTCTGCGCGCGATCGATCAGCATGCGCATGTCGCCGCCCACATTCGGGAAGGCCGCGCTCATTTCCTGCGCGGAGGATTCGACCGACCAGGATTCTTCCACCCAGGTTTTGGTCTCGCGCGAGGCCACCATGTTCACGAATTGCCCGCCGCGAATGTAATAGACCACGATATGGCCGAGCGGCCCCATCCAGATCGTCATGTCCGGCGCCACAAGCCCACGCGGGAAAACGCCGGCGGGCGTGAGCGCCCGCCAGCACATATTGCCGGTGAAGCGCGGCGATTGCGCGCCATGCAACGTCTTGCGCGCCAGTGAATGGATGCCGTCGCATCCGACGACCAGATCGAATTCGATTTTCCGGCCGCCGCTCAAGGTCACCGAAGCCTGCTTTTCGGTGGAGGACAAGGCTTCCACCCGTGCGCCGAGTTCGATGGTCACACCCGGCACGGGCTGCGCGAGCATCCGCAGGAGATCGGCGCGATGCATCAGATAATAGCCGGCGCCGTATTTCGCCTGCGCATGATCCATCGGCGTGCGGCGCAATTCGCGCCCGTCGTCCCAGTCCCGCACGACGACCGATCGCGGCTGGTAGCCGGCCGCTTTCAATTGCGGTTCGAGACCGAGCGCGCGCAGAACCTTGGCCGAGTTCGGTGCGACCTGGATGCCCGCGCCGACTTCCTTGAGTTCATCCGACTGCTCGAAAACGCGCACCTCGAAACCGCGCAAAGCCAGCGCGCGCGCCGCCGTGAGCCCGCCGATACCGGCCCCGATCAGCGCGACGCGCTTTCTTCCGGTCATGTTTCCACCCAAACGCCCACACCAGGACACGCGCAGGTTCTCGTACAAGATGTCGTACTTGGCCCGCCCGGCGGCCTGGTCACCGCATCAATTGGAGGCCGGCCGAAAACGCAGCGGCCGCGGCCCGACCAGGACCAGCAATTGCCCGTCCCAGCGCCAGGTCGTCACCGCCGTCAAATGGTTGAGCAAATCCTCGTCCATGCGCAGGCGGTCTGCCGGACATTGATTATCCTGCATGGAGAGCGGGATGATCGTGATCTGGTTGTCGATGATGACGGCCTGCCCCTTGCCGCTGGCGCACCAAAGGTCGATTTCCACCGCGCCGGTTTTCGTGACCTGCAGGCCCGGCACGCGCTTCGAGCCGCGCACGGGATTGGCGTCGAACCGCAATTCGTGATCGAAGGGGAAGTCGCGGCCCGAGGCCGTCGCTTCATGCATCGCGCCGGCGATCGACAAAATCGCGGCCAGAATGACGAAACCATGACGGCCCGGGAGGTTTGATGGTGACAAACGCATGCGCTTTACGGCTCCTGTTTTCACTGATGGGCATGGCTTGAAGTTTGAAGACTTGAGCTCGCAGGCTTGGAAGTGCGGGCGGGGATTGTCTATAATGAATTTCGAGGACGCACAATGAACCGCCTGATTGCAATCACCTGTCTTTTTCTGGCGTCCGTCTCCTCCGGTTCCGCGCAGGACCGGCTGCGGGTCGTGACCACGACCTCCGATTTGCGCAGCCTTGCCAAGATGGTCGGCGCCGAACGGGTCAATGTCTCGAGCCTTGTCGCCTCCGGCGAATCGCCCGAGGAATATCAGCCTAAATTGCAGGACGCCGACATCCTGAAAGGCGCGCAGGTGGTCGTGCGCGCGGCGCCCGGGATCGACCCGTGGTTCGACAAGCTGCTTGCGCGCGCGACCCTCAAACACGGCCTCACCGGGATCGCGCGCGGCGAGCCCGGCTATCTTGACGCTTCGACCGCGGTCGCCAACGATCCGCTCACGATCAGCGCCGCCTTCTCGCGCACGCGCCGCGCCTCGCGCGGCGGCCCCAATCCGCATTACTGGCTCGATCCGAAAAGCGCGGACGCCATCACCGAGAAAATGCTGGAAGCCTTTTCGAAGGCAGACCCGAAAAACGCGAAATATTACGCGGACAACCGAAAGACATTCCTTGCGCGGCTCGATGGCAAGATCGGCGAGTGGCAAACGCGACTCGCCCCGTTTCGCGACGAGCCGATGATCGCCTTCCACGACGACTGGAGCTATTTCGCAAGCCGCTTCCGCCTCAAGATCGTGGATTTCATGGCCGCGCGCGACCGCGCGCCGCCCAAGCGCGCCAAGATCGCGGAACTGTCCAAGCTGATCAAGGCGCGCGGCATCAAGCTGATCCTGACCGAGGTCAACCAGCCGGAGCGCCATGCCAACAAGCTTGCGCAGCAGACCGGCGCCAAGGTGGTGTCGCTCGCCGGATCGGTCGGCGAATTGCCGCAGACCGACGATTACATCTCGCTGTTCGAAGCCAACGTGAACGCGCTGGTGGCGGCGAAGAACAAATAAGACAAATCCCGCGCGCAGGCCCGGCGTCCGTTCACCTCGATCGCAATCCGGCCGCGTTTTGTCCGCGCTTCGCGTTCCGCCGGCGCGGCCCGCGGCGAAACGCCTGCACGGTTTTAGCGCAGCAATTCGCGCACGGCGCGATCGGCCTCGTCGATGGCGCTATGGGCATAAGCGTCCCAGGCCGCGTCGGAATTGGCGATTGTCACGCGGCCCGCTGGCTGGCGCGCGCGCTCGATGACGGCTTCGTGCTCGGGACCGTCGAACAGCGAATTGGCCGCATAGGAATAGCCATGCGACCAGCGATTGACCGTGATCGCCGCGATATCGCGCGCGGACGAAAAGCCGCCCGCTCCCAGCATGCGGTCGAGATCGCCGCGAATGCGCGCCTCGAAATCGGCGAAGGTCATGTCCAGCAATTTCATGCGGCCGATGCGGAACTGGTTGCGCGCCTCCAGTCCCGGATTGGAATCGTTCGGCACATGCACGAGATGAAGGCATATCGGCTCGGACGGATCGCGCGCATGACGATAGCGCCCGAGGCTCACCGGATAATCGAGCTTGACGCGGCAGTGAAACGACGTCGGCGCGGAAATCTCGTGCACGCCGAGCTTCATCCAGGGCCGCCAGTTGCGCACCAGAACCTTGCTATAGACCAGCGGCGCTTTCACATTTTCCTGCAAGGCGCGCGCCTGCGGCTGCGATAATTCCGGCATCAGATAGGGAATGACCATGTTGAAACAGGCGAGCACGCAATGCCCGGCCTGGATACGCGCCGCCTTGCCGCCGCGGACATAGGCGATATCGACGCCGCTTTGCGTGTTGCGGACATTGATCGCGGTCGAGTCGAGACGGATGCGCACGCGCTGGTCCGGACGGTCGAGGCGGCCATAATTGAAGCGCGCGAGCACGATGTCGTCCATGGTCTTGCCGCGCGCGATACCGGGAATGAGCGCGCGCACCAGAAGGCGCGCGATCGACGCGTTGCCGTCCGGGAAATGATAGATATAGGGCTCGGTGCGCTCGGGATTGTCGTGCGTGGGCAAACCGAGCGCGGCAAAACCGGGAAAGCCCATTTCGCGCGCGAAGGCGGCGGGAACCTGCTCGGCGGACAATCCGGTAAAGTCGAGCGTGCGGCCATAGAAGCATTTGGCGACTTCCGGCGTGCAACCGCAGACATTGACGAGGTAATCGCTGTAGCTCGTCCGTTCAAGCAGCGCGGTCTTTTCCTCGTGACTCTTGTCCGGCAGCGGATCGCGCGTCTCTTCGTAGAGCGCGGTCAGCTGCGCTTTACTTTCCGCCGATACTGGAAAATCCGCGACGAAGTCCCGGATGCCGCGCGCATTCAGCAATCCGGGGCCGAGATCGTCGGCCATGATGGCCTGCGGATCGCCGGTCACGAGGGCATCGCGACCGAAATCCTCGCGCTGAAAGAAGACGCCGCGCGACAGCCCGAGCGACGGATAGAGCTTGCGCTCGAACGCGGTCTCAAAGCGCGCGGGATCGACGCTGAGATCCTTCAGGAGGCCCTTGGCGGTCGCGCTGAACAGGCCCTTGGGCGATTGCAGGGATTCGCTTCCGCCATAGCCGAGGATGAGACGCCGGTTGAGCGTGAATTCATTGCGCTTGGCGTGCCCGCCGAAATCGTCGTGATTGTCGAGAATGAGGATGCGCGCGGCCGGATTGGCCTTGCGGTAGAAATACGCCGCCGAAAGCCCGCTGATCCCGGCGCCGACCACGACGAGATCGTAGCGCTCCTCGACCGGCAGATTGTCCAAGCGCGGAATTTTTCCGTCGCGCATGTCGTGCGCGGTCTCAAACGATCCCGCGTGATGGCCGCGCAGGCCGGTCAAGGCCGGGGGATAGGGCTCCGCCGCGTTCGCGAATTGCATGGCGGGCGTGAGGCCGGCCGCGATGGTCAGCGCCGCGCCGTTGAGAAAATCACGCCTGGTTACGCCGCGCATCAGATCCACCCTTACGTCAGGGGCGTATCATTCATAATGGCGCGGCGGGATCAACTACCAGCCAATGGCCTTCGGCAGCCAGGTTGCAAGCGCCGGGAAGAAAAAGACCAGCACCAGCGCAAGCAGCTGCATCAGCACGAATGGCACGATCCCTCGGTAGATATCGCCGGTCGTGATCTCGGGCGGCGCGACGCCGCGCAGGAAGAACAGCGCCCAGCCGAAAGGCGGCGTCAGAAACGACGTTTGCAAATTCACGCAGATCAGCGTCGCGAGCCAGACCATGTCGACATTCGCCGCCACGAAGACCGGCAGGAATAACGGCACCGCGATGTAGGAAATCTCGATCCATTCGATGAAGAAACCGAGAATGAAGATGATGAACATCAGGAACCAGATGTCCGCGTTGATGCCGCCGGGCAGGAACGCGAAGAGATCGTGAACGATTTTCTCGCCCTGCAATCCGCGGAAGGCGAGCGCGAAGGCCTGCGCGCAGATCAGGATGAACATCATCATCGCGGTGATCTTGGTCGTGGCCTGCGCGGTTTCGCGCAGCACCTTCCAGGTCAGCCGCCGGCCAATGGCGGCGACCACGACCGATCCAAGCGCGCCCATGGAGGCGGCTTCCGAAGGGGCCGCGATGCCGGCGATGATCGAGCCCAGCACCGCGCCGACAAGGCCGACGGGCGGCGCCACCACCTTGAATAATTTGCCGGCGAGCTCGCTTTTTGAGACGAGGTCGCGTTCTTGCTTGGAGAAAGCTGGCACCATGTCCGGACGGACGATGCCGAGAATGAGGATGTAGACGACGTAAATCCCGGCAAGCACAAGGCCCGGGATCATGGCGGCGGCGAACAGCGTGCCGACCGATTCATTGAGGATGTCGGCGAGCAGGATGAGGATCAGGCTCGGCGGAATGATCTGGCCGAGCGTGCCGGAAGCGCAGATGACGCCGCAGGCGAGTCCCTTGTCGTAGCCGCGCTTGAGCATGCCAGGCAATGTCAGAAGCCCGAGCGTGACCACCGTCGCGCCGACAATGCCGGTGGTGGCGCCGAGCAGCACGCCGACGAGCACGATGCCGATGCCGAGACCGCCGCGCAGCGCGCCGGCGAGATGACCGATCACCTCCATCAAGTCTTCGGCGAGCTTCGACTTCTCCAGCATCATGCCCATGAAGACGAAGAGCGGAATGGCGAGCAAAGTGGAATTGGTGACGACGCCGAAGATGCGGCTCGGCAACAGGCTGAACAGCGTAGAGCCGAAGCCGATATAGCCGAACACAAGACCGGCAGTCGCCAAGGTGAGCCCGACCGGAATGCCCGCCATCAGCAACACGAAAAACGACACCAGCATCAGGATGGCGAGAATTTCCGACAAACCCATCACGCGCTCCGCATTGCGATAGTGCTTTTGATCGCCTGCGACAGCGATTGCAGGAACAGGACCGCGAAGCCGATCGGGATCAGCGCCTTGACGATGTAGCGATATTCGATGCCGCCGGGATTGGCGGTGCCCTCGCCGATCGACCATGACTGGTAGACGTAGGGGATCGACAGCCAGATCACGATCACGCAAAACGCCATCGACAGAAGAGCCGCGACGACATCAACGAAGTGCTTGGTGCGCGGCGTGAACGAGGCAAACAGCACATCCACCCGTACATGCTCACCGTGCAGCAATGCGTAAGACATTCCGAACAGGCAGATCGGTATGAAGATGTGCCATTCCAGCTCCTGCGCCCAGATGAAGCCGAGCGAGAAGCCGTAGCGGAACAGCACATTCGCGCCCATGACGAGCGCGAGGCCGAAGGCCAGCCATGACGTGATGCGGCCGACGAGATCGACGAATACGTCGATCCCGCCGGCCAGCTTTGTAGCAGCGTTCAAATTAGCCTTTCCGGATCTTGGTGTGGTAGATCAGTTCGCTCTTGTCGGCCCATTCATCATATTTGGCCTTATAGGCGAAATAGGATTCGTGGACCTTTTTGGTGACCGGATCCTTCTCCACCGCCTCGGCGAGGATTTTGTTGGTGGCGACGCGGAGCGCTTTCACGACGTCATCCGGCAAGGGCTGGGCGATCACGCCGTGATTCTTCACCAGATCTTCGTAGGCTTCCGCGTTGTTTTTCTGGCACCAGGCTTCGCTGATGACGTTGCAGGCGGCGCAGGCGTTTTCGATGATCGCCTGCAGGTCGGGCGGCAGGCTTGCCCATTTCGCCTTGTTGATCGTGAGCTCGCTCGTGGTCGCCATCTCGTGCCAGCCGGTCGTGTAGTAATATTTTGCGACCTTGTGCAGACCGAGCTGACGGTCGAGATAGGGCCCGACGAATTCGGCGGCATCGATCACGCCGCGTTCAAGCGAAGGAAAGATTTCGCCCGGCGCGATCAGGCGGGAATCGACGCCGAGTTCCTTGTAGACGCGGCCGGCAAGACCCGGGATGCGCATCTTGATGCCGTTGAGATCTTCGACCTTCTCGATCGGCTTGCGGAACCAGCCGGTCATCTGTACGCCGGTATTGCCGCAGGCGAAGGGGACCAGATTGAATCTGTCGTAAACCTCGCGCCAGAGTTCGCGGCCGCCGCCGTCATAGTACCAGCCGTTATAGCCCTGGAAGTTGAGACCGAAGGGCACCGCCGTGAAATATTGCGCGGCGAAGCTCTTGCCGGTCCAGAAATACGAATTGGCGTAGTTCATCTCCACCGTGCCGGACGACACCGCGTCGAAACCTTCCGCAGCGGGGATCAATTCGCCGGCGCCATAGAACTGGATTTTGAGCCGGCCGCCCGACATCTCGTCGATGCGTTTGCAAAGATCTTTCGCGCCGCCCGGCCCGGTCGAATAGAAGGCGGCATTCGGACCGTAGAAGCTCGTCATCTTCCAATTGAAGCTCGTCTGGGCGCGCACGATTGCGGGCGCCGCAACACTTGCAGCAGCGCCAGCCAGCGCCAGTTTTGTGAATTCGCGACGTCGCATGACAATCTCTCCGCTCACCACAGGAAACGTTAGTGATTTGCAAGGAACGGGCCAGCAGCCGGAACTCAACGAATCCGGGCTGTTTACTTAGTCCCGGCAGGCGAATGATTATATCTTAGGCAGCATGACAACCGGCCCGCAATTCAAATCAGCGTTGCGGTTGCGAGATTTTGCGGAATATTTCCGGGCGCACGTTGTTCTTGCCTAACGCGACCCTTGTGCCGTTCCGCCAAGGCGTTGATCAAGCGTACGACAGAATAACCAACCCGCGAACACAGGACTACGCGCGCTCGTTTTGCCAGCGAGCGCGGAGAGATTTTACCGTCTTCCGGGCGACGGCCTTTCAGCGATTCTAATATTTCTCGCCGAAACGGACGGTCTGCACAAAATCATAGACCACCATCAGGCCGACAACGACCGTGATAACGATCAAGGGCAGTGCTTTCACCCACACCACCATGAAGCCTACAAACCCGAACAGCGTTGCGATACCGATCAGGCCGGTGACGATCGTGGTTTTCATTGAGGCTTTCCTTTTCGTGAGCGCGTTTCGCCGGCCTTCGCAGCCTTTTGGGCGCGACGCCGGTCCTTTCCCTTCAGATTATCGACAAGCCAGCGCGCGGTGCGCAAGAGGCGGGCATCGTTTCCGCGCCTTGCGACGAGTTGCACGCCGAGCGGAAGGCCCGCCTGCGAGGCCATGAGCGGAATCGTGATGGCGGGCGTGCCGAGATAGCTCCAGGTGGAACAGAAGACGGGATTGCCCGTGGTTTCGATGCCCGGCGCCTCGCCGGGCGCAGCGGGCGTCAGGATGGCGTCGTATTCGTCGAACACGTAATCCAGCGCGTCGTTGAGTTGCCGGACCCCGGCCAACGACGCTGCATAACTCACCGCCAGATGCGCGCGCCCGCGCTCGATCAGCCCGCGCAATTTATCGCTCAGCTGACGGCCGAATTTCTCATAGTCGCGGCGGAAATTGTGGGCCATCTCCACTTCCATCACGATGCGTTGCATGTCGATCGCACGGGAGAAGCTCTCGCCGAGATCGACATCCGTCGAGGCCTCACCCAGCACCTCGGTCAATTCACCAAACGCCTCGCGCATCACCGGCTCGGCTTGATCCCATGCCGCCGAACGGACGAATGCAAATCGCGGCGGCAAAGGCGGCTCGCTCGCCGCCACGGATGCGAAAGGCGGCCTAGCGACCGGGCGCGTATCCAAATCCTCTTCGTCAAAGCCGACCATCACTTCTGCCAGCAATGCGGCGTCCTCGACACTGCGCGCAAAGACGCCGACGTGATCGAGCGTGCGCGACAATTCAAGCGCACCGTTTCGGGAAATGAGGCCGTGCGTCGGCTTGAATCCGACCACGCCGCAAAACGCCGCCGGCCTGATCACCGAACCATTGGTCTGCGAGCCGATCGCACCCGGCACCATATGCGCTGCGACAGCCGCAGCCGATCCGCTCGATGAGCCGCCGGGCGTGCGCGCGGGGTCGTGCGGATTTCTGGTCTTGCCCGGCTGGAAATACGCGTATTCGGTCGTGACGGTCTTGCCCATGATCACCGCGCCGGCCTCGCGCAGCCTAGCGACCGCCGCGGCATCCCGGCGCGGCGTGCGTCCGGCCCAGGCCGGTGAGCCGAACTCGGTCGGCATGTCGCCGGTATCGAAAATATCCTTGATGCCGACAGGAACGCCATGCAGCGGCCCCAGCGCTTTGCCCTGCTGACGATGCAGGTCGGCGGCCTCCGCTTGCGTCATCGCATATCCGGGGTCGAGAAAAGCCCAGGCCTGAATGTCCGCTTCCGTCTCTTCGATACGCTTGAGGCAATCGGCGACGAGTTCGGCCGACTTTAATCTTCCTTCGCGAATGTCGGCCGCCGCCTCCGCGAGAGAGAGCGCACTGAGGCTCATATGCGCCGTTCCCTGGACCGTATGACGATCACCCGGTTACCTCGGGGTGTACAGGTAGTCCGGCAGCCACAGCGCGATCCCCGGGAAGATGTAGACCAAAGCCATGGTCATGAAGACCATCATCACGAACGGAAGCGCTCCGGCGAAGATATCGTTCAACTGCACGTGCGGCGGCGCCACGCCTTTGAGATAGAACGCAGCCATCGCGACTGGCGGCGTGTTGAACGCGGTCTGGGTATTCAGCGCCACCAGGATGCCGAAAAAGATCGGGTTGATGTTGAAGTCGTCGAGCAGCGGCAGGAAAATCGGCACGAAAATGACGATGATTTCGGTCCATTCCAGCGGCCAGCCCAGAAGGAAAATGATGACCTGCGTGAGCAGCAGGAATCCCGTCGGCGACAGATCGAGACCCAGGAAAAACCGCTCGACCACGCCCTGCCCGCCAAGCAGCGCGAACACCGACGAGAATGTCCAGGAGCCGATGAACAGATAGCAGACCATGGCGGTGGCGCGCGCCGTCAGGAATACCGATTCTTTCAGCATTCCGAAATTGAACGCGCGATAGGCGACGGCGAGAACGATACTGCCGAGCGCGCCGATGCCGGCCGCTTCAGACGGCGTCGCCAATCCGAACAAAATCGCTCCGAGCACCGAAACAATCAGAAGCGCGAGCGGAAAGAAGGATGTCATCAGCGACCAGATGACCTCGGCGAACGGAATATCGGTCTGCTCCTTCGGCAGCTTGGGACACAAAGCGGGATTGATCATCGCCCGGATGATCACGTAGATGACATAGAGGCCCGTCAAAAGAAAACCGGGGAGAAACGCCGCGGCGTAAAGCTTCACCGCCGAAACGCCAGCGGTCGCGGCATAGACGATCAGAAGAATGCTGGGCGGAATGAGAATGCCAAGACAGCCGCCCGCGCAAACCACGCCGGCCGACAGCCTGACGTCGTAACCGGCGCGCAGCATGGCGGGGAAAGCCAGCAGTCCCATCAGCGTCACCACCGCGCCGACAATGCCGGTCGCGGTCGCAAACATCGCGCAGGTGACGAGCGTCGCCACAGCGAGCGCGCCCGGAACATTTTTCATAGATATCTGCAGCGAGTGAAACAGGCGATCGAGAATATTCGCGCGCTCGACGAGATAGCCCATGAACAGGAATAGCGGCACGGCGACGAGAACGTCGTTCGACATGACCTCGAACGCCTTTTGCACCAGCAAGGTGAAAATGCGGTTGTCGAAGACTTCCTGCCCGGGAGTGTAATAGGCGTAGAAGCCGAAGCCGACACCCATCGCAATCAGCGTAAACGCGATCGGAAACCCAAGCATGATGATGAAGATGAACAATCCAAGCATCAACATGCCAACTTGCGGGTCAGTCATATCCCATCCCCTTTTAACCCCTGCAGCAAACGCGGCCGCGATTCATTAGCTGTTTTTCTCGGCCAGATGCTGCTTTTCTCGAATGATGACGGATTCTGTTTCTTCGACGTCGTGCAATCGCTCCGGCCAGCTGCCCTGGCGAATGCACAGCACGCAGCGGATGACCTCCGCGAGGCCCTGAACGAACAGAAGAAAACCGGCGACGGGGATGAGCGCCTTGAGCGGAAAGACCGGGACGCCAGCCGGACTGAAAATGCTCACTTCACGGAAGCGAACGGACATTTCCGCATACTTGTAACCGGAATACATGAAGGCCAGCACGGCCGGCAGGAAGAAAAGGATGTAGAGCGCAAGATCCATCTTCGCCTGAGTGCGCGGCTGCCAGAAGCGGTAGAACACGTCGGCGCGAACATGGCCGTTGCGCGACAGCGCATAGGCACCGGCCATCAGAAACAGCGCGCCATAATTGATGTAGCTGAAGTCGAAGGCCCAGGTCGTCGGCGCTCTGAAGACATAGCGCACAAGCACTTCATAACTGATGCCCAGCGTCAGTATGAGGATCAGCCAGGCGAAGCACTTGCCGACCCATAAGCTCAAGGAATCGATGAAGAAGAGAAATTTTTTCATTTCCGATCAATCCACGCCGCTCGCGTGTCCCCCTACCGGGTCGGGCGGCGCTTTTTCGCGCCGCCCTCTCCGATTGCAACGATCTCAGCCGAGATCAAGCTTGCCGAAGTGATGTTCGTATGCGCCGCGATAGTCGGTCGCATTGAACATGCCGTAAGCGACGACGCGCTTCGACCAGGCTTTCTGCGAATCCATCACCTTCTTCATGAAGGGGTCGGATCCGAGCTGCGCGATCAGGCCGTCCCAGGCCTTGATCTGCGCTTCGAACACGTCTTTCGGCGTGCGCAAGACGCTGACCTTGTCCTTCTCTTTCAATTCGACGAGGTCCTTCGAGTAATAGTCCATCGCCTTCCATTCGTTGGCGGACGACACCGCCTCCGCGCCGTATTGCAGGATCGCCTGCAATTCCTTCGGGAGCGCGTTGTACTTCGTGCGATTGAACATGATCTCAAAATATTCCGTCGCCTGGTGATGGCTGCCCATCATGTAGTTCTTGGCGACGTCCTGCGCGCCGAAGCGCCGGTCCGAGGTCGGGTTATTGAACTCGAAGGCGTCGATCACGCCGCGTTCCATGGCCGGCACGATTTCGCCGCCCGGCAGTTGCGCGACGGCCATACCCATGGCCTGCATCAAATCGGCGGCAAGGCCGACGGTGCGGTATTTCAGGCCCTTCATGTCGGCCATGCTCTTGACCGGCTTCTTGAACCAGCCGAGCGGCTGGGTCGGCATCGGCATGACGAAGAAGCTCTTGATGTTGACCTTCATGATCTGCGTCTGAAGCTCTTCGAACAGTTCCTTGCCGCCGCCGTTATGGATCCAGCCGAGGCCTTCATTGGCATTGAAGCCGAAGACCGGGCCGGTACCGAACAGAGACGCGGCCTTGTGCTTGCCGTACCAGTACACCGTCACGGTATGGGCGCCATCGATCTGGCCACCATGCACGCCATCGAGAACCTGGAACGGATGCACGACTGCGCCGCCAACGAGATAGTCGATTTTCAGGCGGCCGCCGGCCATCGTGTTGACGCGCTCGACATAGTCTTGCGCCATTTCATTGAAGACGTCCTTCGCGCCCCACGAACCCTGCATCTTCAGGGTGACGGTCTGGGCGCGAGATATCTGCGGCATTGCAATGGTGGCTGCGCCGGTAGCGCCGGCGGCCAGAAGAAATTTACGGCGAGTGGTTTTGGTTTTTTCAGTCTTGGTGGTCATGAGGATCCTCCCTAGCGACCCTTGAAACCCGGCGTCTTGGTGCGCCGGTTTTGTAAATAACCCCTGGACGTATATCGTATTCCAGCGGCCTTGCCATAGTTTGGACGGGTTGACCGTTTTGCACAAGCATCTGAACGTCGCAGACTGCACTGCAACATTTTTTGAGGCTTGATCGGTCGTTCCTGCCCACCCGTTCGCAGCGCCGCGTTTGCACAATTCGTAATCGGGCTGCGCGCCGGCCGCTCTCGCGCGCTTTCCCATCTCGCGACAGGAGTTCTCCCGTGACCGCTCCCAAACCCTCGCTTGCGGCCATCTGGACGCTCGCCATTCCCTATTTCCGGTCGGAGGACGCGGTGGCGGGACGCGCCCTGCTGCTCGTTATCGTGGCAATCGAGCTCGCGGTGGTGGGCCTGACCGTCCTGATCAACCAGTGGAATAACGCTTTCTACAACGCGCTGCAGGACCGCGACTGGAATTCGTTCGTCAACCAGCTCGCCTATTTCTGTGTGCTGGCAGCAAGTTTTATCGTGCTGAAAGTTTATCAGCTCTACCTGAACCAGTGGTTGCAGGTTCGCTGGCGGCGCTGGATGACGCAATCCTATCTGCGCAACTGGCTGGACGACGCCAATCATTACCGCATGCAGCTTCAGGGCGACGCGGCGGACAATCCCGATCAGCGCATCGCCGAGGACATTCAGCTGTTCGTCGTGCGCACGCTGCGGATCGGATTGGGTTTCCTCAATTCGGTGGTCACCATCCTGTCGTTCGTCGTCATCCTCTGGGGATTGTCGCAAGCCGCTCCCCTGCATCTGTTCGGGTCGGCGGTGGACATTCCCGGCTACCTGGTCTGGGCGGCGCTGATCTATTCGGTCCTTGGAACGCTGTTCACGCATCTGATCGGGCGGCCGCTGATCCGGCTGATTTTCACGCAACAGCGCTATGAGGCGGACTTCCGCTTCAACCTCGTGCGCACGCGGGAAAATTCCGAACAGGTCGCGCTGCTCAGCGGCGAGCGCGCCGAGACCAGCCGGCTGATCGACCGATTCCAGCGCGTTGTCGATAACTGGTTCAACATCATGCGGCGGCAGAAAAAGCTCACATTCTTCACCGCAGGATTTGACCAGTTTTCGATCATCTTCCCGTTTATCGTGGTCAGCCCGGCCTATTTCGCCGGGCAGGTCCAGCTTGGCGCCCTGATGCAGACCGCGTCCGCGTTCGGCAGCATGCAGAGCGCGATGTCCTTTTTCGTCACCGCCTATAGCGAACTCGCCGAATGGGGCGCGGTGATCCAGCGCCTGATCGGATTCAACGCCGCCATCCGGCAGGCGCGCGTGACCGCCGACACGACGACCGGCATCAGGCACGTGCCAGGCGACGGAAAGGTCGGAATTCAGCTGAACAATGTGTCAGTGCGGCTACCGGACGGCGCGCCGCTTCTCGCCGGCGTACAGACCGCTTTCGGAGCCGGCCGCGACACGCTGCTGACCGGCCCGTCGGGCGCCGGCAAGTCGACGCTGTTTCGCGCCATTGCCGGGGTGTGGCCTTTCGGGGGCGGCACGATCGCAATCCCAGGCGACGCGCGCGTGATGATCCTGCCGCAAAGACCCTATTTTCCGGTTGCCTCGCTGGCCGCGGCCATCGCCTATCCGGCGGAGCCCGGCGCATTCTCGAACAAGACCCTGGCGCAGACGCTCGAAGCGGTCGGCCTTCCGGCGCTTGCAAAGCGGCTCGACCAGGAAGCGCACTGGAATCGCATGCTGTCGCTCGGCGAGCAGCAGCGTCTCGCCATCGCGCGCGCGATCCTGCAGAAGCCCGATTTCCTGTTTCTGGACGAAGCCACCGCCTCGCTCGATGAAGAATCGGAAGCCGCGCTTTACGGCGTGCTGCGCACGCAGCTCGCCGGCACGACCATCGTCTCGATCGGCCATCGCTCCACGCTGACGGCGTTTCACGGCCGCAATATCGCGCTCACGCGCGACGGCGAGCAGCATCGCCTGACCGAAGTGAAAGCCGAACCCGCGGCGGGTTAGCGCACAACCTCACAACGACATGGCCGGGCTTGACCGCATGTCGCGGGTAGACCCGACTTGCGGTCAAGCCGGCGCACGATAGCGGAGACAGATGCGGACAACGTCGACCGCCGTTCGCGACACTGAATCTCACCACCATTGGTTGGGCCAGTTTTTTTCACGACCGATATTGTGCCAGGTCCAAGCGAAGACCGCGAGCAGCAGCGCGCCGGCGGCGACCGGGACCACGACGAAGCTCCATGGCAGGGCATTGGTCACGATCAGCAGGGGATTGATTCCGGCCGGCGGATGAAATGTTCGCGTGGCGTGCATGGCGACGATGGCGAGGCCGACGGCCATCGCAGCCGCCCAGGCATGCGGCCCGGCGACCGCAAGCACCGACATCCCCACCAGCGCCGACACCAGATGGCCGCCGATGAGCGCGCGCGGCTGCGCGGGCGGGGCGTCCGGCGAGCCCATGACCAGCACGATCGAGGTCGCGAACGGGATCGAGGCCAGCGGAAATTCCGAGAAAGCGGAAAACCACTCCATCGCCGCGATGGCGACCGCGCCGCCGGCCGCGCCGGCGACGATGAGCAGCCATTTGCGTGAAATGCCGGCGCGCTCGGGTTGTTCGACCATTTACGCGGATGATGCAGAAGACGGGCCAACTGGAAGAAGGCCGCGATACGGCAACAGGCGCCGGCGCAAAAGAAAACGGGCGGCGCTTGCGGCGCCGCCCGTCAGATCAGGATAACCGATCGGCTTACTTGAGAGCGCCGAGCGTGGTGTCGAAGGAGAGCTTGCCCACGAAGGCCGCGCTGCACCAGCTGGAACCCAGACCGCCCGGATTGATCGTCGAGATGTTCGACGACGAGAAGGTGGCCGTGTGATCGCTCGTCAGCACGTTGCAATCGCCCTTCGAGAGATCGGTGTCGTAGTAGCGCAGATCGATGGTGATCGCCTTGTAGGTCAAGCCGAGACCGACGTTCCAGGTCGCGTAATCCGGGAGCGGCGTACCGGTCGGGAACGCGGCGCTGCCGTAGAACGTATCGGTCGTGCCGAGCCAGTAATGGCCGTATTCACCCGAAACGTACCAGCCCCAGCCATTGGCGAGAGCAGGACCCGTGTGTCCGTCGTCAGGCAATTTGAGACTGATCAGGCGTTTCGAGAAGAGAGGCTCTGGCTCATCAGGGTTAGAGTTTAGGCGGCCTGCAGTCGGTGCTGCAAGCGACGGTTTGCGATAGTTGCATGTTTGATGCGTTTGCGTTCTGCGAG
>CAMDXM010000053.1 GCA_945878025.1 Pseudorhodoplanes sinuspersici | reverse complement strand
GGTGACGATGATCGATTTGCCCTTCACGAAATGTTCGATCCGATGATAGTCGATCTTCACGGTTGGGCGCAGCAGCAGGTCTTCGACATTGACCGGCGCGAGCCGCAGCGCCTCCGCGCCGTCGTCGAGCGACGGCAGGCGGCTGGTGGCGAGACCGAGCCGCCGCGCCTGCATCAGCAATGTTTCGGGCTTGGCGTCGGTTTCGAATGCCGAGGGCGTGAGCACCACGCGGGTGACACGGCGTCCGGCATTGCCAAGCTCGGCCACCACGCGTTCGAGATCGTCGAAGGCGCCGCGCACCGGAATGCCGCGGATCGACTGGCCCTGGTCCGAGGCCGACGGCGACAGAATGCCCGCCGGCCAGATCTTCTTCACCGCGCCGCTTTCGATCGCGCGCAGCAATACATCCGCGTCCGCCGCGCGGCCGAGAATGAGGATCGACGCGGATTCGGAAATCCGCGCGTGCTGGCGCGTGCGCGAATAGCGGAAATAGCGGTAGGCGATGCGCGGACCGCCCAGGAAGAACATCTGGAGGATCCAGTAGATGATGATGGTCGTCTTGCCGAAGAAAAAAGTCCCGTACAGGTTCGGCGCGACCAGAATGTAGTCGAGGATCAGAAGCGACACCGCGATCACGCTGACCGAACGGAAAATATTGGACAGATCCGGCAGCGAGGCGAAGCGCCATTTCGCGTCGTCGAGATGAAAGAACGAATAGACGAAGCCGGCATAAATCACGATGCCGGGAACGAGCCAGACCAGCAGATCGAAGCGCTCTTCGATACCCGGCGCCTCGAATCGCAAATAGAACGCCGCCACGATCGCCGCGGCGGTCATGAACAGATCGTGCAGCACGATCAGCGATTTACGGGACAGGAATTTCATCGCGGGGGATTTACCACATCCGGAAATGGCGGTGTTGGCCTAATTTTCGCAAGTCCGCCGCTCGCCAGAGCCGAGTTTACCGCCGCGATGACCGGCTCCGCGGCGAGTTCATCCAGACAGCGGCTGTAGCTTTGCAGTTGGCGCAGGCAGCCTTCGTGCTGGCAGGGCTGGCACGGAAGCGGATTCTGCGGGAGCCACACATTGCCGCGCTGCTGCGCCGTCGCCGCCGTCGCCTCCCAGGGTGTGGCGAGACCGGATGCCGGCCACGGCCCCCATAGCCGCGGATCGGTCGGCCCGAACAGCGCGACGGTCGGGCAGCCTGAAGCCGCCGCGAGATGCGTCACCGATGTATCGGGTCCGACAAAAACACGCGCGCCGGCGAGCGTGGCCGTGAGCACCGGCCAGCTCAGCTTGCCGTCGAGCCGACGCACGCCCGTGTCCCGCCAGATGGCGTCGAGATAACGCCGCTCCGCCTCGCCCGGACCGCCGCTCGCAACCACCGCGATCCCCTGCCCGGCGAGATGCGAGGCAACCGCGCGCCAGCCCTCGGCGTGCCATTGCTTGTAACGAAACATCGGCGCGGCATGGATCACCGCGTAAGGACCGGCAGGCAGCGCTTCCGGCCGCGGCGCGGCGGCGCGCGGACAGACGACTTCCGCGACCGGCGCGATCCCGAGAACGCGCGCAAGCGACAGCACGTCCTCCACGCGATGCACGCCTTCGCTCATCGGCACATGGCGGTCGAGCAAGAGCTGCTTGATCCAGCCGATCAGGCGGTTGTCCACCGGCCCCACGCGCCTGCGGCCTGCGATCGCCGCGAGGAATGTCGGGCGGTCTCCCGCCTGCGTCGTCACAGCGAGGTCGTAGCCACGCCACAGCCGCGCGGCGAGGGACAGACTTTCCGCCAGGCTTGCGCGCTGCGGAATATGCAGCACGTCATCGATATCCGGATTGCCGTCGAGAATGGCCGCGGTATCGGAAAAAACCAGAATATCGATCTTGGCCAGCGGCCATGCCCGCCGCAGACTTCGGATCAAGGGCGTCGTGAGCAGCACGTCGCCAAGACGGCGCAGGGCGACGACCAGAATCCGCGGATGCGCCGGGAGGTCGATCGGATCCGTCACGGCTTCGCCGCGGCCGCCTTGAAAATGGACAACGGCGCGCCTTGCCTCGTCGCGATGCCGCCGCAGACGCCGACGCCGATGCAATAGATCCAGCGGTGGGTGAAATCGAACAGATGCGAATTGGCGAGCGAGCCGATCACGTTCTGCGCGACCACGAGCAGTCCGAGCCATGACGCCATGCCCGCCCCGCGGAAGAACAATGCGAAATGCGAAATCCACATCGCAAGCAGCAATAGCCCGCCGACAAGTCCAAGCTGAATGGCGACAGCCAAAATCTGGTTATGCGGATTGACCGGCACCACCGCCGACGCGCCTTCTCCCACCGCGGACTTCTTGAACGTCTCCCGGATCGACCCGGTGCCATGCCCGATCAGCGGCGCCTGCAAGATCGACTCGATCGAGCGCGTCCAGAAGTCGAGCCGCGCGCCCGCGGGCGTCTCGATATTTTCCGTCTTCTGACGCTTGATTTCGAGCGCCAGGTTGCCGACCCGGTCGCGGACATTCTGCGACGCCGCCCAGATGGCGGCCGCCGCTACCAGGCTCGCGACACAGGCAACGATCGTTCCCTTCCAGCCGAATTGGCGGAATCCGAGCAGCAGAAGAAGAAACGGAAGCGTGAACAGCGCCGTCCGGCTTGTCACCACGAACACCATGTCGGCGACGAACAGAAGACCGAGCGCAAGGAAGACTACGCCGAGCGATCTCCAGCGCAGCCAGAATGCGTCGACCGCGAGATAGAACAGGCCGAACGCGCAAATCGTGAACACCGCGCTCTGCGCGATGTAGTCCTTGACCGGCAATCCATAACCTTTCGCCAATCCCCAGCCCTCGCCGCGCGGCGACAACAGGATCAGCCCGGACGCCGCGAGCAGCAGCGTCCCGGACACCAGGAATCCCGCGAGCGCCCAGATCGCGCGGTCGGAACGGCGGAACTGGATCATCAGCAGCGGAATGGTGAGGAGTTTCAGGAAGGAATCGATCCCTTTGAACCGCTCCTTGAGCGAGACATCCGCCCACAGCATTCCGATGGCCGCAAGTACGCACAAGGCGAGCGGCAGGAACGCCGCCGGGCGCATCATTTCCCGCTTCAGCTCCTGCGGTTCGATGGCCGGGACGACGGTCAGCACCCACAGGCAGGCCAGGATGACGGTCGCCGAGGTCGACCACGGCAGCGCCACCGCAATGCCGAACACGAACCAGTCGGCAAGCCGCATCAGGTTGTCGCGCTGCGCGGCGTTCGGCTTCAATGCGAATGTCATGATCGCGCGGCGCCCATTTTGACGATACGATCCGGATCTTCGCGGCGTAACGACGACATGCCGAGCAACGCTTTCACCCGCTTCTCCTCGCGAACCCGGTCGAGTTTCCCGTCGTTGACCGGCAGCGCCGAACGGTCCGCCGCCGGATGCCAGAGATGCAGCACGCCGGTTGCGAAATTGCCATCCTTGCGGCGCACGCCGGCATGCAGGAGCCGCACCAGCAGATCGGAATCCTCGCGGCCCCAGCCGTTATAATCCGCGTCGAACCCGTCCACGCGATCGAGATCGCTTCGCCAGATCGCAAGATTGCACGAGCGCGCATGCTGCCATTCGCCCGGGCGCAATTTGCGCAACGGCCCGAGCGGCAAGGCCAGCATCGGCGCGAGCCGGTTGATGCCTTTGCGAGCCCGCCGCCCAATCCAGGATGCGAAAGTCCAGCCTTCCGGCTCGAGATGCTGCGACAATACCTGGCGCGTCATCTCCTGCGACATCAGGATGCGGTTGCCGGAAACGAACCATCCGCGTTCGGCGAGCGCGCGATGACTGGCGACGAAATCCGGCCGCGCGATACAATCGCCGTCGAGGAAAATGCAATAGTCTCCGCGGCTTTCCAGCAGCGCGCGATTGCGGATCTCGCCGGCGCGAAAGCCGCGATGCTCGTGCCAGGCGTGTTCAAGGCGAGGTCCGAATTTCGGTTTCCATTGCGCAATCAGCGCGGCCGTCGCCGGGCCCGATCCGTCATCGGCGACGATCGCCTCGAAATCGCGATCGGTTTGCCGCGCGAGCGAGCGCAAGACCGCGTCGAGTGCGTCCTCGCGATCGTGAGTCGTGACGACGATGGAGATGAGTTCAGCCACGCTGGTGTCCCGATTCCGAAGTTCGCCTCATTCCACGGCGGCCCTCTAGCGTCCCTTCAGCCAGGCTTTCATATAACGGTAATAGGTTCCTTCGGCGTTCGCGACCGCGAGCAAAAAGCCCTCGCGCCCGTCCAGAAATCCCCCCCTCAGAAGATAGGTCCGGATGAACGCCCACAAGCCGCGAACGATGCCGGTTATAAACGATACCCGGCGTCCCGACGCAACCAGCATCTCGGCGCCGGACGTGGAATAGCGGTCCATGCGAGACAGCGCGTCCTCCAGCCGCAGCACCGGATGATGGATCAGCGGATGCTTCAACCGCGTGACGGCGCCCGCCGGGATCACGCGCTCATGCACCAGATCGTCTGAAAACCGCGTCTTGCCGCGCCGGAAAAGACGCAGCACATAATCCGGAAACCAGCCGGAATGGCGCATCGCGCGCCCGCAGAAACTCGACAGCCGCGGCATCTCGTAACAATCGCTGGCGGGTTGTCCGATCGCGGCCATGATCTCGGCGGCGAGCTCCGTCGTGACGCGCTCGTCGGCGTCGAGCGAGAGCACCCACTCGCCCTGCGCGAGCGACAGCGCGAAATTCTTCTGCGCCCCGAATCCTTCGAAAGCATGCTGGACGACCCTGGCGCCTTTGCTCTCGGCGATGCGCGCGGTGTCGTCGCTCGAGCCGCTGTCGACCACGATGCGCTCGTCGCAAAATGCGAGGCTGTCGAGGCAGCCGGCGATATTGCCCGCCTCATTCTTCGTGATGACGATCGCGGAGAGCCGGGTCATCGCGTCCTCGTCAGCCGCCGAGCCGGATACGGTCGCGCATCCGGCGCTTGAATTCGCGCAAGATCCGAAACGGCAGGGCCAGATAATATTTGCGAAGGATCTGCCAGCGTCCCTGCCAGTCGAGCGGCGATGCTGAGTCCCGCGGCGCGTACCAGCCGTTCAAGCCGGTGCGGCGGATCAGGCGATAGCCCGCGCGCCGCAGGAAACGATGCTTGTCGAGGCTGGTGACGTGATCCTCCAGCAGGATCAAGCGCGGCTTCCAGCGCGCAAAATCGAATCCGCGCAGCACGTCGAGTTCATGGCCCTCGACATCGACCGACAATAAATCGATCGGCTTTGGCGCATTGGCGTCGTCGAGCAGGCTGTCGAGCGTGCGCACCGGCACTTCGATGGCCGCTTCCGGCCGCACGCCGGTGACCGACAATTTCGGATTGAAGGACGAGAAGGCGCCGGCGACATGCAGCGTCATTCGGCTTCCGGCGCGCTCGGGCGAAGAGCAGGCGACCTCGTAGACTTTGGCGGTGCGCATTTCCCGCAAGCGCGCCGCGAGATCGGGCAAGGGCTCGACCAGAATGCCGGTCCAGCCGGATTGCTCGAGATGCCAGGATTGGGATTCGGTCTTCGGATCGTTGGCGCCGACCTCGACGAAATAGCCCTTGCCGCGCGCGGCAAAGAATTGCCGCACCAGCTCGGTTTCCTGTTCGGGTGGAAAGATCGCGGGCATCGATCAGCGTTTCGGCACAAGGCGCGAACGGCGCACGATATTCGTCGTCGAGTGACCGGGCACGAGATCGACCAGAATGACGTCGCCGCCCGCGGCCTCGACAATCTCGCGGCCGACGACTTTCTTTCCGTGATAATCGCTTCCCTTCACCAGCACCTTGGGGCGTATGCGCTTGATGAGTTGAAGCGGCGTGTCGTCGTTGAAGATGGCGACGAGATCGACCGCCTCGAGACCCGCCAGCACTTCGGCGCGCGCCTGCTCGTTCTGCAACGGACGCTCCGAGCCCTTGTTGAGACGGCGCACCGAGGCGTCGCTGTTGATCCCCACCACAAGACGGTCGCAGGCCGCGCGCGCTTGCGCCAAGACCCGGATATGCCCGGGATGCAAAAGATCAAACACGCCATTGGTGAAGCCGATGCGCAGATCCTGCGCGCGCCATTCCTTCAGCTGTGCGTCGAGGTCCTTCGCATTGCGGACGATCTTCTCTTCGGTCGCGAGCGCCGCCGGAGGCAGGATGCGCTGGCGCAATTCGTCCGCCGTCACCACCGCCGTGCCGCGCTTGCCGACCGCGACCGAGGCCGCCGCGTTCGCCGCGCGCATGGCCGCCTCGAAATCGGCGCCGAGCGCGAGCAGCACCGCGAGCACGGCGACCACCGTATCGCCGGCGCCCGACACGTCGCGCACTTTCACCGGATAAGCCGGCGCGTGGACGGGTTTGCGGCCCTTCACCTGCAACAGCATGCCGTCTTCGCTGAGCGTGACAAGAACGGCGGAAGAGCCGGTCAGTTTCGCCAGTTTGCTGGCCGCTGCGGCGACCTGGTCATGGGTCTTCACCGGATGATGCGCGGCGTCGCCCAGTTCCTTGCGGTTCGGCGTGATCAGCGTCGCGCCGCGATAGATCGAGTAATCGAGTCCCTTGGGGTCGACGATCACCGGCTTGTTCAGTTTCGCCGCGCGGTCGATGACCGCGCGGATGACCTTCTCGGTCAAGACGCCCTTGGCGTAATCGGAGAGCACCACCGCATCGACGTGTGGCAGGACTTTCAGGGCGCGATCGATGATCCCCTTTTCCACTGCGCCTGTCGCCGGCCGCGCCTCTTCCCAGTCGGCGCGCAACAGATGCGTCGAGAAATGCTCCGACACGAAGCGCAGCTTGCGCGTGGTCGGGCGCGAGGGATCGGATACGAGATCGGGGACGATGCCCTTGCGGTATTTCCTGAACGATGCGCGGCAGACCGCTCCGGCCTCGTCATTGCCGACGATCCCGATGAAGATGCATTTTGCGCCAAGCGCCGAAATGTTGCGCGCGACGTTGCCAGCGCCGCCGATCACGATCTCCTCGCGCTGCACGGCGATGACGGGCGCCGGCGCTTCCGGAGAAATACGCGACACTTCGCCATACACAAAGTCATCGAGCATCAGGTCGCCGATGCAGAGCACCGCGAGTTTTCCGGTTTCCTGGAGCTTCTTTTCGAGATCGAATATTTTCATCGAAACGCTGTTCACCGGTAGCGGTCGGACTGATCGAGATAACCGGAGACATATTTCCCGACCGCCTCTTCGAGCGGCGTGAAGCCGGCATTGTAGCCCGCACGGCGCAAATTGCTCACATCGCTCTCGGTGAAATACTGATACTGGCCGCGGATCGATACCGGCATATCGACATATTCGATATTGGGCTTTCGCCCCATCGCCGCGAACATCGCGACGATCATGTCGCGAAAGCTGCGCGCCTTGCCGGCGCCGACGTTGAAAATGCCGCTGACCTGAGGCGTCGCGAGCAGCCAACGCATCACCGCCACGGTGTCGTCGACATAGATGAAATCGCGGCGCTGGTCGCCGTCGGCGATGCCTTCGCGGTGCGACTTGAACAGACGCACGGGCTTGCCGGCCTTGGCGTCATCGAACACCTTGCAAAGGACGCTCGCCATCGCGCCCTTGTGATATTCGTTCGGCCCGAACACGTTGAAGAATTTCAGGCCTGCCCATTGCGGCGGCATCTTCTCCCGCTTCTGGACGCGATCGACCAGCGCGAGATCGAACAGATGCTTGCTCCAGCCATAGAGATTCATCGGGCGCAGCTGCCGCAGCGCATCCGGGGACCAGTCATCGCGGAAGCCTTGATGGCCCTCGCCATAGGTCGCGGCCGATGAAGCATAGATCAGCGGCGTCTTCGAAGCCGTGCACCAGTCGAGCAACCGCATCGACAGGCGGAAATTCGTATCCATCACAAGGTCGCCGTCGGTCGCGGTGGTGTCCGAAATCGCGCCGAGATGGATCACGGCCTCGAGCTTTCGGTTATCGAGCCAGGCGAACAGGTCTTTGGGCGGAATGAAATCGGCGATCTGGCGCTTGCCGAGATTGCGCCACTTGCCCTCCGATCCGAGAAAATCGTTGACGGCGACGTCGGTCCGGCCGGCCTCATTGAGCCCCGCGACCACATTCGAACCGATAAATCCGGCCGCACCGGTGACCAACAACATCGACGCCGTACCCCGCCCGCCGGCTGGCCCCCTCTGTCTTGGTCTTCCTTTGCCCCAGACCGCCCGCACGCGCAACGCCGCGGGCGATCAAAGGTAAACGCCGGCGGGGCGCGAGACCGAGACTCGACAGCCGCCGCGGACCGGGCTAACCGCGTAGCTGGGCAATCTGATTATGTAAGATATGAACATAGATTCATATCATTGAAGAGATGAATCCGAGAAATCCAGATACCGGCGGCGCCGGTTCGAGCGTCCGCGTCCAAGGGGTCGCGGCTGACAGCCCTATCCTGCTCGTTCCGTATATGTGGATCGGCGATTTCGTGCGCTGCCATTCGGTGGTGAAGCTGTTGCGCGCGCGCTGGCCTGACCGGCCGGTGGACCTCCTCACCAGCGCCCTTTGCGCCCCGCTGCTCGAGTACATGCCGGGCGTGCGCAAGGGCATCGTCTCGGACCTGCCGCGCAGGCGGTTGCCGCTCGGCCAATACCGGGCGCTGGCAGACAGCCTGCGCAACGAGCGTTACGGCACAGCGCTCATCATGCTGCGGACCTGGAAATCGGCTTTGGCGCCCTTTCTCGCCGGCATCCCGGAACGGGTCGGCTTCGTCGGCGAGGCGCGGTTCGGTCTTCTTTCGGACCTGCGCTGGGGCGAGCGCAAGCTGGAGCGCATGATCGACCGCTGCGGAGCGCTGGCGCTGCCGAAGGGCGCGCCATTGCCGGTGCAATGGCCGCTGCCCGAACTGGTGGTCCCGAAGGCCGAGATCGGCGCATGGCTCGCGCGCCACGGTCTGGCGAGGACGGAGCGCCCCATTGTGACGCTTGCGCCGGGCGCTGTCGGTCCCGGAAAAGCCTGGCCGCCGGCGCATTACGCCGCCCTTGCCCGCGCGCTTGCCGCCGAAGGGGCCGATGTCTGGGTATTGGGCGGACCGAACGAGAAAGCCATCGCCGCCGGGATCGCGGCGGCCGGCGGATCGAATGTAACGGATCTGACCGGCCATGATCTGCGCGATGCGATCCTTGCCATGACGATCGCCGACGCCGCAGTCACGAACGATTCCGGCCTCATGCATATCGCAGCCGCACTCAATACGCCGACTATCGCGATTTTCGGCCCGACCAGTCCGCGGCTCTGGGGTCCGCTCAATCCGCTGGCGGCGGTGGTCGAGCCGCCGGGCGGGCCGGTCGAGGAGAGCCAAGTCAAACGGCGGCGGACCGCGGATATCGACCCGCAAACCGTGCTCGCCACCGTGCGCCTGGCGCTCGCCAAGCGCCCGATGCCGCCGGCGTCCCTTGCATGACGGCCGCAGGCTCGGTACCACCCGCCACGGCGGCCGTTGCCGCAAGGACATCCGTCATGGCCGATCCGCGCGAAGCCGCCATCCAGACTTACTTTCAGAATTCGCTGAAAGTCATGGAAGCGGCTGCGAATGACCGCGAACTCCTGGCGTCGATCCTCGCCATTTCCGACCGGATCGCGCAGTGCTTCCGCGCCGGCGGAAAATTGATGCTGGCCGGCAATGGCGGCAGCGCGGCCGACGCGCAGCATATCGCCGCCGAATTCGTCGTGCGTTACACCTTCGACCGCGATCCGCTTCCGGCGATCGCGCTTACAACCGACACCTCGGCGCTGACCGCGGCCGGCAACGACTATGGATACGATCATGTGTTCGAACGCCAGGTGCGCGCACTCGGCCGCAAGGGCGACGTCTTTATCGGGATCACGACGTCGGGCCGTTCGCCGAATGTGATCGCGGCGCTGAAAGCGGCGCGCGAGATCGGCGTCGCGACGATCGGATTCACGGGCACGGGCGGCATTGCGATGAAATCGTTGTGCGACCTCATGCTGGTCTCACCCTCGCCCGAAACCGCGCAGATCCAGCAGATTCACATCACGGCGGCGCACGCCATTTGCGGCGTCGTCGAACGCGATCTGTTCAAGGCGCCGTCCAAATGAGCGCCGGAGCGCGATCCGGCGAAGTGGAAGCCGGTTCGCCGCAAGATCGCGCGACCACTAAAGAAACTCACGCGAAGCCGAGAAAGCCCGCCGCCTTTCTCGATCGCGACGGCGTGCTCAACGAGGACACCGGCTATATCGGATTTCCGGATCGCATCCGCTGGATCCAGGGCGCGGCCGAGGCGGTCAAGGCGCTCAACGACGCCGGCTATTACGTCTTCGTCATCTCGAACCAGTCGGGCGTGGCGCGCGGGTTTTTCACCGAGCAGGACGTCGACGAACTGCACGCATGGATGCGCGACGAACTCGGCAAGCGCGGCGCGCGCATCGACGATATCCGCTATTGCCCGTTTCATCCGGATGCATCGCTTCCCGCCTACCGGCAGGATTCCGAATGGCGCAAGCCCAAGCCCGGCATGATCCTCGATCTGATGAAGGCCTGGCCGGTCGAGACCAAGGGCAGCTTCCTCGTCGGCGACAAGGACAGCGACTTGCGCGCGGCGATGGCGGTCGGCATCGATGGATATCTGTTCGGCGGCGGCGACCTGTCGGCCTTCGTGACGCAGCGACTGGCCGGCACGACGGCGTGACGCCGTTCAGGTCGCGGCTTTCAGAACATCGCGGTAGACCGCGGCGATCCTGCCGGCTTCGGCCTCGACGCTGAATTGCGACAGCACGCGCTCGCGCGCCTTCCGGCCCATTTCGATGGCGCGCGCCGGATCGCGCATCAACTTCTCAATCGCCTCCGCCATCGCCGTTGCATCGCCGGTTGGAACGAGAAATCCGGTTTCGCCCTCGACAACGACCTTGTCGGCTGCGCCCGCGCGCGCGGCTACAAGAGCGGCGCCCGACGACATCGCTTCCAGCAGCGTCAGGCCGAAACCTTCGTTGCGCGACGTGAAAGCGTAAATCAGAATGCGCTGATACCAGGGCGGCACGTCGTCGATCGGCAATTCGCCGAGAAACCGGATGCGACCGGCAAGCCCCGCGGCCTCGGCCTTCTTTCTCAGGCCGTCGTTGAATGCGCGCTGATCGGAGGTCACCGTGCCGATGATGATCGCGGTGAAATCCGGATATTTCGGCAGCAGGCGGCACATCGCGTCGACAAAGACATCCGTGCCCTTCTGGTGGCGCACACGCCCGAAGCATCCGATGGCATATTGTCCCGGAAGGCCGGTCGTGCGGAACACAGCATCGCGGTCGGCCGGCGGCGCATAGCGCGCCGTGTCGATGCCATGCAGGATCACGGTCGCGGGACGTTTCAAATAGGAGGCCGCCGCCTCGCTCGCGGCGATTACCGCATCCATGCGCGAAATGAGATAGCGCGTGATCCAGGTGTGATGCCGCTGTCCGGCGGATGTGAAGATCGGCCGCAGCGGCCAGCCGAGCGCCTTCAGCAAAAGCCCCGCCATCATTTCGTTGTTGCGGCGCGCGTGCCAGATCACCGGCGCGCGCGGATGCCGGAAACGAAGCGCCAGGACATCGCGCCATGTCATCCGCGCGATTGCCTCCGGCGCGTCCGGGCCGAGCCATGCGACATTCAGACGTCTGGCCAGGAGCGGCGCAATCATCCGGTTGGTCGCCGTCACGCCGGAATAGCGCCAATGCAGGTTCGGCACGATGGCTTGCAGGTCGGACGTGATGCTTTTCGCCAAGGCTGAACCCATGAAGACTCGAATTTTAAGGAGTTCTTATACGTTGCGTTAACGATGACGATAAGCCGCCGGCCGCCCGAAATAATACCTTCACATTACTTCTGTAGCTGCAAATCAGGATTCAACGGGGTCCCGATTCCGATGACTGTGCTCGTGACCGGCGGCTGCGGCTATATCGGCAGCCATATGGTGCATGAGCTCGCCGATGCCGGCGAGCGGGTCATCGTGCTCGACAATCTGTCCACAGGCTTCCGCTCCGCCTTGCCCGAAGGCGTGCCGCTTTATGTCGGCGACGTCGGCGACAATTCCCTCGTCTGCGCGCTGATCGGAACGCATTCCATCAAGTCGATCATCCATTTCGCGGCGTCGATCGTGGTGCCGGATTCGGTTCGCAGGCCGCTCGACTATTACCGCAACAATACGGTCAACACGCGCGCGCTGCTCGAAAGCGCCGTCAATTGCGGAATCGAGCATTTCATTTTCTTTTCGACCGCGGCGGTCTACGGCAATCCGGCGGCGACGCCGGTCTCCGAACAGGCGCCGACCATTCCGATGTCGCCCTATGGCTCATCCAAGCTGATGAGCGAAATCATGCTGCACGATGTCGCGGCGGCGTATGGCATGCGCTACGCGATCCTGCGCTATTTCAACGTCGCCGGCGCCGATCCGCTGCGGCGGACCGGGCAGATGACGGCCGGCGCGACGCACCTCGTCAAGGTCGCGATCGAGGCCGCGCTCGGATTGCGCGCCAAGCTCGACGTCTATGGCACGAATTATCCGACGCCGGACGGCACCTGCATCCGCGATTACATCCATGTCAGCGACCTTGCCCGCGCGCATTCGATGGCGCTCGCATATCTGCGGCGCGGCGGCCGCAGCGTCACGTTCAATTGCGGATATGGGCACGGCTATTCGGTGCTCGACGTGATCGAGGCGGTCAAACGCGCGAGCGGACGCAATTTCGCGGTCATCACGGCCGACCGGCGGCCCGGCGATCCCGCCGCGATTGTCGCCGATTCGGCGAAGATCCAGTCCGCTCTCGGATGGACGCCGCGATTCGACGATCTCGATACGATCGTCTCGCACGCGCTCGCATTCGAACGCCAATTGGCGCGGCAGAGCGACGTCAAGCACGCCGCGCACGGCTGACGCCCTTCAAGTTCCCGCCGGTCTTTTAAGGCTTGAATAATCCGGCCCGGACGGGCATGGAATGGCACACAATACCTTGAAGGACGCCGGTTTCCGGCCCTCCTGGACCACCGGCCGCACGGCCCAAAAACGCGTCTCCGAACGCTTAAACTTTAGGACAAAGATGTCGGGACCAGCCGATCAATCCACCCCGGCAGACGAGCAAACTGCCTTCCAGCTGATCCGGCGGCTTGTCACCGAATACGGTCTGCAGCATTGGCCGAAATACGCCGTCGCCTTTTCCCTGATGGGGGTGGCCGCGGCCTGCACAGCCTTGTGCGCTTACCTCATGGGCACCGTGGTCAACGAGGCCTATGTCAACCGCAGCTTTCCCGGCATCGTGCAGCTCGGATTTCTGACCATGGTGATTTTCACCATCAAGGGCGCGGCATCCTATGGTCAGGCCGTGATGATGTCGCGCATCGGCAACCGCATCATTGCCGAAAATCAGCAGCGCATGTTCGACCGCCTGATGCGCCAGAGCCTCGGTTTCTTCGCGGCGCGCCATTCATCCGAATTCCTGGCGCGGCTTTCGACCGGCGCCAATTCGGCGACGCAGGTTCTCAATCTGCTGGTCACCGCCATCGGGCGCGACTTCCTGTCGCTTATCGGCCTCGTCGCGGTGATGGTCGTCCAGGATCCGGTGATGTCGCTGTTCGCGCTCGTGATCGCGCCGCCCGCCTTGTACGTCCTGCGCAAGCTGATCCGGCGCGTGCGCACCATCGCCAAGAGCCAGTTCACCGGCGGCACCCACCTGTTCGAGACCATGCAGGAGACGATCCAGGGCATCCGGATCGTCAAGACCTTCACGCTCGAAGACCAGATGCACGAGCGGATGCGCAAGAATGTCGCCGTGGTCGAAAGCGAAGCCAACAAGATGGCGCGCGTCGCCAATCGTTCCAGCCCGCTGATGGAGACGCTCGGCGGCATCGCGATCGCCTGCGGCGTGACCTATGGCGGCTACCGCACGATCGAAATGAGCGCGACACCGGGAGAATTCTTCTCGTTCATCACGGCCTTCATCCTCGCTTACGAACCCGCGAAGCGGCTTGCGCGGCTCAACCTCGAGCTCAATGCCGGGCTTGTCGGCGTGCGCATCCTGTTCGACATCATCGACGCGCCGCAGAGCGAGCCCAATGACGACAATAAACCCGCGCTGAAAATCGAGGACGGCCGCGTCGCGTTTTCCAGCGTCAATTTCGCCTACCGGCCGGGCGAACCGGTTCTGCGCGATATCTCGTTCGTGGCCGAACCCGGCAAGGCAACCGCGCTGGTCGGACCGTCCGGAGGCGGCAAGTCGACGATCCTCAACCTGATCCTGCGGCTTTACGAAACCGATTCCGGCGCCATCACCATCGACGGACAGAATATCGCTTCCGTGTCGCGGCGGTCGTTGCGCCAGGGCATCGGCTATGTCGGGCAGGACGTATTCCTGTTCCGCGGCTCGATCCGCGAGAATATCGCCTTCGGCAAGATGGACGCGACCGAAGATGAAATCATCGCGGCGGCAAAAGCCGCCAACGCGCATGACTTCATCATGTCGATCCCGCAAGGCTACGATGCATCCGTCGGCGAGCACGGCCTGCAATTGTCGGGCGGCCAGCGGCAGCGCGTGGCGGTCGCCCGTGCCCTCATCAAGAACGCGCATCTGGTCTTGCTCGACGAGGCCACCGCCGCGCTCGATTCCGAATCCGAGAAGCTCGTGCAGGACGCGATCGCGCGTCTGACGCAGGGACGCACCACGATCGTCATCGCGCACCGGCTGCATACCGTCGCGCATGCCGACCGCATTCTGGTGATCGAGAACGGGGCGGTCGCGGAATCCGGACGGCACGAGGAGCTGCTACGCAAGAACGGCCGCTACGCCTCGCTCTACCGGCTGCAGCTCAAGGACGACGAGCCGGCGACGAAGGTCGCGGCGACGGCCTGAAGCTCGCGCTTTCACCGGCAAAGTCCCTGTGCTATGCGGACGCCGCGGATCGATCCGATCGCGATTTTTGAAGAAGCAAAATCCTCATGAGCGCCGACGCCAGCAAGTATGTCATCACTCCGGCACCCCAGGCCGCGATTGCCGTGAAGGGCAGCGACAAGCTGTTTCCCGTTCGCCGCATCTGGTGCGTCGGCCGCAACTACATCGAACATATCCGCGAGATGGGTCAGGACGAGCGCGCGCCACCCTTTTTCTTCGCCAAGCCCGCCGACGCGATCGTGCCGGATGGCGGCGTCGTGCCGTATCCGTCGCTGACCAAGGACATGCATCACGAAGTCGAGATGGTGGTTGCGCTCAAATCCGGCGGCATCGGCATCAAGCCGGAAAAGGCCAATGACTGCATCTGGGGTTACGGCGTCGGCATCGATCTGACGCGGCGCGACCTGCAGATCGCCTCGCGCGACGTCAAGCGTCCGTGGGAAATCGGCAAGGCCTTCGACGGCTCGGCTCCATGCGGTCTGCTCGTGCCTGCGTCCGAAATCGGCCACCCGACCAAGGGCCGCATCGCGCTGAAAGTGAACGGCGCCGTGAAGCAGGAAGGCGATCTCAACCAGATGATCTGGAACGTCCAGGAGACGATCTGGAAATTGTCGGAGATGGTCGAACTCGCCGCCGGCGACGTCATCATGACCGGAACGCCCGCCGGCGTCGGCGCGCTCGTTCCGGGCGACAAGATCGAATGCGAGATCGAAGGCGTCGGCACGCTGAAAGTGTCGATCGGCCAGCCGAAGAAATAGAATTCGATCTATCTGGCCTCATCCTGAGGAGCATTGCGAAGCAATGCGTCTCGAAGGATGGGGCCGACCTCGTCCTTCGAGACGCCCGCTTCGCGGGCTCCTCAGGATGAGGTCAGAACTGATGCAGTAGAAATCGCTTAATATCTAAATTCGAAGGACTGGGACCGTCCCGGCCTTTTTTACATCGTGGCGCCGACCTGCCAGGGCACGAATTCGAGATCCCCGTAGCCGAGATCCTCGGACTTGGTGTGCTCGCCCGAGGCGACGGCGAGGACCGTCTTGAATATTTCCTCACCCTTCTTTTCGATCGAAACGCCGTCGAGCACGTCGCCGCAATTGATGTCCATGTCGTCGGTCATGCGCGTATAGACGTCGGTATTGGTGGCAAGCTTGATCGAGGGCGTCGGCTTGCAGCCGAAAGCCGAGCCGCGGCCGGTCGTGAAGCACATGACATTCGAGCCGCCGGCCACCTGCCCGGTGGCGCCGACCGGATCGTATCCGGGCGTGTCCATGAACACGAAGCCCTTTTCCTTGATCGGCTGCGCATATTCGTAGACCGCGCGCAAAGAGGTGGTGCCGCCCTTGGCGGCGGCGCCAAGCGATTTTTCGAGGATGGTGGTGAGCCCGCCCGCCTTGTTGCCGGGGGAAGGGTTATTGTTCATCTCGCCGCCATTGCGCTTGGTGTATTCCTCCCACCAGCGGATGCGCTCGACCAGTTTCTCGCCGACCGCGCGATTGATCGCCCGCCGGGTGAGCAGATGCTCCGCGCCGTAGATTTCAGGCGTCTCCGCGAGCACCGCCGTACCGCCATGTTTGACCAGAAGGTCGGCGGCGGCGCCGAGCGCCGGATTGGCGGTGATGCCGGAATAGCCGTCGGAACCGCCGCATTGCAAAGCGAGCGTGATTTCGGATGCCGAACACGTTTCGCGCTTCGCGCGCGCCGCGATCGGCAGCATCGCCTTGATGCGTTCGACCCCTTCGGCAATTGTTTTCTTGGTTCCGCCGATCGCCTGGATCGTCATGCTCTGGAAGTGATCGCCCTCCACCATGCCATATTCGTCCTTCATCCGGTCGATCTGGAACACTTCGCAGCCCAGGCCCACCATCAGCGCGCCGCCGAGATTGGGATGCGTGGCGTAGCCCCATTGCGTGCGGCGCAAGATGTCCCAGCCTTCGCCGTAAGCCGCCATGCCGCAGCCCGTGCCGTGCACGAAGGGCACGACGCCGTCGATCTC
>CAMDXM010000052.1 GCA_945878025.1 Pseudorhodoplanes sinuspersici | reverse complement strand
AGGCTTCGGCGATTCCTCGCACGCAGCCGACGAGCTGGCCCATGATGTCGGGCTTTTCAGGATTGCCGAAATTCAGATTGTCGGTGACCGCGAGCGGCTTCGCGCCGACCGCGCAAAGATTGCGATACGCTTCTGCGACGGCCTGCTTGCCGCCCTCGAACGGATCGGCCTCGCAATAGCGCGGCGTCACGTCGGTGGTCATCGCAAGACCTTTGGGACCGTCCTCGACGCGCACGACGGCGGAATCCCCGCCCGGCCGCTGCACCGTGTTGCCCAAAATAATGTGATCGTATTGCTCCCATACCCAGCGCTTGGAGCAGAGGTCGGGTGTCGCGAGCAGTTCCTGCAGCGCATCTGCCAGGGCGATTGGCGGCGTCACGCTCGCAGATTCGATCACGGCGCGTTTCGGCGTCTCGACAAAGGGGCGATTATAGACCGGCGCCTCGTCGCCCAGTTCCTTGATCGGCAGATCCGCCATCACATCGCCGCCATGGCGCACGATGAAGCGTTTGGTCGGCGTGGTTTCCCCGACAATCGCGAAGTCGAGGCCCCATTTGCGGAAGATCGCTTCGGCTTCCTTTTCCTTTTCCGGTTTGAGCACCATGAGCATGCGCTCCTGGCTTTCCGAGAGCATCATCTCGTAGGCGCTCATCCCGGTCTCGCGCGTCGGCACCTTGTCGAGGTCGAGCGTGACCCCGAGATCGCCCTTGGCGCCCATTTCGACCGCCGAACAGGTCAAGCCGGCAGCGCCCATATCCTGGATCGCAATCACGCAGTCCTTAGCCATGATTTCGAGACAGGCTTCGAGCAGCAACTTCTCGGCGAACGGATCGCCGACCTGCACGGTCGGGCGCTTTTCCTCGGAATCGTCGTCGAATTCCGCCGAGGCCATCGAGGCGCCGTGGATGCCATCGCGTCCGGTTTTCGATCCGAGATAGACGATCGGCATGCCGACGCCGGATGCCGCCGCGTAAAAAATGCCGCCGGTGCGCGCAAGGCCGACCGCCATCGCATTGACGAGATTGTTGCCGTCATAACGCGTGTGGAAACGCACCGATCCGCCGACCGTCGGCACGCCAAACGAATTGCCGTAGCCGCCGACGCCGGAGACGACGCCCGATACAAGATGTCTCGTTTTCGGATGTTTCGGATCGCCGAATGAAAGTGAGTTCAGCGCCGCGATCGGCCGCGCGCCCATGGTGAAGACGTCGCGCAGGATGCCGCCGACGCCCGTCGCCGCGCCCTGATAGGGCTCGATATAGCTCGGGTGGTTGTGGCTCTCCATCTTGAACACCACCGCGAGGCCATCGCCGATATCGATCACGCCGGCATTCTCGCCCGGACCCTGGATCACCCAGGGCGCGCTGGTCGGCAATCCGCGCAGATGCACTTTGGACGATTTGTACGAGCAATGCTCGTTCCACATCGCCGAGAAAATGCCGAGTTCGGTGATCGACGGCTCGCGCCCGATCAGATCGAGGATGCGCTGATACTCGTCGGGCTTGAGGCCGTGTTCGGCGACAAGCTGTGGCGTGATCTTGGGTTCGTTGGAAAGCACAATGGAATCCAGCACGAGAGATATTTTCCCTCTCCCCGCAAGCGGGGAGAGGTTTATGCGGCCCTGTCGAATTGCGCGACAAGACCCGCAAACAAGCCGCGCCCATCGGTCGATCCGATGACGGCTTCGACGTGATTTTCCGGATGCGGCATCATGCCGAGCACATTGCCCTTGCCGTTGACGATACCGGCGATTGAATTGGTCGCGCCATTCAGATTCCAGGACGCGTCGAGCGAACCATCGGGCGCGCTGTAGCGGAACAGCACGCGGCCTTCGGCTTCGAGCGCCTTCACCGTTTCGCCGTCGGCAACGTAGTTGCCTTCGCCATGCGCGACCGGAACGCGGATCACTTGTCCCGCGTTGTAGCCGCGCGTGAACGGCGTGTCGGAGCGCTCGACGCGCAGAAAAACATCGCGGCAGATGAATTTCAGCTTGGCGTTGCGCATCAGCACGCCCGGCAGCAGCCCCGACTCGCACAGGATCTGGAACCCATTGCAGACCCCCAGCACCAGGCCGCCCTTGGCAGCGTATGCACGCACTGCATCCATGATCGGCGCGCGCGCCGCGATCGCGCCGCAACGCAGATAGTCGCCGTAGGAAAATCCACCCGGCACCACCACAAGGTCGGTTCCGGCCGGCAATTGCGTGTCGGCATGCCAGACCATGGCCGGTTCGACCCCCGACACAAGCTTGAGCGTGCGCGCCATGTCGCGCTCGCGATTGATGCCGGGGAAGACGAGGACGGCGGATTTCATGGGCTCGATATACGTTCTTCCCTCTCCCTTTGGGAGAGGGTGGTCCGAATGTCGCTTGCGACATGAGGACCGGGTGAGGGGTTACAATTCTGCAGTTGATGCAAGAACCCCTCACCCGGCTCGCGTCGCTCGCCACCCTCTCCCTCAAGGGGAGAGGGAAAGAAGAAGCTCATCCGATCACCTCAATGCGGAAATTCTCGATCACGGTGTTGGCGAGGAGCTTTTCGGCCGCGCTCTTGAGCGCCGCTTCCGCCTTGGCCTTGTCGCCGCCCTCGATCTCGATGTCGAACACCTTGCCCTGCCGCACGCTTGCGACACCCGCGACGCCGAGCGATTTCAGCGCGCCCTCAATCGCCTTGCCTTGCGGATCGAGGATGCCGTTTTTAAGGGTGACAGTGATGCGGGCTTTCATTGGTCGAATCGCCAAATGCAAACGGGGGCTCTTTAAGCCCCCGCGTAGCATCGAATGGCGCGGGCCTCAATGTTGAGACCCGCCCAAAGATCAGCCCTTCACAAGAACCGGGCCGGTGCCGCGCGGCGGCTCGCCCTCGTTCATGATGCCAAGGCGCTTGGCCACTTCGGTATAGGCTTCCACGAGGCCGCCCATGTCGCGGCGGAAGCGGTCTTTATCCAGCTTCTCGTTCGATTTGATGTCCCAGAGTCTGCAGGAATCCGGCGAAATCTCGTCGGCGACCACGATGCGCATCATCTCGTTTTCCCACAGCCGCCCGCATTCCATCTTGAAATCGACCAGACGGATGCCGACCCCGAGGAACAGGCCCGAGAGGAAATCGTTGACCCGGATGGCGAGCGCCATCATGTCGTCGATCTCCTGCGGCGTCGCCCAGCCGAAAGCAGTGATGTGCTCTTCCGAGACCATCGGATCGTTGAGCTGGTCGTTTTTGTAGTAGAATTCGAGGATCGAACGGGGCAATTGCGTGCCCTCCTCGATGCCAAGCCGCGTCGCGAGCGAACCCGCCGCCACATTGCGTACAACGATCTCAAGCGGGATGATCTCCACCTCGCGGATCAGCTGCTCGCGCATGTTCAGCCGGCGGATGAAATGCGTCGGCACGCCGATGTCGTTCAGATTCTGGAACACGTATTCCGAGATCCGGTTGTTGAGCACGCCCTTGCCTTCGATCACTTCGTGCTTCTTGGCGTTGAACGCGGTCGCGTCATCCTTGAAATGCTGGATCAGCGTTCCGGGCTCAGGTCCTTCGTAAAGGATTTTCGCCTTTCCTTCGTAGATTCGGCGGCGGCGGCTCATCGTTGTGTACCGTGGTTTGTGAAAATCCATGATTGCCGGGGTTCCGGTTGCTGTTTCTCTATTCATCCGCGGCGGAAACGGAAGAAGCAACTCGAACTTTACGCAGTTGCACGCCCGTATGTCCCGCAAGCTAGCGGATCGGGCTGGTCAGCACAATCGGCGCACGGGGATTTCATCCACCGCTTCCTGAATGTCGCAGATTGCCGCCACCCGGTTGCCTTGACCCCTTTCGCCCGATATGCAAGGCGCACCGCGCGAGTCCGCGCAAGGTCCAGGACCTGACACAATTTCACCACGAGGCGAGAAAACGGCATGACCACATTCGACAAGCGCGAGGAAGGCTTCGAAAAGAAGTTCGCGCATGACGAGGAACTGAAATTCAAGGCCTATGCGCGCCGCAACAAGCTGCTCGGGCTCTGGGCCGCGGCCGAACTCGGCAAGACCGGCGCGGATGCGGACGCCTATGCCAAGGACGTCGTACTCGCCGATTTCGAGGAAGCCGGCGATAACGACGTGGTCCGCAAGGTCGTGGCCGATCTGACATCGAAGGGCGTGACCGAAGCCGATGTTGTCAAAAAGTTGAGCGAATTTCTGGCCCAGGCCGTCGCCCAGATCCAGACCGGCAAATAACGCAAGCGGACGAACGATGAGCGCCACAGGCTTTCCCCTCGCCCGCCGCCTGCGCGCGGGCGAGACCGTGTATATCGCCTGGTGCGCGCTCGCATCGCCGATCGTCGCCGAGGCGATCGCGCGCGAAGGCTTCACCGCGATCGTGCTCGACCAGCAGCACGGGATGTACGACATCGCCACGACCGCGCAGGGCATCGCCTCGGTGCGTCATGCCGGCGCGTCGCCGGTGGTGCGCGTGCCGCTCAACGACAATCCGTCCGCCAGCCGCGCGCTCGATTTCGGCGCCGAGGCCGTGATCGCGCCGATGATCAATACGGCCGAACATGCGCGCCGCTTTGTCGGCGCCATGAAATATCCCCCGGTCGGAGAACGAAGCTGGGGACCGGCGCGCGCCGCGGCCTTGTCCGGCATCGCGGATCTCAAGGATTATTTTCGCGACGCCAACGGCATGACGCTCGCGCTCGCCATGATCGAGACGCGCGAGGCGGTGGAGAATGTCGGAACGATCGCCGCGACGGACGGCATCGATGGCCTGTTCGTCGGCCCGTTCGATCTTTCCATCGCGCTCAGCAACGGCGCGGTGCTCGATCCGTTTTCGAAGGACGTCGAGAAGGCGCTCGATGTCATCCTCGACGCCGCGAAGACGCACAAGAAAATCTCCGGCATCTATTGCGCCAACGCCGAGATCGCTCTCGCCGCCGCCAAACGCGGCTTCCGTTTCATTGCCGTCGGCGGCGACCTCGCCTATTTGCGCGCCGGCGCAACCGCGCAACTCAAGGCGCTCGGCCTTGACCATAAATCCGCGACAACGGGCAAATCCACGCTGCCGCCGATTTGAGGTCTCCGTGTCCCGGGCGCAAGCGCGGCATGAAATGACGCGCTGCTGACCCGGGACCGTTACGGACATCGGTGTTCGAAACCGTCCCGGATCAGCGGTGCACCGTTGCACGCTGCACCGCATCCGGGACACGGCTGCAGCCACGACCGAGGAAATTCTAGACTCCCGCCTCTTGCACAATCCGGTCCAGCACGCCTGCAACGTCGCGCTCCACATCGGCGGCCTTCACATCGATAACGCGATAATCGCGCTCGGCGAGCCACACACGGCGCGCGGCGCGCGCCTTGGCCGCGTCGGCGCCTTCATCCGCGGGCACGAGATCGATCACGATGCGCAGCGGAAACGAGACGAAATCCGCGACATGGCGGCCGACCGGCGTCTGGCGCTTGAAGCCCGCCGCCGCAAAACGCTTGTCGTTCGTCATCCGGGTCCAGAGGAGGCGTTCGGCGTCGGTCGGGTTGCGCCGCAGAAGCCGCGCGAGGCCGCGCATCGGTCCATGCGTGGTGCGAGGGAGATCGGGCGTCCTGCCGACCTTGTCTTGCGCAAGCAGAGCGCGCAGCATTTCGGCCTGCGTGCCGTCGAGCACGCCGCCGCGCGCCGGGCCCTTGCGCCCTTCGGCGATCGCCATGATGACGCCGTGCAAGGTGCGGATATCCTGCTGCGTCGGCGCCATGCGATTGAAGATATTCCGCATATTGACGACCATGGTGCCGCGCTTTTCCGCCGGGCGGAAATACTCGATCCGCTCAAGCTCGGCCTCGAGCGTTTCGAAAAACGACAGCAATTGCTCCTTGCGCGCGGGCGGCGAGCGTTCCTCTTCCGCAAATGGCAATCCGCTGCCGGTCAGCTTGAACCATTCATAGGCGACGATCACGACCGCCTGCGCGAGATTGAGCGAAGCGAAAGCCGGGTTGACCGGCAAGGTCACGATCAGGTCGGCAAGGCCGACTTCGTGGTTTTCGAGGCCGTTGCGTTCGCGCCCGAACAGGATGGCGACCGTCTCGCCGTTTGCCACGCGCGGCGCCAGCATGCCGGCGGCTTCATCGGGACCCGCGACCGGTTTCGCCTGATAATGCCCCCGCGCCGTCGCGGCGGCGACGAAGGCGCAATCGGCGATCGCATCTTCCACGCTGTCGTGCAGCGTCACGGCGTCGAGAACGCGGTCGGCGCCGGCCGCCATCATCGCGGCTTTCGGATTCGGCCAGCCCTGTACCGGCTTGACCAGGCGCAGCCGCGATAACCCGAAATTGGCCATGGCGCGCGCGGCGGCGCCGATATTCTCGCCGAGCTGCGGCTCGACCAGCACGATCACGGGCCCCGGCGCGACGATCCAGTTCTTGGTTTTGTCGGTGCCAGCGCCCGGCATGGACCGCTCAATAGAACAGGATGTCGGTCATGCCGGAGAGGCTTGCGAGATTGCCGATCGGCTCTTCCCCGCGGCTCTCCGATCCGAGGCGGTGCATCCTCGGATAATGCTTCTGCAGAATTTTGCGCAGCTCCGCGTTGCTGCTGCGCAGGCGCTCCGGCGCGTATTCGATCGCGAGCGGGATTTTGCCGACAAGGTCGCCGAGGCCCGCGACCGCCTCGGATTCGGCGCCCTCCACGTCGATCCAGATCAGCCCGATCTCCTCGATCCGCATCTGCAGCGCGCGCAAGGCGGTGTCGAGCCGCGTGACCGGAACGACGACGCTCTTCGTGGTGTCCGGCGACGGCCGCGTATCGATCGCATGCGCGCCCTTGTTGCGCGGATGCAGGTAAAGGACCGCCTCGCCGTCCACCGCGCCCGCCGCTTTCGCAAAGACGGTGACACGCGCGGTCATCCCGTTGGCCGCGAGGTTCATGTTGAGCAATTTGGCGTTTCGCGTTTCGGGCTCGAAGGCGACCGCGCGCGAGAACGGACCCGCGCGCAACGCGTGCACGGTCTGGGTCCCGATATTGGCGCCGACATCGACGAACACGCTGTCGTCCTTCAGCCGGCCGGCGGCTGTGAGCACCCGCACCGCCTCGTCGATCTCGTCCCATTGCCAGCGTCCTTGCCACATCAGCGAGGAGCCGATCACGCGGTCGGACGGATCGACGAAAAAATTGCCTTCCGGCAACTGGCAATAGACAAGGTGCTTGCGGTCGGCGAGCGCGTTCAGGATCGTCTCCCGGAACGAGCGGATTCCGAGCATCACGGGCTCGAGCATTTTGCGCCGAAGGGCGCGCCGGAAGCGATCGTAAAACCCCAACGCAGGGTGAAAATTAGGCATCAGGGGTCAAACCACTCCAAAAAGCAGCCCTACAAGGGGCCGCCAAACTCGCATAAATACGGCGGCCGCCGCCTCCCGGGGGGCTCCCCCGTTAGTCGGCTTCCGCGCGCCCATGGTGGATGCTATAGCGACCGCGCGCAAGTTTAGGGACTCTTTTTCCTTTCCCATTTCCAGACACTTCCAGAGAGCAGGACGTTCCCGCTATGGCCAAAATCAAGGTTGCGAATCCGGTCGTCGAAATGGACGGCGATGAGATGACGCGGATCATCTGGCAACTCATCAAGGACAAGCTCATTCACCCCTATCTGGATGTGCAGCTTCTTTATTACGACCTGGGCGTCGAATACCGCGACAAGACCAACGATCAGGTCACCATCGACGCCGCTGAAATGACAAAGAAGGTGGGTTGCGCCGTCAAATGCGCGACCATCACTCCGGACGAAGGCCGCGTGAAGGAATTCGGCCTGAAGGAAATGTGGCGGTCGCCGAACGGCACCATCCGCAACATCCTGGGGGGCACCATCTTCCGCGAACCGATCATCTGCAAGAACGTGCCGCGCCTCGTGCCGGGCTGGACCAAGCCGATCGTCATCGGCCGCCACGCCTATGGCGACCAGTATCGCGCCACCGATTTCAAATTTCCGAGCGCGGGCACGCTCTCGCTCAAGTTCGTTGGCGACGACGGCAAGGTGATCGATCGTGAAGTGTTCAAGGCGCCGGGCTCCGGCGTGGTCATGGCGATGTACAACCTCGACGACTCGATCCGCGACTTCGCCCGCGCCTCGCTCAATTACGGATTGAACCGCGGCTATTCCGTTTATCTCTCGACCAAGAACACGATCCTGAAGCAATATGACGGGCGCTTCATGGAGCTGTTCCAGCAGATTTTCGACGCGGAATTCAAAGCCGAATACGAGAAGAAGAAGATCATCTACGAGCACCGGCTGATCGACGACATGGTCGCCTCCGCGCTGAAATGGTCGGGCGGCTATGTCTGGGCCTGCAAAAACTACGACGGCGACGTGCAATCCGACACCGTGGCGCAGGGCTTCGGCTCGCTCGGGTTGATGACATCGGTGCTGCTGACGCCGGACGGCAAGACGATGGAAGCCGAAGCCGCGCATGGCACGGTGACGCGCCATTACCGCGAGCATCAAAAGGGCAAGGAAACCTCGACCAATTCCATCGCCTCAATCTTCGCCTGGACGCGCGGCCTCGCGCACCGCGCCAAGCTCGACAACAATGCCGCGCTCGCGAAATTCTCCGGCACACTGGAGAAGGTCTGCGTCGACACCGTCGAATCGGGCTTCATGACCAAGGATCTCGCGCTGCTGATCGGCGCCGACCAGAAGTGGCTTTCGACCAGCGGCTTCCTCGACAAGATCGACGAGAACCTGAAAAAAGCGATGGCGGCGTAACAGCGAGCCGTCCGCGCGCCTCCTTTCTTCTCCCTCCCCTGAAAGGGGAGGCTCGGCCGCGCAAACGAAGCGAGCGCGGGCGGGGTGGGGTGGGGTGGGGTCACTTCTCGGCGAGCAGTCCCGCACCCGGCTCGCTGCTAACGCAGCTCGCCTCCCTCCCCCTTTCAGGGGGAGGGAGAAAACACCGATTGCCCAATTACTCCGCCTTCGTCTTGTTCGCCGGCCGCTTGATGCGCGCGAGTTCCTCCGCGCGAATGTCAGCGACGCGCTGGATCGCGACGTCCTCCGGAAAATCGAGCGCTTCGAGCAGACGCCCGGCGAGCTGCAGGCTCGCTTCGGTCGTTTCCGGGATCACGCTGACGGCGCCCATCCCGGTCAGGCGGATGGCGTGGGTCGCGTCACGCGCGCGCGCCAGCACGCGCGCCTTGGGGCGGATTTTCAGAATTTCCTCGACCATGCGTTCGGTCGCCTCGGCGCCATTGAGCGTCACGATGAACGCGCGCGCGTGCTTGATGCCGGCCCGATCGAGGAATTCCCGGCGGCTGGCGTCGCCGAAATAGACCATGTGTCCGGCTTCGCGCTGCTCGCCGACCAGCGCGCCATTGGTGTCGAATGCGATCCAGGGCACGTTCTCGCTGTCGAGCACGCGCGCGATCATCTGCCCGACCCGGCCAAAGCCGCCGATCAGCACGTGGTCGCGCAACTCGGCGATCTCCGCATCGGAAATATCGAGGTCGTCGTCGTGCGGTTCGAGACGCTCGGACGCATGCCGGGCGAGGATCGCGAGCAACGGCGTGACCATCATGCTGAGGCCGGCGACCGCGATCGCGCCGGTCGCCACGTCCTGCGACAGGAGATTGTCGCCGCGCGCAAGACCGATGACGATGAAAGCGAATTCGCCGGCTTGCGCCAGCAGCAGCGCGACCTCGGCGGCGACAGGGCGGGCCACGAAAAATATTCGCGCGGCGACATAGAGGATCGTCGCCTTGACGACGATCAGTCCGGCGAGCGCGAGCGCGATCCAGTGCGCATGCGTCCAGACCGCCTTGAGATCGACGGACATGCCGACGGTCACGAAGAAGATGCCCAGCAACAGACCCTTGAACGGCTCGAGATCGACCTCGATCTGGTGGCGGTATTCGCTTTCGCCGAGCAGAATTCCCGCAATGAAGGCGCCGAGCGCGACCGACAATCCCGATGCGCCGGTGGCGGCCGAAATCCCGACCACAATGACAAGTGTAATGGCCATGATGAGTTCGCGGCTGCCGGTGCGCGCGGCGGAGCGCATCATCGGCGAGACCACGTATTTTCCGACCACCATGATGATGACGACGATGGCGAGCGCCTGCGCGAAGGGGGCGAGCAGATCGACCAGCGATCTCTCGCCGCCATTGCGTTCGTTGAGGATGCCGACAACGAACAGGATCGGCACCACCATCAGATCCTGGAACAACAGAACCGACAGCGCGACGCGGCCGGTTGGCGCCGCCGCGCGATGCTGGTCGATAAGGAGCTGCATCACAATCGCGGTGGAGGACAAGGCAAGGCAAAGGCCAAGCACGATGCCCGCGGGCGGCTTGACGCCGCTCCAGCGCACGATCATGCCGATGGCAAGCGCCGACGCGACCACCTGCACAAGTCCGACGCCCAGCACGTAGCGCCGCAATTGCCACAACCGCTGCAGCGACAATTCGAGGCCGAGCAGGAATAGAAGAAAGATGATTCCGAGCTCGGCGAGCGGCTCGGCACGCTTTGGATCGTCGAAGGTGATGTAGTGAATCCAGGGGAATTGCGCCGCCAGCGCGCCGAGCCCGAACGGCCCGAGCGCCAGGCCCACCAGCAGGAAGCCGAGCACAGTTCCGACATGCAGGCGATGCAGCAGCGGCACCACGATGCCCGCAGCAACCAGAAATGTCAGCAATGCCCCTAAGCCCTCGGCATGCAGCACGGACGCGTCCCCTGTTCTCCGTCACCCTTCGAGGCGCGGCGAATTTTACCGCCGATCGCGCTTCGCGCGGACCGGTTGGCCGCGCAGCTCAGGATGACGGATTACCCCCGAGCGCGGCTTCGATGGCCGCGAGCGCGGCGTCCGCCTTGGCGCCGTCCGGTCCGCCGGCTTGCGCCATGTCGGGGCGGCCGCCGCCGCCCTTGCCGCCGAGCGCTTCCGCGCCCGCGCGCACGAGGTCGACGGCCGAAAAACGCTTGGTGAGATCGGGCGTGACGCCTACCACGATGCCGGCCTTGCCGTCGTCGGTCCTGCCGACGATGGCGACGATGCCCGATCCGATCTGCTTCTTGCCCTCGTCGGCGAGGCTTCGCAGATCCTTCAGGTCGATGCCTTCGACCAGGCGGGCCAGCAGCTTGACGTTGCCGACCGCGCGCACGCCGTCATCGCCGGATTTCGCGGCGCCGCCGCCCATGGCGAGTTTCTTCTTCGCATCGGCAAGCTCGCGCTCCAGCCGCTTGCGTTCGTCCAGCAATTGCGACACGCGCGCCGGCATATCCGGCACGGTGACGCGCAGGAGATCGCTCGCGGTCGCGTTGGCAACCTGCGCGACGGCGTTGGCGTGCTTGCGCGCGGCTTGGCCCGTGAACGCCTCGAGCCGGCGCACGCCGGCGGCGACCGCGCTGTCGGTGACGCCCGAAATCAACCCGATATCGCCGGTGCGCCTGACATGCGTGCCGCCGCATAATTCGATCGACCAGCCGAGCGCGTTGCCGCCGGCTTTATCAGAAGAGATTTGACCCATCGCGACCACGCGCACCTCGTCGCCGTATTTCTCTCCGAACAAGGCGCGCGCGCCGGACGCCCGCGCGTCATCGAGCGCCATCAGGCGCGTCGTAACTTGCGAATTCTGCAGCACGAAATCGTTGGCGATGTCCTCGACCTTCTCGATCTCTTCAGCGGACATGGGCTTTGGATGCGAGAAGTCGAAACGGAGGCGGTCGGGCGCGACCAGCGAACCCTTTTGCGCCACATGCTCGCCGAGCACCTGGCGCAACGCCTCGTGCAGGAGATGCGTGGCGGAATGGTTGGAGCGGATCGCCGTGCGGCGCGCGTGATCCACGTCAAGCTGCAGCGGCGTGCCGGCTTTAAGCGTTCCTTCTTCGACCGTGCCGATATGCACGAACAGGTCGCCCGCTTTCTTTTGCGTATCGGCGACGCGAAAGCGCACGCCATCGGCGGTCATGAGGCCGGTGTCGCCGACCTGGCCGCCGGATTCGCCATAGAACGGCGTCTGGTTGAGCACGACCGCACCGGTCTCGCCCTTCTTGAGCGCATCGACGGATTTACCGTCGCGCACCAGCGCCTTGACCACGCCTTCGGCGGTTTCGGTTTCATAGCCGAGAAATTCGGTCGCGCCCGCCTTCTCGCGCAAACCGAACCAGACCGCTTCGGTCGCTGCATCGCCGGAGCCCGACCAGGACGCGCGCGCTTTCGCGCGCTGGCGCTCCATGGCGTCCGTGAAGGAAGCCTGATCGACCGAGATGCCGCGCGCCTTCAGCGCATCCTGCGTCAAGTCAAGCGGGAAGCCATAGGTGTCGTAGAGCGTGAACGCGGTCTCGCCGTCGAACATGTCGCCTTTCTTCAGCGACCGGCTCGCTTCGTCGAGGATCGACAGCCCGCGCACGAGCGTCTGGCGGAACCGCGTCTCTTCGAGCTTCAGCGTCTCGGTGATCAGCGCCTGCGCGCGCACGAGCTCGGGATAGGCCTGCCCCATCTGCTGCGCCAGCACCGGAACGAGCTTCCACATCAGAGGCTCCTTCGCGCCGAGCAATTCGGCATGGCGCATGCCGCGCCGCATGATGCGGCGGAGCACATAGCCGCGGCCCTCATTCGACGGCAGCACGCCGTCCGCGATGAGAAAAGACGACGCGCGCAGATGATCCGCGATCACCCGGTGCGACCCCTTTTGCGGGCCGTCGGCCGACACCTTGGTCAGTTCGGCAATGGCGCCGATAATCGCGCGGAACAGATCGATGCCGTAATTGTCGTGCGTGCCCTGCATCACGGCCGCGATGCGTTCGAGACCCATGCCGGTGTCGATCGAGGGCTTGGGCAGATCGACGCGCTTGCCGCCCGCCAGTTGCTCGTATTGCATGAACACGAGATTCCAGATCTCGATGAAGCGGTCGCCCTCGGCATCCGCGCTGCCGGGCGGGCCGCCGGGAATCTTGTCGCCGTGGTCGTAGAAGATTTCCGAGCACGGCCCGCACGGGCCGGTATCGCCCATCGCCCAGAAATTGTCGGCGCCGGCGATGCGCACGATCCTGGACTCCGGCAGGCCCGCGATCTTCTTCCAGAGATTGAAAGCCTGATCGTCGTCGATATAGACCGTGACCATCAGGCGGTCTTTCGGCAGGCCGAAATCCCTGGTCACCAGATCCCAGGCAAGCTCGATCGCGCGGTCCTTGAAATAATCGCCGAAGGAGAAATTGCCGAGCATCTCAAAGAAGGTGTGATGGCGCGCGGTATAGCCGACATTGTCGAGGTCGTTATGCTTGCCGCCCGCCCGCACGCATTTCTGCGCTGTCGCCGCGCGCTGATAGGGGCGCTTTTCGAGGCCGGTGAAGACATTCTTGAACTGCACCATGCCGGCATTGGTGAACATCAAGGTCGGATCGTTGCGCGGCACAAGCGGCGAGGACGCAACGGCCTCATGGCCGTTGCGCGCGAAAAAGTCGATGAAGCCCGCGCGGATTTCGTTGACGCCGCTCATGTCTAAGCTTTCAGTCCCGCTCGTGCGGCCCGCGGCGGCAGACGCGCCAGCGGGGCCGGATTTTCCTTCGCTCGGCGCGCGATCTGGCGGCGAACCGGCTTCCACCCCGGACTGCGCTTGAGCGAAAAGGCTTGTAGCGGCGGGGGGCAAGGCTGTCCAGAAAAGCCGCTGTCGCAGGCATTTAGGCCCGCGCCGGCCGTCCGATCGGGCCCGCGAGCCGGCTTCTCGCTTAAGCCGGTCCGGAAAAATAAGAACCCCGGGGCCAAGGCCCCGGGGGGTTCAGGAACTCACAACGCTACGCAGATACGCTACACAACGATACGCCACACACGCCACGCTACACACATGGAAGCGCCACTCTCACACGGCACTTGCCAACGCCACCTCTTCAAAATCGATCACTCCTCGGCCGCAGCCTCGCCTTCGGCATCCGGCTCAGGATCGCCTTCCATGATCTTCTCGGCCAGCACTCCGGAATTCTGCCGGACCGCGGCCTCGATCCGCGCCGCCACATCCGGATTGGCTTTCAGGAAGGCTTTTGCATTCTCGCGGCCCTGCCCGATGCGCTGGCTGTCGAAGGAGAACCAGGAGCCCGATTTCTCGACCACGCCGGCCTTGACGCCGAGATCGACAAGCTCGCCGGTCTTCGACACGCCCTCGCCATACATGATGTCGAACTCGACCTGCTTGAACGGCGGCGCGAGCTTGTTCTTCACCACCTTGACCCGCGTCTGGTTGCCGATCACCTGCTCCTTCTCCTTGATCGCGCCGATGCGGCGGATGTCGAGACGCACGGAGGCGTAGAATTTGAGCGCATTGCCGCCGGTCGTGGTTTCCGGCGAACCGTACATCACCCCGATCTTCATCCGGATCTGGTTGATGAAGTTCACCATGGTCTTGGACTTGTTGATCGAGGCGGTGAGCTTGCGCAGCGCCTGGCTCATCAGCCGCGCCTGCAGGCCGGGCAGGGAATCGCCCATTTCGCCTTCGAGTTCGGCGCGTGGAACCAGCGCCGCCACCGAATCGACGACCACGATGTCGATCGCGCCGGAGCGCACCAGCGTGTCGGTGATTTCAAGCGCCTGCTCGCCAGCATCCGGCTGCGAAATCAGGAGTTCATCGACATTCACCCCGAGCTTGCGGGCGTAAATCGGATCGAGCGCGTGTTCGGCGTCCACGAAGGCGCAAATGCCGCCGGTCTTCTGCGCTTCCGCGATGGTGTGGAGCGCGAGCGTGGTCTTGCCGGAGGATTCCGGCCCGTAAATCTCCACCACCCGCCCGCGCGGCAAGCCGCCGACGCCGAGCGCGACATCGAGGCCGAGCGAGCCGGTGGACACGGTTTCGATATCCATCGAGCGGTTGGTCTTGCCCAGCCGCATGATCGAGCCCTTGCCGAATGCACGCTCGATCTGGGAGAGCGCGGCATCCAGAGCTTTCGACTTGTCCATTGAGGAACCTTCAACCAAACGCAAAGCCGACTGCGCCGCCATGTGCCGCTCCTTATGACCACCGATTCGGGCGCCGTTCAACGCAAGGCTCTCGCCGCGTCCTTTCGCCCGACCCTTGATGAAAATGAATGTACACTATTTGTTCTCTGTTCGCAATCTGTTCTTTTCAATTCCTAAGGAAATCCCCGGTTTTTAAGGCAATTATTTTTCGGGAAATGAAGCGGGCCTCACTTCCACCGGCTCTTGGTCACACCCGGCCGCACAAGAAAGCCGCGCGCCCCTGCCGCTCGAAAATTGGGGGCTACATTCATTTTGGTGGACGTTTCGATGGACTCCCTGGCGACTATCGGTCCCAAATGATCCTCAGCTGAGGCGGCGCCCCAATTCCCGTTCTGCCGCCGTTCATTCGCGCCGGGCCATATTGATGAACGGGGGCGATATCGGAGAGAATCAAATGTTGCGACTTGTGCTGCTGACGTTGGCCGCAGCGCTTCTCTACGTGTCCGCCGCGCAGGCGCACGGCTATCATTCCGGCTGTGCGGTCGGTCCTAGCCGGTTGGGCAACGGGCCGCACTATCATCCCGGCGGCTATGGTTCGGCCCTGCCCTGCGGTGGCGGCGGCGGTTATTACGAGCCCCCGCCTCCGGCGCCCTATTACCGCGCGCCGCGGCGGGGCGATTACGGCCCGCAAACCAATTACGGGCAGGATTGCTACAACGTCTATGGCCGCCGGATCTGCTGCCCGAAGGGCTGGACCGTTCAGGACGGCCGGTGTCAGCCCTACCGGGGATACTGAGATCGACGCTCAACGACCAAAGGCCGCCTTGAGAGGCGGCCTTTGCCGTTCAAGTGACGTCAGCTTGCCACATGTCCAAAATTTCAATTGCCGTTGTGCCGCGGTTCATTGTCGACTCGGCATATTCGACCGCGGCGGGGGCCAGTTGAGGAGAGAATCGATGTTACGACTTGTGCTGCTGTCGTTAGGCGCAGCGCTGCTCTACGCATCCGGCGCCCAGGCGCACCAGGTTCACGCCGGTTGCCAATTTGGAAACACCCATTCCGGCGAGATGATGCATTATCACCCGGGCGCATATGGTGCAGCCGTGCCATGTGGCGGTGGTGGCGGCGGCGGCTACCGGGGTGGTCACGGTGGCGGTTATTACGAAGAGGCTCCGCCCCCACCCCCAACGGACTATTATGGCGGCGGTGGCGGTCAATATCGCCGAGGCTATGGCGGCGGCGGCCGTCCGGGCGATTTCGGCCCACAAACCAACCGGGCCCAGGATTGCTACAACGTCTATGGCCGCCGGATTTGCTGTCCGAAAGGCTGGACCGTCCAGGACGGACAATGCCAGCCCTATCGAGGGCGCTGAAGCCGTCCGTTTACCGGTTTCGACCGAATAATGGCCCCCGCCGCAAGGTGGGGGCTTTTTCGTTTCAGCCGGCCATACATCGTCCGCACATTGCACAGAATTTGCATGTTTTAAGGCGAAGGACCGGCTTCCAGGGGACTTCGGTGCAAGCGGCGGCCTGGGCGGACCGCCGCCAACGGACAGGTGTTTCGATGCGTTATCTGAATTCGTGGTGGAAAATCGCGGCCCTCGCCGCGGCCTGCATTCTCTGGCTCGTCGGCCTCGCCGACCAGCTCGATTCGATCAGGATGACGGCGGGCTATCTCGCGCTCTCGGCCGCCATCGTCGCCATCGCGGTCGCCTGAGGACGCAGGTCAGCGACGCTTGGCTGGCCGGGCCGGCGGCTTCGGCTGGACCTGCGGGCCGGACGGCTCGCGGCCGGCAATATTGTCGTACATGCGCCGCAGGATCTTCTTGAGGGTCGCGAGTTCGGCCTTCGAAAGCCCGGCGAGCACGACATTCTCGTCCGCGACCATCAGCGGGACGACCTGCTCCACCATGTCCTTGCCGGCCTTTGTGAGACGGACCGACACTTCCCGGTTGCTGGTGTCCGAGCGCATCCGTGTCACGAGGCCGCGCCGCGCGGCGTGCGAAATCAGACGCGAGATCGCCGGCGGATCGAGGCTGGTCGCGCCGGCCAAATCCACCTGCCGCATCTCGCCGCGATGGGCGAGCGCCGAGAGCACGCGCCAGAGCGGAATCGTCATATGGCGGCGCTTCAATCCGGG
>CAMDXM010000051.1 GCA_945878025.1 Pseudorhodoplanes sinuspersici | reverse complement strand
TCAGACCGATTGACGGCCTCTGCGATGAATTTGGCGACCGTGGCCGAGCAATTCACCGAGGTGAGAATTCCGATGTAATTGCGCGTTCCGGTCTTTCCGTTCGGCCGCTTGTAGCCTTCAAACGTCGCGCGCAATTCCGGCGGCAGGATTTCGTCGTTCTTGGCGCCTTCCGCGAAGTGATAGTCGCGCGCGAAATCGTGCATCGTGACGTTGTGCTCGTGCAGCCAGTCGCCCGGCATCACGTCCTTCGACGCAAATCCGATGATCTGGCCGAACTTCCGCACCGGCCCGTCTTTCGCGATTGCAACCACCGCCATCTTGTGTCCGCGCGGAATTCGCTCCCGCGCGGTCACGCCGGCGGCCGCGACGCCCTGCCCGATCTGATCGACGGCGACCACGATGTTGTCGTCGGGGGAAAGCCTGATATTGCGTGGTTCGGTCATTTCACGAGTCCTACCAGGCGCGGCAGCCACAGCGTGATCTCGGGGATCAGCGTAATCGCGATCAGCGACGCCAACAACGGCAACAGCCACGGCAGGATCGCCATGGTCGTTCTCTCGATCGACAACTTGGCGATCCTGGACAGCACGAACAAGACCATCCCGAGCGGCGGATGCAGCAACCCGATCATGAGATTAAGCGTCATCACAACGCCGAAATGCACGGGGTCGATGCCGACTTTCAGGACCACCGGCATCAGGACCGGAACCAGGATGCTGATCGAGGCGATCGGCTCGAGAAAGCAGCCGACGAACAGAAGCAACAGGTTGGCGAGCAGCAGAATGATGTAACGATTATCTGTCAGCGACAGCAGCGCTTCGGTCGCGCGCTCGGTCACCTGCGTGGTCGTCAGCACCCAGCCGAACAGGGACGCCGCGCCGACGATCAGGAGAACGCCCGCGGTGGTTTCGATGGTGTCGAGCGTCACCTTGTAGAATTGCTTGAGCGACATCGAGCGATAGAGAAAGACGCCGAGGATCAAGGCCCAGGCGCAGGCCGCGATGGCGGCTTCCGTCGGCGTGAACCAGCCGAAAGTCATGCCGCCGACAATGAGCGCCGGCGTCATCAGCGCCGGCAAGGCGGCGACGAATGTCAGCCCAAGAACGCTCCAGTTGAAGGCCTGATCGCGGCCCATATTGTATTTGCGCGCGCAATAAGTGACGTACAGCATCATGAAGATGGTCATCACCGCGCCGGGAATAATCCCGCCGAGAAACAGCGCGCCGATCGAGACATTCGCCATCATGCCGTAGATCACGAACGGCAGCGACGGCGGTATGATCGGGCCGAGCGTGGCCGACGCCGCCGTCACGCCGACGGAAAATTCCGTCGAATAGCCGTGATCCTTCATCGCCTTGATTTCGATCGTGCCAAGGCCCGCGGCATCGGCGATGGCGGTGCCCGACATGCCGGCGAAAATCACCGAGCCGATGATGTTCACATGCGCAAGACCCCCGCGCATCCATCCGGCGGCGGCGGCGGCGAAATTGTAGATGCGATTGGTGATGCCGGCCGAATTCATCAGGTTGCCGGCCAGGATGAAGAACGGAACCGCCAGCAGCGGAAAGGAATCGATGCCGCCCGCCATGCGGTGCAGGATCACGAAATCCGGGATCCCGGCGATGAAATGCGTATAGAGCAGCGAGGAGCCGGCCAGCGCGATGAAGACCGGAACGCCGGCGATCAGAACCGCGATAAACACGAATAGCAGAATGGTCATCGTTCGGCCCTTAAGTCAGTCGGCGTGGATTTGCGCAAGCGGATCGTGCGGCTTCTTCCAGCCCTGGCGCGCGTTTTGCCAGGTCATCACGGCCTGGCGCGCGAACATCAGGAAACAGCCGAGGCCGACGCCGCCATAGACGATGCTCATCGGCAGCTCGAATACCGTCATGCGCTGGAAATGCATGCGCTCGATGATGGTCACCGAGAAATACGCAAGCAGACCCATAAAGATGAGCTTTACGATATCCACAAACGCGAGCAGCAGGGTCCGCAACGGCCCGGGCTTCATCACGTTGGACAACAGCTCGACAGCAATGTGGCTGTTCTTGCGCGTCACGACCGCGCCGCCGATGAAGACAAGCCACATCAATCCGTACCGCGCGATTTCCTCGGTCCATGACAGGCTGTCATTGAGGACGTAGCGCGTGAAGAATTGCAGAAACACGATGAAGGCGAGACTCCAGAACAGGACAATGGCGATCCAGTCCTCCGGATGATGCTCGACGACGATCTCTTCGTCTTTGGCGACGATCAGGGGGACTTCGGCAAATTTCGCACCTTTGCGCTTCGGCGCCGCCTTCGATTTACGTTTCTTGCTCATGCACCGATCTCACGTCTGAACGAACCGCGGTTTGCGCAGTCTGCCCGATCCAAAGCCTGGTCGTGCAAAAAATCGGCCGCGGCGTCCTTCCGGAAAGCCGCGGCCATAGGGAGAGATGTCTTACAAGGCCTGCAGGGCGTCGTATTCCGCCTGCGACCAGCCGCCACCGGCGGCCGGATCGTTATGCAGCGGGATCGCCGCCTTGCGGAAGGCCGCGCGATCGACGTCGACCACCGTCTTGCCGAGCTTGCGCAACTCGTCGGCGGTTTTCTGCTCGGCCGCGCGGATGGCGTCGGTCGCCTTGGCCGCTGCCTGTGACAAGACTTCCCCGAACACCTTTTTGTCGGCGTCGGAGAGCTTCGACCAGACATGCGAGCCGACGATCGACAGCAACGACTCGGTGATATGGCCGGTCAGCATGATGTGGCTTTGAACTTCGTAGAACTTCTTCGCCATGATGGTCGGCAGCGGATTTTCCTGGCCGTCCACGGTCTTCTGCTGCAAGGCGAGATAGACTTCCGCGAACGCGATCGGCGTCGCGTTGGCGCCAACGGATTTGGTGAACATGAGATACAGCGGCGCCGGCGGCACGCGCAGTTTCATGCCCTTCATGTCTTCCGGTTTCTTGATTTCCTTGTTGGCCGTGACCATGCGCTGGCCGTAATAGGTCAGCGTCATCACTTTGTGCTTGGTCTTGTCCTCGTAACCCTTGGCGATATCGCGGAACAGCTTGCTGTCGCGATACTTCTTCCAGTGATCGAAATCGCGCAGGACGAACGGCGCATTGGTGATCGCGAGCGGCTTGTGGATCGAGCCGGCAAAACCGACGCCGGTATAGATCATGTCCACGGTGCCGAGGCCGAGCGCCTCGTTGATCTGGTTTTCGTTGCCGAGCTGCGAGGCCGGGAAAACCTGGATTTCGTAGCGCCCGTTGGTGCGCTTCTTGATTTCCTCGCCGGCCCACACCGCCTCGGTGTGATAGGGCTCGGCGACCTCGTACACATGGGCCCATTTCAGCTTGGTTTGTGCGGAAACAGGGCCGCACAGGCCCGCAGCGGCGACCAGCAGCGTGGCGCCGAGCGCCAGATGGCGCAGACTTTTCGACATGGTCTTTCCTCCCGTCATTGCGTAACCCTGTTGCCGGGTTATCGCGGCAGACCCGCTTGAGCAGGGCTCGCCTTCCAACTAACATGTTACTATGACCGAGCCCGAGCGCAATAGCCTTTATCCCTTCCTTCCCGTCCTAAACCGCGACAAGCGCGGAGGTGCGGTGCAGCACATCCACGACGCTGTCCGGGACGCGATCGTGCGTCTCGAAATCGCGCCGGGCGCGCTGATCGACAAAAGCGCGTTGTGCGAACGGCTCGGTGTTTCGCGCTTTCCGGTGTCCGAAGCGCTCGGACGCCTCGCCGATGACGGCTTTGTCGAGATCCTGCCGCAGCGTGGCACCCGCGTGACCCTGATCAATCTGGCGGATTGCCGCGAAGCGATGTTCATCCGGCGCGCGCTTGAAGCCGATGCCGTGCGGGTCATCGCCTTGCAAAGCGACGGCAAGTTCTTGAACGCATTCAGGGACAATCTCGCGGCCCAGCGCGCAGCGATGAAAACCGACGACCGGATCGCGTTTCATGCGCTCGATCTGGCCTTGCACGATCTTCTGCTCGACGCGCTTGGTTTCGAACGGGTCAAGACCGCCGTCTACGCCGCCCGCGCCAAGCTCGACCGCATGCGGCTGTTTCTGTGCACGCCGGAACGGCAGGCCTCGACGATCGCGGAGCACGAACGAATCCTCGCCGCGCTACGCACCCGCGATCCGGCGGCGGCCGGTCAGGCCATGGAGGAACATCTCGACATGGTCATGACCGAGCTTGCCTCCTTCTCGGCCACGCGTCCGGACGTCTTCGAAACGAGGATCGACGAAAGCGCCGTCGCCTGACGCAGGCCCGCTTGCGGGGAATTCCCGCCAGGACTTTCAATTGTCCCTCGAGCCGCCATCGAGCGCCATGTTGAGGCCAAATTGTCAGGCGAACGTCCAGCAACTCGGGTGATTTGCTCGAAAGAATCGCTGTCGTTGCATTTGTTCGTGGATTGCGTGCCGAGTTGCTGGTTCGCGTATGTGGCGGAACCCGGTGGTTTCGATCGCGTTATACGGAAAGCCAAACTTGGAGCTATCCGATGCCCGCTCCGGCCATGAAGTCGGCCCTTCGAATTTCCGATCCGGATCCGTTCGGTGACGTCACGCTGGCGCCCGCGGCCCTGACCGGCCGCTCCGAGTCGGAATTGGCCCGCAGCATGGCAAAAGCGCTGCTCGGGGCGAGCCCGTCGACCGGAGCGGAAGCGCTGAACGTCCTTCGCCGGCTGTTTCCGCATTCTCCCCTCACCGTCCGCGTTGCGGCGCTCGATGCCATGATCCGGCGCTAGCTCTCTATTACGGACCAAGACAAGCCTTCCGGACACCCCTTGGCTTTTTGCCAGGCCTCACTGTCATCCAGCTGTCATCTCCGCCGGGATAATCGCAGGCATCATCCCTGTGGCGCATCATGTCCTTGCCTGTCCGCAACATTCTGTTTCTTTGTACCGGAAACTCGGCGCGATCGATTCTGGCCGAGGCCATTGCCAACAAGATAGGCAAGCCGCGCTTCCGCGCTTTCTCGGCCGGCAGCCATCCGACAGGCAAGGTCAATCCGGACGCGATCGAATTGCTGATCGATCTCGGATACGAGACCGCGACATTCCGCTCCAAAAGCTGGACCGAGTTTGCCCGGCCGGGCGCTCCCGTGCTGGACGCCGTGATCACGGTCTGCGACAGCGCGGCCCGCGAAGCCTGCCCGGTCTGGCCCGGCCATCCCGTATCGGCGCATTGGAGCATGTCCGACCCGGCGCAAGCGCGAGGCCGCGCCGCCCGGTCGGCGATGGCGGAAGCCTACCGGCTGCTTGAACTGCGGATCGGGGCTTTGGTCGAATTGCCGTTCGACGAGCTCGACGCCGGACAATTGCGCCGCACGCTGCGCGAGATCGGCACCTACGGCATGATGGCGATCATGCTGTAAAAACAGAGGCGGCCAAGAGCGCAATCCGGCGAAGTGGAAACCGGTTCGCCGCAAGATTGCGCGACAAACGAAAAACCCGGGGTCTGACCCGATTCAATTTGAATTGGGTCAGACCCCGGGGCCGCCTCTTTCAGATTCGGTCAGCAGGAGCACCGTCAGTTTGTCGCGGCGCCCTGCACTTCCTTCTCGAACTCGTCGATCAGGCTCTTGGTGACGCGCTTGGCGGCATCTTCATAAACCGGCTGCAGGGCCTTTTTCCATGCCGTTTTCTGCGCAGCCGTCAGCGTGATGAATTCGGTCTTGCCGGATTTCTTCATCTCCGCGAGCGCCTCGGAATTTTCCTTTTCCGAGATCTCGTTGGAATATTTGGTCGCTTCCGTCATCGCCTTGGTGAGTTGCGTGCGGATGTCGGCGGGCAAATCGTCCCAGAATTTCTTGTTGGTGACGACCACATAGCCGATATAGCCGTGGTCGGAGAGCGTGGTGTATTTCTGCACTTCGTGCATTTTCTGGGTGTACATGTTGGACGGCGTGTTTTCCTGTCCGTCCACGACGCCGGTCTGCAGCGCCTGATAGACTTCCGAGAAGGCCATGATCTGCGGAAGCGCGCCGAGCGCGCGCATCTGCATGTCGAGAACCTTGGACGACTGGATGCGGAATTTCAGGCCCTTGAAGTCTTCCGGCTCGCGCAGAGGCTTGTTGGCGCTCATCAGCTTGAAGCCGTTGTCCCAATAGGCAAGACCGATCATTCCTTTCGGCTCAAGCAGCTTCAGCAGCCGCTGACCGAGCTTGCCGTCGTTCACGCGCCGCACGGCGTTCTTGTTCGGCAGGATGAAAGGCAGATCGTACACCTCGAATTCCTTGACGCCGATCGGACCGAATTTGGAATTCGACGGCGCCAGCATCTGCACCGCGCCGAGCTGCAGGGCTTCGAGTTCTTCCTTGTCTTTGTAGAGCGACGAGTTGTGATAGACCTCGATCTTGACCTTGCCGTTGGTGTATTTCTCGCCGAGTTCCTTGAACTTCTCCGCGCCCTTGCCCTTCGGGGTATCCGGCGCGACCACGTGGCTGAATTTCAGAACGATCGGGGCTTGCGCGGCAGCGGGGCCAACCAGCACGAGCGCCGCTACGGCGGCGGTGGCAATGACGACATTTCGCATGGATATCTCTCCTTGGGCGGTTTCTTTTTTAGACGATCCGATCAGGCACGGGACACGCTCTGGGGGCGGCTCGCCGGGCTCGTGACGCCGGGTCTTGTCTGCTAACAACCTAGCCTGAAAGATCATCCCTCGAAAAGGGCCGAAACCGGCGTACGTGAGGACGATATGGAAGAAATGCCGGTGCTCGTGGATCAGCGGCCGGGCTATCGGATCATTATCCTTAACCGCCCCGACCGTCTGAATGCCTTCACCGAGGCCATGCATCGCGCATTGGCGGTGGCGCTTAATGATGCAGAGAACGACGCGTCCTGCCGTGCACTGCTTTTGACAGGGGCGGGCCGTGGTTTCTGCACCGGACAGGATCTGAGCGACCGGCTGGCGAAACCGGGCGAACAGATCGTGCTCGGCGGAACACTGGAACAATTTTACAATCCGCTTGTCCGCAGGCTGCGCTCGCTGCCCTTTCCGGTTGTCGCCGCCGTCAATGGCGTCGCCGCCGGCGCCGGCGCCAATATCGCACTCGCCTGCGATATCGTGCTTGCGGCGCGGTCGGCAAAATTCATCCAGTCCTTTGCGAAAGTCGGCCTGGTGCCGGATTCTGGCGGCACCTGGATGCTGCCGCGCCTCGTGGGTCCATCGCGCGCGCGCGGACTTGCGCTTCTGGCCGAGCCGCTGCCCGCCGCCAAGGCCGAGGAATGGGGCCTGATCTGGCGCGCGGTCGAGGACGCGCAATTGATGGCCGAGGCCGAGAAACTATGCGCGCAATTCGCGCAGGGGCCGACCTACGGCTATTCGCTGATCAAGCGCGCCCTCGACGCCGCCGAAACCAGCGATCTTTCCGCTCAACTCGATCTTGAGCGCGATCTGCAGCGCGCGGCGTCGCTGTCGCCCGATTATGCCGAAGGCGTGCGGGCCTTCATGGAAAAGCGCAAGCCGAATTTCACCGGGCGGAAATCCTAAGCACCAAGCCCGCCCTTCTCTTCGATAAACCTGGCGATGATATCGACGCCTTTGCCTTCGCGCAGATTGGTCATCACGAAGGGCCGCTGACCGCGCATCTTTTTCGCATCCCGCTCCATGACTTCCAGCGAGGCGCCGACATAGGGCGCAAGATCGATCTTGTTGATCACGAGGAGATCGGAGCGTGTGATGCCGGGGCCGCCTTTCGAGGGGATTTTGTCGCCGGCCGCGACATCGATGACATAGATCGTCAGATCCGCGAGCTCCGGCGAAAAGGTCGCGGCGAGATTGTCGCCGCCGGATTCGATCAGCACCAGATCGAGATCGGGAAATTTCGCCCGCATGTCGGCGACCGCGGCGAGATTGATCGAAGCATCTTCGCGGATGGCCGTATGCGGACAGCCGCCGGTCTCGACGCCCGCGATCCGATCCGCCGCCAGCGCGCCGGAGCGTACCAGATATTCGGCGTCCCATTTGGTGTAGATGTCGTTGGTGATGGCCGCGATCTCGAAGCGGTCGCGCAAGGATTTGCAGAGCAAGTCCATCAGCGCGGTCTTGCCGGAGCCGACCGGGCCGCCGACGCCGACGCGCAATGGACCGTTGGGATTTTTCATCGCTCTTTTTCCTTACGACCGGAACAGCCGCGTATATTGCGTCTCGTGCCGCATGCTGGCGAGATCGGAGCGCAACGCGGACGATCCGACCTGGTCGAGCGGCGTCCGCAGCGCACGCGCGATCGTTTTGGCGACGACCGGTTCGAGCGCGGCAAGAACACGCTGCCCATCGGTCTGCCCGAGCGGAATGAGCCGCACGCCCGCCGAAATCCAGTTCGCCACCATGGCGTGCAAATAAGCCTGCAGGGCGGGCTCGATGGCGATGCCGTGGCCCGATGCCGCGACACCGACCGCGACCGGATAGGTCACCGGTCCATCCCAGACCGCCGCAAGACGGTCCATGGCCTCGCATGGCCAGACGGCGCGCGTCGCCTCGATGAAAGCGCGGCCTTGCGCGGTCGTCTCCAGATGGCGCTCTTTACTGGGCGCGAATGCCGCGGACAATTCCGCGACCTCGCGCAGCCGGGCATTCTGAGATTCCACAACGGCCTGATGCGCGTGACGGAAGAAAACGCAATCGCAAAAGCCGCCGCCGTCTTCGGTCATGATTGTCAGCCAGCGCCGTAACGAATCCGCGTCCGTAATGTCGCCCGCCTCCACCGCCCATTCGATGCCGCTTGAGTACGAAAAAGCGCCGACCGGATAGGACGGCGACAGCCAGGTCATCAGGCGATAGAGGGCGGCCCCGCTCGTTGTTTCGTCATGCCCGGCCTTGAGCTCGCAAGTCGGGTCCACCCGACTTGCGCACTTTTCATGTGGAAGCCGGACAAGCCCGACTTCCGTGCCATCCACGTCTTTCTTCCTAGCGACAGAAGACGTGGATGGCCGGGTTTTCGCGCGAAGCCGCGTTTCGCCCGGCCATGACGGCCGAGAGCGTTTACGGTCCTTGCGGCCCTTCACCAGCGGCAGATTTTTCTTCTTGTCACCCATGAGAGTGGCCGTGATGATCATGGCCGTGGTCATGATGATGCGCATGCCCATGCTCATCCTGCGGCGCACCGGCTTCCGGATCGAAGGGCGCGTCGAGCGGCGTCACTTTCGCGCCAAGTCCGCGCAGCATGTCTTCGAGCACGTGGTCATATCGGATGCGGATGCGCCCGCCGATAATCTGCACGTCGGTATGGCGGTTGCCGAGATGCCAGGCCAGGCGCACGAAGTCGCGCGGCGAGGATGGCTCGATCTCCAGCAAGCGCTCCGGCTGCCCAGCGATCTGCATGATCGACCCGTTATCGAGCAACAAACCATCGCCGTCGCGCAGCGCCACAGGCTTCTCAAGATCGAGCAGCGCCTGCGTACCCTTCTCGCCGGTCAGCACGATGCGCCGCCGCTGCCGGTCATCGGCGTCGAGGACCACGCGGTCCGCGACCTTGGCCGCTTCGACCTCGGCTTTACGGATGACGGAAACGACGCGGAGCATGCATCACCTCGTCTCCACATGTTCCGGCGCGATGATTTCCACCTTGCGCTCCAGGATGCATTCCGCTCCCGCCGCGCGCCAGACCGCCATATGCGGTTGCTCGAAATGTTTCGCCAGCGCCTCGCGCGAGGTCCAGCGCTCGACAAAAACGACCTGGTCCGGATCGGTCACGCTTTGGTGCAGATCGTAGAAAATACAGCCGTCTTCCTTGCGGGTGGCGGCGATGACGGTTCGCGCGGCGTCGAGCAATCTCGAAAGCTTCTCCGGCTTTACGCGTAGCGTGGCAATCACATAAATCACTGGACGTTTCCTTCGTTTCCAAGGACGAAGGTGTCTAGAACAAAAAGTATCGCTGCGCCATCGGCAGCACGTCGGCCGGCGCGCAGGTCAGCAATTCGCCGTCGGCCCGCACCTCATAGGTCTCCGCGTCGATCTCGAGCTTCGGCGTCGCGCCGTTATGGATCATGCTCTTTTTCGAGATGCCGCCGCGGGTGTTCTTCACCGCGACAAGCTCCTTCTGGATGCCGAGTTTCTTGCCGAGATTGGCTCGCACGGCCGCCTTCGAGGAGAACACCACCGACGACGCGGTCAGCGAGCGCCCGAAAGCCGCGAACATCGGCCGGTAATGCACCGGCTGCGGCGTCGGGATCGACGCATTCGGATCGCCCATCGGCGCCGCCACGATCGAGCCGCCCTTGATGATGCATTCCGGCTTCACGCCGAAGAAAGCCGGCGCCCAGAGCACCAGATCGGCGAGCTTGCCCTTCTCGACGGAACCGATCACATGCGAGACGCCATGCGCGATCGCCGGATTGATCGTGTATTTGGCGACATAGCGTTTGGCGCGCGCATTGTCGTTGTCGCCTTTGTCTTCCTTGAGACGGCCGCGCTGCTTTTTCATTTTATCCGCCGTCTGCCAGGTGCGGATGATGACTTCGCCGATGCGGCCCATGGCTTGCGAATCCGACGACATCATCGAAAGCGCGCCGAGATCGTGCAAGATGTCTTCCGCCGCGATGGTTTCCTTGCGGATGCGGCTTTCTGCGAACGCCAGATCCTCCGCGATCGACGGATCGAGGTGGTGACACACCATCAGCATGTCGAGATGCTCGTCGATGGTGTTCCTGGTGAACGGCCGCGTCGGATTGGTCGAGGACGGCAGCACGTTCTTCAAGCCTGCCACTTTCATGATATCCGGCGCATGTCCGCCGCCGGCACCTTCGGTGTGAAACGCATGAATGGTGCGGCCCTTGAACGCCTTGATGGTGTCTTCGACAAAGCCCGACTCGTTGAGCGTGTCGGTGTGGATCATCACCTGGACGTCGTGATCGTCCGCGACGGAGAGGCAATTGTCGATCGCCGCCGGCGTCGTGCCCCAATCCTCGTGCAACTTGAGCGCGCAGGCGCCGCCCTTCACCATTTCCTCCAAAGCCGCCGGGCGCGAGGCATTGCCCTTGCCAGCAAAACCGAGATTGACCGGAAACGCGTCGGCCGCCTGGATCATGCGCGCGATGTGAAACGGGCCCGGCGTGCAGGTGGTGGCGAAGGTGCCGTGCGCCGGTCCGGTGCCGCCGCCAAGCAGCGAGGTGATGCCCGACATCAGCGCGTCATCGACCTGTTGCGGGCAGATGAAATGGATATGCGTGTCGAAGCCGCCAGCGGTGAGAATGCGCCCCTCACCCGCGATGATTTCCGTGCCGGGTCCGATCACGATGGTCACGCCCGGCTGGATGTCGGGATTGCCGGCCTTGCCGATGGCGGAGATGTATCCGTCCTTGATCGCGACATCTGCCTTCACAATGCCCCAGTGATCGAGGATCAGCGCATTGGTGATGACCGTGTCCGCCGCGCCCTGCTTGCTGGTCACCTGCGACTGGCCCATGCCGTCGCGGATCACCTTGCCGCCGCCGAATTTCACCTCCTCGCCATAGACGGTGAAATCCTTTTCCACCTCGATGATGAGATCGGTGTCGGCAAGCCGCACGCGGTCGCCGGTCGTCGGGCCGAACATGTCGGCATAGACGGAGCGTTTGATCTTGACCGACATGAAATGCCCTCTCTCGTCAGAAACTTTTGCCGTCGACCGCCTTCGGCGATAGCGCGGCCGGGTCGACGCCATCCAGACAGCGGGCATTGATCGCGATCACCGCCGTTCCGTCCGGCATCGATCCGCGCGCAAACGACTCGATGCCGCATGTCGAGCAGAACAGATGATGGATGGCCTTCTTGTTGAACTGGTAATCGGTCATCGCGGACTCGCCCGACAGCAATTTGAAATTCTGCGTGGGCGTGAAAGCGAGAATCGACCCGAGCTTGCCGCAGCGCGAGCAATTGCAGGTGATGGCGCCATCGAGATCGACTGTCACCTCATAGCGCACGGCGCCGCACTGACATCCGCCCTGGTATTTCTGAGCCGCCATTTTACAATCTCCCTTGCACTGGGGCGTTCGCAGCTTTCCAATCACATCCTATCGAGAATTATAGTCGCGATCGTGGGATCGAACATGTCGGCATGAATGAAGCGTTTGATTTTTACGGACATGATTACGATCCTGGTGTGTTGGTGGTCACAGAATTCGCAAGCCAATTTGGTTTCCATTGCGTGCCGGCGGTAAGCAGAAGCGAGAAGACGATGATCGCGATCCAAAACAACGAACGCACAAGTCTGATGTGACTCTTGATTTTACTTCTCTTTTGGGAAGTGGCGAGGCCGATAAACGAGCGGTCCTTGCGCATCAGTTGCGCTTCGATTGCCATTAAATATTCGTTGTATTTTTGGACGAGCTTGGCGTGCGCCCTGAATCGAAAATATCCATACAATCCGACTAAAGCAGGCAGCATCGTAATAAAGATAAGCGCTTCACGGTTCCTGATCTTGTATTGAAAAATGAGGGCAAAAATTGCACCGACGAGTCCGACACTCAGAACCTCGTACCGGTTCATGACATCAATGTCCGCGTTAATCCGGTCGCGCGCGACTTTCATTTCTTCGATCGCGTAGCGTTCAACAAACTCGCTATCCGGCATCGAAGCCTCCTCACAACTTGCCCATCACATCGCCGCGGAAGCCGTAGATCGTCTTTTTCCCCGCGAGTGCGACCAGCGTCACATCGCGCGACTGTCCAGGCTCGAAGCGCACGGCCGTACCGGCCGCGATATCGAGCCGCATACCGCGCGCTTTCTTGCGGTCGAATTGCAACGCCGGATTGGTCTCGAAGAAATGATAATGCGAACCGACCTGGATCGGCCGGTCGCCGGTGTTGGACACCGTCAGCGTCACGGTCTTGCGGCCGGCATTGAGCTCGATCTCGCCGTCCTTGATGACCATCTCGCCCGGGATCATGGCCTGCGTCCGAATTTGCGAAGCGCGAAAGCGCCGCAGGCGACGACAAGAGCCGCCAGCAGCATCGCCGACACATCCGGCAAGATGCTCACCTCATGCGGATGCGTATGCGGCACGGACGACGTATGAGCGATCGCGGCCGTCGAGGCGGCCGAAGTCAAACAGATCAGGAGCAATCTTTTCATTGCATGTCCTTCATCGGATCGGGTCGTGCACGGTGACGAGCTTGGTGCCGTCGGGAAACGTGGCCTCGACCTGGATGTCGTGGATCATTTCGGGGATACCCTCCATCACCTGCGCGCGCGTGAGCACATGCGCGCCGTCGCGCATCAGGTCGGCGACGGTCTTGCCGTCGCGTGCGCCTTCCAGAATGAAATCGGAAATCAGCGCCACCGCTTCGGGGTGATTGAGCTTCACGCCGCGTTCGAGGCGGCGGCGCGCCACCATCGCGGCGGTCGCGATCAGGAGCTTGTCTTTTTCCCGGGGAGTGAGATGCATCGAGGATCTTCCAAGTTCGCGTTCGTCAATTCGACCACAGCCTCGGCAGCGTGCCGAGATCGAGCGCGCCCAAGACCATCACGAGGTCGCGCCGCAAGGCCGCTCCGTCGCGGGCGCAGAACCTTGCGATCGCGATGCCGTTCCAGGCCGACACGCCGACCTCGCCCGAAAACCTGTCTTCGAGGGCCCGCACCGTCGACGACACTGTGTCATCGCCCGGAATGACGAGCAAGGTTGCGATGGCGGCGGCGCCGCCGGCGACGGGTTTTTCCGAAAGCTTTTGCGCGATGGCGCCGTCAAGCTTGAGCGTTTCGGCGAACAGCATCCGGCCGTCCCGCCGCACGCGCCAGCGGTCGAACATCTTGCCCTCGTTGACGGTCTCTCCCATCGCGGAGCGGCCAAACACGATGGCTTCGACGAGAACGACGGATGCATCGTCCGCGAGATCGACATCGATGTGCCGGGTCACGCGCGTGCGGTCGAACAATATGGTTTCCTGCGGCAGCCAGCGCAAAGCGGCTCCGCGCTTGACGTCGAGCCGGACGGAAATCTCCGCATCGGGGCCGTGCGTGCGGTAAATCTTCTCCGCCGCCGCGCCCGAGACCGACAGCCGCGCACCCGCGCCGACCTCAACATCGAGATCGAAGCGATCGCCGCCAGCGATGCCGCCGGCGGTGTTGACGACCACGGCTTCGCATTCGCCCGGATCGGCATTCGGGAAACGCACACGCAGCGAGCCTTCTTCATGCACGCGCATGCGCCGTGTCCTGCCCGCGTCGGCGGCGACAGTCAGTGCAATGCGTCCGATTTCGCGGTTGGCGTTGAACACGTCGTTGTTGGCCACGGGATGTTGCGCTGTCTCTGCTGCGTTCCCTCCCCCCTTGCGGGGGAGGGTCAGGGAGGGGGGTGAGCTGCGATGACGGACTTGCATGACCAAGAAGTTACCCCCCACCCACCGCGCGGAGTTTATCATCGGGCCGCGCACGGCGCGGACCCGTTGGCGCGGCGACCTCCCCCGCAAGGGGGAGGTAGAAAAGAAAGTTATAGCGAAATCGCCCGGCGGAGCGCGGCCTCATCCATGTCCGCCTTGGTGCAAGAATAGACCACCGAGCCGCGGTCCATCACAGCAAAACGGTCCCCGAGATCGCGGGCAAAATCGAAATATTGCTCGACCAGCACAATGGCGATCTCGCCAAGACCGCGCAAATAGACGATGGCGCGGCCGATATCCTTGATGATCGAAGGCTGGATACCCTCAGTCGGCTCGTCGAGCAGCAGAAGTTTCGGACGCATGACCATCGCCCGCCCGATCGCCAATTGCTGCTGCTGCCCGCCGGACAAGTCGCCGCCGCGCCGCCGCAGCATGTCTTTCAACACGGGGAACAGCGAAAAGACGTCTTCGGGAATGTAGCTGTCGGCGCGCTTGAGCGGCGCGAAGCCGGTTTTCAGATTTTCCTCCACGGTCAGCAGCGGGAAAATCTCCCGGCCTTGCGGCACAAAGGCGATGCCGGCGCGCGCGCGCTCGTAGGGCTTCAGGCCGGAAATGTCGGCGCCGTTCCAGGTGATCGTTCCGCGGCTGATGGCGCGCTGGCCGACCAGCGCACGCAGAAGACTGGTCTTGCCGACGCCGTTGCGGCCCATCACGCAGGTGACCTTGCCCGGCTCGGCGATCACCGAGACGCCGCGCAACGCCTGCGCCGCGCCGTAATACAGATCGATGCCTTTGGCTTCGAGCATGGTCAGCGTCCCAGATACACTTCGATTACGCGTTCGTTCGCCGACACCTGATCGATCGAACCTTCGGCCAGAACCGAGCCTTCATGCAGGCAGGTCACCTTCACGCCAAGCTCGCGCACGAAAGTCATGTCGTGCTCGACCACGATGACGGTCTTTTCGCGATTGATTTCCTTGAGCAGCTCGGCGGTCTGATGCGTTTCAGCGTCGGTCATGCCGGCGACCGGCTCGTCGACCAGCAATAATTTCGGTTCCTGCGCGAGCAGCATGCCGATTTCGAGCCACTGCTTTTGCCCGTGCGACAGGCTGCCGGCCAGGCGCCCGCGCGCGGGCGTCAGGCGGATCGTTTCGAGAAGGCGATCGATGCGGCTCTTTTCATCCGGCGTTTCCGTCCATTTGATATTCGCGCGCGCGCGGCGGTCCGCTGCGATGGCGAGGACCAGATTGTCCTCCACGCTGTGCATGTCGAACACGGTCGGTTTCTGGAATTTCCGGCCGATGCCGAGATTGGCGATATTCGCCTCGTCGAGCCGCGTCAGATCGATGCTGCCTTCGAAAACGACGTCGCCCTCGTCGGGCTGCGTTTTGCCGGTGATGACATCCATCATGGTGGTTTTTCCGGCGCCGTTCGGGCCGATGATCGCGCGCATCTCGCCGGGCTCGACCGCGAGCGACAAGGCGTTGAGCGCGCGGAATCCATCGAAGGAGACGCTGACGTTGTCGAGATAGAGCTGCGAGGTGGTGGTGCGGATATCCATTCCCGTCACTCCGCCGCACGCGTGGCGGCTTCACTGGATACGGCATCGCGCTTTGCGAGCCGCTCCTGCTGCCAATGATTGAAGGTTCCGATGATTCCGCGCGGCAGGAACAACGTGACCGCGATGAAGAGACCGCCGAGGAGGAACAGCCAATACGGCGCGAGCATTCCGGTCGTGAACGTGGTCTTGGCATAATTGACCAGGATCGCTCCCAGCACCGCGCCGGTCAGCGTGCCGCGGCCGCCGACCGCGACCCAGATCACCGCCTCGATGGAATTGGCCGGCTGGAATTCGCTCGGGTTGATGATGCCGACCTGCGGCACATAGAGCGCGCCGGCAACGCCCGCCATGCAGGCGGACAACGTGAACACGAACAGCTTGTAGGATTCCACGCGATAGCCGAGGAACCGCGTACGCGATTCCGCGTCGCGGATCGCGACCAGCACCTTGCCGAATTTGGACGTCACCAAAGCGCGGCAGATGACGAAGCCGAGCGCGAGCGCAACGCAGGAGGCCGCAAACAAAGCGGCGCGCGTGCCCTGCGCCTGCACATTGAAGCCGAGAATATCCTTGAAATCGGTCAGGCCGTTATTGCCGCCAAAGCCGAAATTGTTGCGGAAGAATCCGAGCATCAGCGCAAACGTCATCGCCTGGGTGATGATGGAGAGATAGACGCCGGTCACGCGCGATCTGAACGCGAACCAGCCGAACACGAAGGCGAGCACGCCCGGCACCAGTACGATCATCAATAGCGCATAGGGGAAGGACTGGAAGCCGTACCAGAAGATCGGCAGTTCCTTGTAATTCAGGAACACCATGAAATCCGGCAGGATCGGATTGGCATAGACGCCGCGCGTCCCGATCTGGCGCATCAGATACATCCCCATCGCGTAGCCGCCGAGCGCGAAGAACGCGCCGTGGCCGAGCGAAAGAATACCGCAATAGCCCCAGATCAGATCGATCGAGAGCGCGAGCAGCGCGTAGCAGACATATTTGCCGAACAGCGCGACGAGATAGGTCGGAACGTGCAGCGGCGAGGTCTCCGGCAACAGCAGATTGAGCGCCGGCACGATCACCGCGGCGGCCGCCACGAGCGCGAGAAAGACGAGCGAACTCCTGTCGAGCACGCGAATGAGCGGGAAGGCCATCATGCCTCCACCGCCCTGCCCTTGAGCGCGAACAGGCCGCGCGGACGCTTTTGGATGAACAGGATGATCAGCACCAGGATCGCGATCTTGCCGAGCACGGCGCCGGCGAAGGGTTCGAGGAATTTATTGGCGATGCCGAG
>CAMDXM010000050.1 GCA_945878025.1 Pseudorhodoplanes sinuspersici | reverse complement strand
GGCGAGTTCTTCCTTGTTCTCCATTTTCTCGCACCATTGCTGGGCTTCCATGATCGCCATCAGCAGCGCCTTGGCCGCATTCGGATTCTTGTCGACCCAGGCAGCGCGCATGCCGACAGCTTTTTCGGGATGCTTGGCCCAGATTTCGCCGGTGGTGCAGGCGGTGTAGCCGATGTCCTGATTGACGAGCTGGTTTGGCCAGGGTTCGCCGACGCAGAAGGCGTCCATGTTGCCCACCTTCATGTTCGCCACCATTTGCGGAGGCGGCACGGTGATCAGCGAGATGTCCTTGTCGGGATCGATGCCGGCGGCGGCGAGCCAATAGCGGATCCACACGTCGTGGGTGCCGCCGGGGAAGGTCATGGCAACCTTCACTTCCTTGCCCGCCGCTTTCTTGTCAGCCCACGCTTTCTTCAGCGGTGAAGCGTCGGTCGTTACCTTGAGGTCCTTGAATTCGTTGGAGACCGAGATCGCCTGCGCATCGAGATTCAAGCGCGCCAGAAGATACATCGGCGTCGGCACGTTGTTCTGCGTGATCTTTCCGGTCGAGATCAGGTAGGGCATCGGCGAAAGGATGTGCGCGCCGTCGATGCCGTTGTTCTCCGAACCGAGCACGATGTTATCGCGCGTTGAACCCCACGATGCCTGCTTGGCAACCTCGACATCTGGCATGCCGTGCTTGGCGAAGAGTCCCTTTTCTTTCGCGATCACGAGCGCGGAGGCGTCGGTGAGCGCGATATAGCCGAGAATGGCCTTGGTCACTTCCGGACCGGCCGCTTGCGCGATGCCGACGCCGAATGGAAATTGCGTCTTCACGGCTGTCAGCAGCGCCGCGGTGCTGGCGCTGGCCTTGATGAAAGAGCGGCGGCTGATGCGCCGTTTTCCCGTTCCCTTTTCGATTTCGCTTGCCATGTTCGATGTCCTTTTTTCTCTGGATGACTGTGCCGACGCCTGCCTGTGTTTCCCCATGTGAACCGCCAAACAAAAAAACCGCCGACCAGGACGACGCTCGAACCATTGAGCGTTTCCCCAGTGCAGCGGCGTTGCTTGATGGCCCGTCGTTGGACCTGCGGCGCTCCTTCACAGGGCGCCGTTCGGTATTCTCTTTACAAGTCGCGTGCCAACTTGGACGGTTTCTTAAATGGCAGGAGTTTCAAGGCATTAGGCAGCTTTGGACGAATCACCCGAGCGGTTCAATGCCGCATCATTCCGCAAACCGGCGCTGTGAATGCCAAAGAATTGTGCAGCGCACAAAACGCAGGCAAAGCTGTTCGGGGTCAGCGGCGGCGGATTTTCCAGCCATCGAGATGGGCGCCAATGTCATCCGGGTCGAAGGCCGGACCGGTGAATGCGCCGACTCCGTCAGCCGGTTCGCTTGCCGGCATCGGCGCACTCGGCCCGAGAATGGAATCGTAGAGATCGGGCCGGAATACCGCCTTCGCCTCGGCGAGGGACTCCGCCGACATCAGCACCTGACCCCAGCGCACCATCTGCGCATAGAGCCACGCCGCCTGGACCGGATCCGGCCGCGCGGCCTGGGCGCGACCGACGAGAAGATAGCGTTCGCTCGAACGGAACGTGCCGTCGGGCGAAACCTTCAGGCGGCCGTCGAGCGTGCGCCGGATGACTTCGGGCGCGACGCCGATGCGCTCGGGCGCGGCCAGGATGGATGCAACCTCGTCGCGGTTCTTCACGTCCTCGACGAAATCCGCGGCTTTCCCGTGCGCCAGGATCAGACGCCGGAATGCGTCCGGATTTTCATCGGCCCAGCGCGCCCGCACCGCGAGCACCTTCTCGGCCGCGCGCTGCAGGATTTCCGAAACGAAATGCAGGATATGGCCGATGCCGAGATCGACGGCGACCGAATTCCAGGGCGCCCCGACGCAGAAGGCGTCGACATGCTTGTTGGCGAGGCTTTCCACCATGTAGGGCGGCGGCAGCACGACGAGACGGATGTCCTGATCGGGATCGACGCCGCCGGCCGCCATCCAGAAGCGCAGCTGATAATTATGCGTCGAGAACGGGAAGGTCATGCCGAAGGTGAGCGGGTCTTCGCCCTTCGCCTTCCTGTTAGCCACAACACGCGACAGCGCGCGAGCGGTCACCATCGGATCGGCGATGTCGCCCTCGGCCTGGGCCTTGATCGCCGCGTAAAGCGGCGGCGAAACGGTGATCGCATTGCCGTTCAGACCGAGGCCGAAGGCAGCGACGATCGGAACCTTCACATGACCGAGCCCGAGGCTCGAGGCGATCGCGACCGGCGCCAGGAGATGCGCGGCGTCGAACAGGCCGATATTGAGCTTGTCGCGTACATTCGACCACGACACTTCGCGGACAAGCTCGATGTCGAGGCCTTCCGCCGTGGTGAAGCCCTTGTCCACCGCGACGATGAGCGCGGTCGCGTCCGCCAGGGGGATGAATCCGATCCGCAGCTTGCGCTCGCTCATTTGAGCATCTCCGAGGCGGTGAGGATCGATTGAGCGATCTCGACGATCTTCTTTTTCTCGCGCATCGCGGTCGAGCGCATCAGCGAATAGGCGTCGTCTTCGCTCAGCTTTTTCATTTTCATGAGGATGCCCTTGGCGCGATCGATGACCTTGCGGTCTTCGAGCGCGGTCTTGGCCAGATCGAGTTCGGTCTGCAGGCGGGAAAAGGCGTTGAAGCGCGAAATGCACAAATCGAGGATGTGCTTGACGCGATCCTTCACAAGGCCGCCGACGATATAAGCCGACACGCCGGCATCGACCGAGGCTTGAATGGAAGCCGTGTCGCTCTGGTCGACGAACATCGCAACGGGGCGTTTCACCACGCGGCTGACCTGGAACATCTGTTCGAGCACGTCGCGGCTCGGATTTTCCAGATCGATCAGGATGACGTCGGGATCGATCGCGTAGATGCGCGCAAGCAGGTTCGCGGTTTCCGCGACGCGCACGACATCCGAAAAGCCGGCTTCGCGCAGGCCCTCCTCGATGATCGCCGAGCGAACCGGGCTTTCATCGACGATCACGATTTTCAGTGTCAGATCCATCGCACCCTGTGACGCAAAACGGCCGCTACTGCGCTTGCTTCGTTGCCTTCGCTCGTTGTCTTCGCTTGTTGTCTTGGCGGTGATCAGCAAGTCGTGTGCCGGAAGGAACAGGGCCGATAGCACGCATATTGCTCGCGGCTAAGCGAGTGACTCATCTCAAATCGATTAAAAAATAGGCGGCAAATGGTCAATTGTATGCAATCAACTGCCGCCCGCCGATCATTTTCCACAGCCCCGAGATACCCCCAAAGCGCGTCTTAGCGCTCAAGAATCAGCGACTTAGCGGCGCGTCTGCCGGGGCGTTTCGATTCTGGCACGCACTTTGCGGAGAACACTCCGAGACTGAACAAGACCGCACCCACCCGGAGACTTTCGATGAACCGCCGCGAATTCCTGAAATCGACGACCGCTATGGCCGCGACCGCCGTCGCCGCGCCGTCCGTGATCTCTTCCGCCAAGGCGCAGTCGCGCGCCGAGACGCTGCTGATCGTCTCCGAAAGCGGGCCGAACAATATCGACATCCACGGCGTCGGCACCAACGTGCCGGGCTATGAGGTGTCGTGGAATTGCTACGACCGCCTGATCAGCCACGAAATGAAAACCGGCCCGAACGGCGCGCCCTATTACGACCGCGACAAATTCAAGATGGAGCTCGCCGAGGACATGAAGCTCGGCGACATGTCCGCGACCTTCAAGCTCAAGAAGAACGCGACCTTCCACGACGGAACGCCGGTCACTGCCAAGGACGTGAAATGGTCGCTCGACCGCGCCGTCAGCGTCGGCGGCTTCCCGACCTTCCAGATGGGCGCGGGCTCGCTGACCAAGCCGGAGCAATTCGTGGTGGTCGACGACAACACCTTCCGTGTCGATTTCGCGCGCAAGGATCGTCTCACGATTCCCGATCTCGCGGTGATCGTGCCCGCGATCTACAATTCCGAACTCGTCAAGAAGAACGCGACCGAAAAAGATCCCTGGGGTCTCGAATATACCAAGCTGAACACGGCCGGCGGCGGCGCCTACAAGGTGACGGGCTGGACCGCGGGCTCCGAAGTCATCCTCGAGCGCAACGACGCCTGGAAGGGCGGTCCGCTGCCCAAGGTCAAGCGCATCATCTGGCGCATGGTGCCGTCCGCCGGCAACCGCCGCGCCTTGCTCGAACGCGGCGACGCCGACATCTCCTACGATCTGCCCAACAAGGATTTCGTCGAGCTCAAGGACGCCGGAAAACTCAATATCATTTCGACGCCTTACTCGAACGGCATCCAGTATATCGGGATGAATGTCACGCAGCCGCCCTTCGACAATCTCAAAGTTCGCCAGGCGGTGGCTTACGCGATCCCGTATCAGAAAATCATGGATGCCGTCTTGTTCGGCCTCGCCAAGCCGATGTTCGGCGCCAAGCCCGGCACGCCGACCGAAGTGGCGTGGCCGCAGGCGCACGGCTTCAACACCGACATCGCCAAGGCCAAAGCCTTGCTTGCCGAAGCCGGACATCCGAACGGCTTCGAGACGACGATTTCGTTCGATCTCGGCTTTGCGGGCGTCAACGAGCCGCTCTGCGTGCTGGTGCAGGAAAGCCTGGCGCAGATCGGCATCAAGTGCACGATCAACAAGATCCCGGGCGCGACCTGGCGCACCGAGCTGAACAAGAAAGTGCTGCCGCTTTACACCAACGTGTTCTCGGGCTGGCTCGATTATCCTGAGTATTTCTTCATCTGGTGCTATCACGGCAAGAATTCGATCTTCAACACGATGAGCTACAAGTCGAAGGAGCTGGATGGCTTTGTCGACGGCGCGGTTACCGCGGCTGCGAATGGCGACAAGGGCGCTTACGAAAAGGACGTGAAAGGCTTCGTCGATCTTGCCTTCGCCGACCTCCCGCGCATTCCGCTCTATCAGCCCTATGTCAACGTCGCGATGCAGAAGAACGTGTCGGGATACCAATACTGGTTCCACCGCCGGCTCGACTATCGCGCGCTGGTGAAAGGATGACGGGTCAGGGGCGCGCGCAAGCGCGCCCCGGTTCGTTTTAACGCCGTCTGAAAGGAACCATTTGAATGTTGCGGCAGATCGGAAAGCGGCTGGCGACGGCGATCCCGAGCCTGATCGGGGTGATCATCGTCACCTTCCTGCTGACGCGCGTGCTGCCGGGCGATCCGGCGGCTTATTTCGCGGGGCCGGCGGCCTCTCCGCAGGCGATCGAGGAAATCCGCAAATCGCTCGGCCTCGACAAATCTCTGCCCGAACAATTCGTGCGTTATGTGCAGGATCTGAGCCGCGGCGACTTCGGAAAATCGCTGACCACCGGCCAGACCGTGATCATCGATATCAAGACACGTCTGCCTGCTTCTGCCGAGCTGACCTTGCTCGGCCTGATCGTGTCGATGCTGATCGCGGTGCCGTTCGGCATTCTGGCGGCGGTGAAGCAGGGCTCCATCATCGACCATGCCTGCCGTGTGATCGCGACCGCCGGCGTCTCGCTGCCGGTATTCTTCACCGGATTGCTGCTGGTCTATGTGTTCTATTTTATTCTGGGCTGGTCGCCGGCGCCGCTGGGGCGGCTCGATGCGTTCGCCTCGGCGCCCAAACACGTCACCGGCTTCTATCTGATCGACAGTCTTTTGGCCGGCAATCTTGAAAGCTTCCGGGCATCATTGGCACAGCTTGCGCTTCCCACAATCACGCTTGCGATCTTTTCGCTCGCGCCGATCACGCGCATGACGCGCGCCTCGATGCTGGCGGTGCTCTCGTCGGACTTCGTGCGCACCGCGCGCGCCAGCGGATTGTCGCCGCGTACGGTGATCGTCACTTACGCTTTCCGTAACGCCATGCTGCCGGTGGTCACTACGCTCGGCATGGTGTTCTCGTTCCTGCTCGGCGCCAATGTGCTGGTCGAGAAGGTGTTCGCCTGGCCGGGCATCGGCTCCTACGCCATCGAGGCGCTCATCGCATCGGATTTCGCGCCGGTCCAGGGCTTCGTGCTCACCATGGCGATCATGTATGTGCTGCTCAATCTCACCATCGACATGCTCTACGGCGTGATCGATCCGCGCGTGAGGCTCGAGGGATGAACAAGCTCGCGCAGGTGGAACCCGTCGAAGCAACGCCCGTTCCGGTGTCGAAGCCGGCCAGGCAAGGCTCGCTGTTCAGTCATGCGCGTTATGTGATCGGTGAAAACCCCGTCACCGGCATTGCCTTCGGCATGTTCGTGATCATCGCCGCTTGCGCGATTTTCGGGCCGCTCATCGCACCTTATGACCCTCTGGCAAGCAACACGGCGTCCGCCCTGCAGGCGCCGTCGGCGAAACATTGGTTCGGCACCGACCAGCTCGGACGCGATATCCTGAGCCGCGTGATGGTGGCGGCGCGGCTCGATCTCGGCATCGCGATCTTCTCGGTCGCGCTTGTTTTCGTCATGGGCGGATTGTCCGGCGTGGCTGCCGGATTTTTCGGCGGGTGGACCGATCGCATTGTCGGGCGCATCGCCGACACCATCATGGCGTTCCCGTTGTTTGTGCTCGCAATGGGCATCGTCGCGGCGCTCGGCAACACCGTCACCAATATCGTGATCGCGACCGCGATCATCAATTTCCCGCTTTATGCGCGCGTCGCCCGCGCCGAGGCCAATGTCCGCCGCGACGCCGGATTCGTGCAGGCGGCGCGGCTTTCGGGCAATTCGGACGTCCGCATTGTGCTGACGCAGGTGCTGCCCAATATCATGCCGATCATGGTGGTGCAGATGTCGCTCACCATGGGCTACGCGATCCTCAATGCCGCGGGCCTCTCCTTCATTGGGCTTGGCGTGCGCCCGCCGACGCCGGAATGGGGCATCATGGTCGCCGAGGGCGCGGGCTTCATTGTGTCGGGCGAATGGTGGATCGCGCTGTTTCCGGGCGCGGCGCTCATGCTGTCGGTATTCTGCTTCAATCTTCTGGGCGACGGCCTGCGCGACATCGTCGACCCGCAACGGCGGACATGAGGCGGACATGACCGAAAGCACCTCGACCTTGCTGGATGTGAAGGACCTGACGGTCGAATTCGCGACACGGCGTGGCATCGTGCGCGCCGTGCAGAATGTCGATCTGACGGTAGGCAAGGGCGAAACCGTCGGCATCGTCGGCGAATCCGGTTCCGGCAAGTCGGTCACCTCCTATGCCGTCATGCGCATTCTCGATCGCGCGGGCCGCATCGCGGACGGCGCGATCACCTTTTCCGGCATCGACGTGCGGAACGCGAGCGAAAGCGAAGTGCGCGATCTGCGCGGCCGCGAAATCTCGATGGTGTTCCAGAATCCGCGCGCCGCGCTCAACCCGATCCGCAAGGTCGGGCATCAGATCGAGGACGTGCTTCTGGAGCATCTGCAGGCGTCGCCGCAGGACGCCAAGGTCAAGGCGATCGAGGCGCTGCAAAAGGTCCGCATTGCGCGGCCGGATGAGCGCTATCACGCCTATCCGTTCGAATTATCGGGCGGCATGTGCCAGCGCGTGGTGATCGCGCTCGCGCTCGCCTGCCGGCCGCAGCTTCTGATCGCGGACGAGCCGACCACGGGTCTCGACGTGACCACGCAGAAAGCGGTCATGGACCTGATCGTGGAACTGACGCGCGAAAACGGCATGTCCACCATCCTGATCACGCACGATCTCGGCCTCGCGTCGGCTTATTGCGACCGCGTGGTGGTGATGGAAAAGGGCAAGGTGGTCGAAACCGCGAAGTCCGCGCAAATCTTCAAATCCCCGCAACATGCCTATACGCGCAAGCTGATGCGCTCGACGCCGCGGATCGGCGCCAATCTGCGCGATCTTCTGCCGGAGGATATGCCGGTCCCGCTCACGCCCGCGAAAAAGACGGCAGGCGGCGGAGCGTCCTTGTTGAGCGTTTCGAATCTGGTGAAGGAATATCCGCGTCAGGGCGTCGGCGGCACGCTGGCGACCTTGTTCCGGCGCAAGAACGAGTTTCCGCAGAGCGAGGTGTTCCGCGCGGTCGACGGCATCAGCTTCGAGATCAAGCGCGGAGAAAGCGTCGGCCTCGTCGGAGAATCCGGCTGCGGAAAATCAACGACCTCCATGATGGTGATGCGTCTGCTCGATGCGACCAGCGGTCATATCACCTTCGACGGCGAGGATATCGCCGCGATTCCGGCAAAATCCTTTGCCGGATTGCCGCTGCGCAAGCGCATCCAGATGGTGTTCCAGGATCCGACCGACAGCCTCAATCCGCGCTTCACCGCTGCGCGCGCCATCGCCGATCCGATCTACCGGCTTGGCGGTCTCAGGGGACGCGATGCCGTCCGTGCGCGCTGCGAGGAACTGGCGAGGCAGGTGGGACTGCCGGTGGAATTGCTCGACCGCTTTCCGCATCAATTGTCCGGCGGGCAGAAAGCCCGCGTCGGCATCGCGCGCGCCATCGCGCTCAAGCCCGAACTTGTCATTCTCGACGAGCCGACCGCCGCGCTCGACGTGTCGGTGCAGGCGGTGGTGCTTAATCTGCTTGAGGACCTGAAGCATTCGCTCGGCATGAGCTACCTCTTCGTGTCGCACGATCTTAATGTCGTGCGTCTCCTGTGCGATCGGGTCATCGTCATGCGCGCCGGCAAGATCGTGGAGGAGGGCGAAACCGAAGCCGTGCTGTCCGCGCCCAAGACGGATTATACGCGCGAATTGCTTGCGGCGATCCCGCATCCCCCGCTCTGAACGGTGAATGGAATGCCGAGCAGCGATCCGACCGACGACTTTATCGAGGCCGCGGCGCAAGCCTTGGGCGTTCCGCTCGACCCGGCCTGGAAGCCGGCGATCCGCGGCAATCTTGAAGTCACCCTGAAGCTCGCGCGTCTGGTCGAGGAATTTCCGCTGCCGGACGATTTCGAGCCCGCTCCGGTTTACAAGGCCTGACGCGTGACGACGGACCATTCCTGGAGCACGGCCTCCGCCATCGCGGACGCGGTCAGGAGCGGCGAGACGACCGCGACCGCGGTCGTTGAACGGTGTTTCTCGGTCATCGCGGCGCGCGACAAAAAGCTCAATGCCTTTACGGATATCACACGCGATCGCGCGCTTGCACGCGCCAAGGCCGTGGATGCCGCGAAGGAAAAGGGTCCGCTGGCGGGCGTGCCTTTCGCGGTCAAGAATCTGTTCGACGTGAAGGGGCTGCCGACGCGCGCAGGCTCGAAGATCAATCGCGAATTGCCGCCGTCGCAGCATGATCAGCCTCTGATCGAGCGGCTGGAAGCGGCGGGCGCCATTCTCGTCGGCGCACTCAATATGGGCGAATATGCCTATGACTTTACCGGCGAGAACATCCATGACGGCCCCTCGCGCAATCCGCACGATCTTTCACGCATGTCGGGCGGCTCGTCCGGAGGTTCGGGCAGCGCAGTCGGCGGCGGGCTCGTGCCGCTGGCGCTGGGATCCGACACCAATGGTTCGATCCGCGTGCCGTCATCCTTGTGCGGAATTTTCGGCCTGAAGCCGACCTATGGACGGCTGTCGCGGGCGAGGTCTTTCCCCTTTGTCGCAAGTCTCGACCATCTTGGTCCGTTCGCGCGCTCGGTGCGCGATCTCGCGATCGCATTCGACGCGATGCAGGGGCCTGATCCGGAAGATCCGGTCTGCACGGATCGCGCGCCGGAACCGGCGCTGCCCGCGCTGTCGCGCGGCGCCGAGGGCCTGCGCATCGCCGTCGCCGGCGGCTACTTCAGAAAAGGAGCGTTTCCGGAAGCGATTGAGGCGGTCGCCCGCGTCGCGAAGGCGTTGTCGGTCAAACAGGAGATCGAGCTTCCCGAAGTGCATCGTGCGCGCGCCGCGGCTTACGTCATCACCGCGACCGAAGGCGCGGCGCTGCATCTCGATCGTCTTCGCAAGCGCGCCGGCGATTTCGATCCCGCCGTGCGCGACCGCCTGATCGCGGGCGCGATGCTGCCGTCCGTGTTCGTCAACAAGGCGCAGAAATTCCGCCGCTGGTATCGGGAGCAGGTGCTGGAATTGTTCAGGACGGTCGATGTGATCATCGCTCCGGCGACGCCTTGCACCGCGCCGTCGCTCGGCCAGCAGACTTTCATGCTCGACGGCGTCGAATTGCCGGTGCGGCCCAATCTCGGTATTTTCACGCAGCCGATTTCGTTCGTCGGATTGCCGGTCGTCGCGGCGCCTGTTCCGCTGAAGCCGCTGCCAATCGGCGTGCAGATCATAGCAGCCCCGTGGCGGGAGGATCTGGCGTTGCGGGTCGCGGCTCAACTAGAAAAAGATGGAGCGGCCGCGGCAGCGCGGTTGGCTCTCTAGGGAGAGACTGGGAATGCAGATCGATCTGCCCGATGTCGTGGCCGAAGTGCGCGACGCCTTCGAGCGCTATGAAAAGGCGCTGGTGTCGAACGATGTCGAAACCCTGGATGCGATGTTCCATGACGATCCGTGCACCATCCGCTATGGCGTCGGTGAAAATCTCTACGGCTTCGCGGCGATCAAGGCATTCCGCGCCGCGCGCTCGCCGGCCGGCCTCGCCCGTTCGATCGAGAAAACGGCGATCACGGCCTATGGCCGCGATTTCGCGGTCGCCTCGACCTTGTTCCGCCGCTCGTCCATGCCGGGAAAGATCGGGCGGCAAATGCAGACCTGGGTGCGTTTCGATGAAGGCTGGCGCGTGGTCGCGGCGCATGTGAGCGTGGTCAACGATTCTGGCGGAGGCGCGTCATGAGCCACGTTGCGCTGTCCGAACGCGATCCGCGGCTCGCCGAGCACGGCCGCAAGACCCTGGCGGAAGAGTTGCGGCTGCAACTCGCCGACGAAATCGTGCGCGGCGTGCTGGCGCCGGGCGCGGCTCTCGACGAAACCGAGCTTGCCGAGCGTTTCAAGGTGTCGCGTACGCCTGTGCGCGAGGCGATCCGTCAGCTTGCGGCCAGCGGCCTGATCGAAGCGCGCCCGCATCGCGGCGCGGTGGTGGCGCGTCCGGACGAAGAACGGCTGGTCGGCATGTTCGAGGCGATGGGCGAACTTGAGGCGTTATGCGCGGGCCTTGCCGCCGAACGCATGCTGCCTGCCGAGCGTAGCGCGCTCGAAGCGACGCATGAAAGGCTGCGCACGCTTATTCATGTCGGCGACCCGCAAAGCCATCACGAGGTCAACGAGGCCTTCCATGGCATCATCTATGCCGGCGCGCATAACGATTATCTTGCGGAAATGGCGGTGGCGACGCGCGCGCGGGTGCAGCCGGTCCGCCGCGCGCAATTCCGCAATCTGGGGCGTCTTGCAAAATCCTATGCCGAGCACGATCGCGTGGTGGAGGCGATCCTGCGCGGCGATCGTCCCGCGGCCGCCGCCGCGATGCACAGCCATATCCTCACCGTGCGCGAGGAATACGAGGCATACATTCAATCACTGTGATTTCAGGCGGAGGCTTTCTGCTCCGCCATGTAAGCCCGCCAGCCGCCGAAATGCGAGATATCGCGCGCGCCATTGACCGCTTCGGCTTCCACAAGAAAGCCTTTCACGCCGCGCCCGTCCGGCAGCGTCAGCGTGCCGATGCCGAGCGGCGCCGGGATGGCGGCGACAAAGCGGCCGAAGGCGTCGGCCGGCAACGCCCAGATTTCGATTTCGATTTCACCGCCTTTGCCCTTTTCGACGCGGAGAAGGCCGGGCTTGGGCGGCCGCGTGCCGTCGAGCGCGAACAGCTTGTAATCCGGCGCGGTCGCGGTCCTTTCCAGAAAGCGCGCGCCGAGCGAGCGCAATTCGCTGTTGAGCGGCATACCCGACAGATGTGCGCCGACAACCGCGATGGCGATCTCGTCCGCGCCGGTTGCGGGAGGAAGTTTGGCGAGCGTGGCGGGCTTTATGTTGAGCGCTCCGAGTGGAAGTCCAGTCGCGGCGTGGGTCGCGCGGCCAAGGCTCGCCAAGAATGCGTCTTGGCCCGCCGGCGCAACAAAAGTGGCGCCGAACGGCGTGCCGTCGGCCGCGAATGTGACCGGCACAGCCAAGCCGCAGAGATCGAGCAGATTGACGCAATTGGTGTAGGCGCCGAGATTGCTGTTGAGTTGCACGGGCTCCGCCGCAAGCTCCGCGACCGTGTAGGCGGCGGGCGTCGTCGGCACCATCAGTGCGTCGATCCCGGCAATGGCCGCGAGCGCGATCTTGCGATAGGCGGCGAGCTGATAGAATGCCTTGAAGGCGTCTGCGGCTGAGGAATCGCGGCCGGATGAGATGATTTTTTTCGTCACCGGATGAATGTCATCCGGATGCTGCGCAATGAAATCGCCGACCGCGGCCCAGCGCTCGGCGGCCCACGGCCCTTCATATAAAAGACGCGCGGTTTGCAGGAACACCGTGACATCGATCTCAACGACGCCGATGCCCATGCCTTGCAGCAATTTCACCGCGCTCTGGAACGCGGTTTCCGAACGCTTGTCGCCGAAGAATTTCAGGCCGTCGCCGAGCGGAATGCCGACCTTCAAGGCTGGCGGCAATTCGGAAAGGCCGCCGAGCCGGATGGCGCGCGAGTAAGGGTCGGCTTCGTCCGCTGCGGCCATGACGGTGAGGGCGCGATAGGCGTCGTCAGCGGTGAGCGCAAAAACAGAAACACAATCGAGCGAACGGCAAGCGGGAACGACGCCCGTTGTCGACACCAGGCCAAGGCTTGGCTTGAGGCCCACAATATTATTGAGTCCCGCCGGCACGCGGCCCGATCCGGCGGTGTCAGTTCCGAGCGCCAGCGGCACGAGGCCGGCGGACACAGCGACGGCGGAGCCGGAACTCGACCCGCCAGGAATGAGCGCGGCGTTGAACGGATTGCGCGGCACGCCATAGGGCGAGCGCACGCCGACAAGACCGGTCGCGAATTGGTCGAGATTGGTTTTTCCGATCACAATTGCGCCGGCTGCGCGCAAACGCGCGACCGCCGTGGCGTCGGCCTCCGGCTGATAGGAAAATGCGGGACAGGCGGCGGTGGTCGGAAATCCGGCTGCGTCGATATTGTCCTTGATCGCGACCGGGACGCCAAAGAGTGGAAGCGAGGCGGCATCGCGTTTGGCGAGCGCGCGGGCTTCGGCCAAAGCATCGGCTTCGTCCCGCAAGGAGATAAAGATCGCCGGATCGTCATGCGCGCGGATGCGGGCGAAGGAGCGGGCGACTGTCTCTTCGGGGTTCGTTGTGCCCCGGCGATGAGCCTCGACAATCGACGCGGCCGTTTCAGTCACTCTGGTCCCCGTTCTTCGCGGTCAGTGCCGCAGCTTTGGCGATGTTCGCATGCCGTGAGCCAAAGCCAATGCAATTTTTATGCAATCGGCAAATCGAGCAGGCCGTGCAGCCGCGCCAGCATCAGAGTGCCGAGGTGTTGCTGGGAATCGAATTTCCCGGCCTTGATGATGACCGCCAGTCCTGCCGGCTTGACAAGCCGGACCTCGATGCCCGGCTCGGGCGTGTGATCGGCGACCTTGTCGCCAGCCTCGATGAAGAACGAATGCACCTTGTTGGCGAGCCGTCCGGAGCAGGGCGCGAAGGTGCCGAGCGGATGCACTTTAAGCGAGGGGTATCCCGTCTCTTCCATCAATTCGCGGCTTGCGGCCGCGATCGCGGTTTCGCCAGCGTCGACCGTGCCGGCGGGCAATTCCCACGTGAACGCCTCGATCGCTGGACGATATTGCCGCACGATCGGGATTGTCCCGTCGGGCGTCACCGCCAGCATGGCGATGTAATCCGGTTGGCCGACGGCGTGATAGATTTCAGGCTTGCTGCCCGGCGTGAACTCGATCTCGCGCTCGATGATGTCGGCCCAGGGCGAGAGCCTGGTGGTCCGTTTGCCTTTTATTTTCGGCCATTGATCGGTCATCGTGATCCTTCAGGCCTTCTTCATCGGCACCGTCTGCGCGCCAAGGCGCAGATATGTGGTGGCGAACGCGTAAAGATACCAGCGCAGATACGCGGGCAGCCAGCGCAGCACGCGAAAGCGGCTTTGTCCATGCGCGCGCTCGAACCAGCGCGCCGGCACTTCGCCGATGGTCCAGCCCAGCCGATGCGCTTTCACCAGCAATTCGATGCTGTAGCAGAAGCCGGAATCGGATTCGACAACGATGGTTTCGATGGCGCGGCGCGAGAACATGCGAAAGCCGTTGCTCGCGTCGTGCGTCGGAATGCGCGCGATGTGATGCAAGGTGAAATTCGCGCCGCGCACCAGCAGCGCTTTGAGCCACGGGCAGCCGGTCATGCTGCCGCCCGGCATGAAGCGGCTGGCGCAGACGATGTCGCAGCCCTGTTCGGCCTTCTGAACCATTTTATCGAGCATGCCGGCATTATAGTCGTCGTCGGCCGGATACATCAGGATCGCGGGCGCAGTTGAGTGCGCAAAGCCGGTCATCACCGCCGAATGCGCGCCGCGCGCCTTGTTGCGCACGAATTCGACCGGATGGGTTGTGAGCTTGTCGCGGTTCGCTTCGATCGCGGGCAAGGTGTCGTCGTCTTCGCGGTCATAGCAGATCAGAATGCGCGAGGGCGTCTTCAGGTCGCGGCCGAGCGCTGCCAGCGTCCGCAGGATATTGCCGCCTTCGTTGTAAACCGGAATGACGATGTCGAGGCGCGGAACCATTCAGCGGATGACATTCGCGCCGTGCAGGAAGCCCCAGACATCGACCACGGGCTTGCCCTTGAAATCCGCGTCCTTGTAGCAGGCGTGCGGCGTGCACAGGATCATCAGGTCGCTCTTGGCGATGACGTCGCCGAGCGGCTGCAAATCCGGATCGGTGTTCACATAAGGATCGGTCGTCAGCACCGTCCTGGCCTGGCTGGTCAGCGCGTTCTTGAACTTGTAACTGAGCGACGCGCGGGTGTCGTCGACCTCGGCCTTGAACGCCATGCCGAGGAGGCCGACGCTCATGGTGTCGAGCGGGAAGCGGCGTTGCAGATCGTCGATCACATGCAGCACCAGGCCCTCGTTGATCAGCATGGCGGCGTGGCCAAGGCCGAACTGGTTGCGCGCGTAGGCCGCGAGCTGCATCGTGTCCTTCACGAGACACGGCCCCGCGGCAAAGCCGGGACGCGGAATATTCCGCGCGCGCGGATAATTGTGCTTCATCGCGTTTAGGATGCGCTGGTAGTCGAGCCCGGCCGAGCGCGCGATCAGATAGAATTCGTTGGTCGCCGCGAATTCGATATAACGATAGGCATTGTTGAACAGCTTGGCGAATTCCGCCTCGGTTGGCGTGAGCGTGACGATCTCCGGCGCGATCGATTTGAACAACGCCGCGGCGTCCTGTTCGGCTTCCGGCGTCGTGCCGCTGACGATCTGCGGCATCTCGCGCAGTTCCTTGATGCCATAGCCTTGCACCACGCGCTCCGGGCAGAACGCGATTTTCAGCTTGCGGCCCTTGCCTTCGATATAGGAATGCAGCCAGTCGGTGGTGCCGGGAAACACGGTCGAGCGCAGCACGAGGAGCTGGCCGTCGGCGAGATGCGGCAGCAGCGAGTCGATGCAGGCCTGCACGACGCGCCGCACCGGATTGAGGAATTCATCGACCGGCGTGCCGATGGTGACGATCACCGGGCCGCCTTTTGAAATCTGCTCCGGCGCATGCGTGAACACGAGGCGCTTTTCGGCCAGCGCCTTGGTCAAGAGATCCGCCGCGTCATATTCGATATAGGGCAGGCGGCCGCTTTTGAGAATTTCGAGCGTGTCTTTGTTGATGTCGTTGACGTTGACGCGGTTGCCGCCTTCCGCCAGCGCCAGCACCAGCGGCACGCCGACATGGCCGGCGCCGCCGACCACGGTGACATTCGCATTCTCTATCGTTGTCGGCGTATTGGCCGACAGATCGGGGCGAAGATTCAACGCTTTTCTCCGCTGGTCAGGACAAAGGGACGGAACGGCTTCATCAGCCCGAGATTGAAGATCGTCCCGTCGATGAAGTTATAGACCGGGAGCAGGATGCGAGTCTTCTCCGACGCCACATAACGGTACGCGAGGCCGGCGAGATAATCGGTCGATACCGCGAAACCGGCGTCCTTGAACACGCGGGCGATCTGAAAGGGCAGAACCGGCCGCTCGTTCTCGGTCACGCCGACGGGCGAGTAGAACGGCGAGGACCGGTCGCGATAAAGATACATGAACGGATTCATGCGGTTCGGATCGAAGGCCATGAAGCGCCCGCCGGACTTCAGGATGCGGAAGGTTTCAGCCGCGCATTTGCGCGGGTCCGGAAAGTGATGGACGAGGCCGCTCAGCAGCACGCCGTCATAGCTGCCGGTCTCGAACGGCAGATGCTCGACATCGCCCTCGATCAGATTGAGGCCGGGATATTTGCTTTTTCCGAGCGCCACGAGCTTCGGCGAGATATCGACCCCGACCGCGTCGTAGCCCTCGCGGCGGAGCATTTCGGTGAAGGCGCCGGAGCCGCAGCCGAGATCGGCGATTTTCGCGCCGCGCGGCAAGCCGGTCAGCCGCTTGAAGGCGCCGATCAGGCGCGCATTCGCTTCCGGCGTGAACACGTCGTATTCGTCCGCGTCGGCATGCGCGTCGAAGAAATCGATTTCTTTCTGCTTGTCCTGAAGCTTCGCGGCGGTCATGGGCGTCACAGCACGCGCGGAACAGGCAGCGGCGTGATGAGCTGACCCTTGAAGCCGTTGGCGCGCAGTTTCGGCGCGAGTTCCTCGGCGATGTGCCAGGAGAAGATGACGGCGGCCTCCGGCTGGTCTTCGTAAAGGCGCGCTTCATCCACGATCGGAATCAAAGTGCCCGGCATATACATGCCGATCTTGAGCGAGCCCTTGATCTCGCAGACATAGTCGATGATGGCTTCATCGAGCCCGACATAATTCACCATGGTCGAGGCGCGCGAAGGCGCGCTGATGCCGGCGATGCGCGCGCCCTTTTCCTTCAAGTCGCGCAGGATCGAATGCAGCCGCAGCTTGGACAGCATCACCTCGCGACGGAAATCGGCGAGCCGCTTGCGCATGGCGTCGCCCGTCGGCTCGGCCGCGAGCATCTTGGCGACGCTCGGCTCCACCTTGTGCGTGCCCTTGCGCGCGGCATAGACGCGGATCGAGCCGCCATGCGAGGGGATCGGCCGCGCGTGAAACACTTCGAGGCCGTTCATCTCGAGCAGGTATTTCAGGCTGTGCAGCGAATAATAACGCAGATGCTCGTGATAGACGGTGTCGTATTGCAGGCGGTCGAGCAGCGGAATGAGATAATGCGATTCCGAGATGAACACACCTTTGTCGCCGATCAATTCGTTGATGCCA
>CAMDXM010000049.1 GCA_945878025.1 Pseudorhodoplanes sinuspersici | reverse complement strand
AAGATCGGCGTGCAGATCAGCAGCATCGGCGCGAGATCCATGAAGGTCCCGAGCACCAGCAGCAGGATGTTGACCAGCAGCAGGAACGTGTACTTGTTGTCCGCGACCGTCAGGAAGAACTGGGTGATCTTTGCCGGCACCTGCATGATCGCCATCATGTAACCGAAGGCGACCGAGAAGCCGATCATGATCATGACCATGCCGACGGTGCGAACGACCCGCCCGATCAAGAGCGGCAACTCGCTCCACTTGTAGTCGCGATAGATGAACATCGTGACCAGGAACGAATAGATGCAGGCGATCGCGGCGGATTCGGTCGGCGTGAAGATGCCGCTCAGGATTCCGCCGATGATGATGATGACCGTCAGCAGGCCCCAGAATGCGTCGAGAGCGATCCAGATCGCCCGGCGCAGCGGAACAACCTCGCCTTTCGGGAAATTGTCGCGCCGTGCGATGTAGAAACACAGTGCCATCAGCGACAGGCCGAGCAACATACCGGGAATGATGCCGGCGATGAACAGATGCGCGACCGAAATGGTGCCGCCCGCCGCCAGCGAATAGATCACCGCGTTATGCGACGGCGGAATCAGCAGCGGCTGCAGCGAGCCCGCGATCGTCACGTTGACCGCGAACAGCCGCGGATATCCGTTCTTGATCATCTGGGGGATCATCACCGACCCGATCGCCGCGGTATCGGCGACCGACGATCCGGAAATGCAGCCGAAGAAGGTCGACGCCAGGATATTCACCAGCGCGAGGCCGCCGCGCAGGAAGCCGACGAATATCTTCGCCAGGTTGACCAGGCGTTCGGCCATGCCGCCTTCGGCCATGATGCCGCCGGCGAGAATGAAGAACGGAATCGCAAGCAGCGCGAAATCGTCCATGCCGTCGGAGGTCTTGAGCATGACCGCTTCGAGCGGGAGATCGATCCATAGCGCAGCGAAAATCGCCGCGATGCCGAGCGCATAGGCGACCGGCATCCCCAGCAGGCAAAAGATCATGAAGCCGCCGACGAGAATGAAAATGTCCATGACGCGGCTCCTACTCGGTACTGATGGTGCTGAGCGTGTCGGAGTCAGGGTCTTTAAACAGCTCCGACATCCACAGGCGCTCGATGACAAACAGAGCTGTGATCAAGCCGCCGAGCGGCACCGGGAGATAGGACATGCCGACCGAAACCACCTCCGGAAAATCCGAAATCCACTGGAACCACATGGCTTTCACCAGCTTGATGCCGAACCACAGCATGAACAGGTTCACGCCCATCATGCAGATTTCGATCAGCCAGCCGCACGCGGTGCGGGCCTTGCCCTTGAGCATCATCGGGATCACGGCGACGCCGATATGCAGCCGCTCGCGATAGCACAACGCGGCCGCCAGAAATGAAAACCAGATCATCGCCAGCACGGCCAAAGGCTCCGGCCATGACGAGGCGCTGTTGAGCACATAGCGGGTGAACACGCCCCATGGAATGATCAGCGTGATCAGTACGAGACAGAGTCCGGCGACGATCATGCAGAAGCGATGCAGCAGATCCATCAGCCTGATATATTGAGCTTTCATTCCCCATTCCCCTGAAAACATAGAAAGGGCCGGCGCGCACCTTTTGGAGCGGCCGGCCCCGAAGTTTACCGCTTGAAGCGGATTACTTCACGTCCTGGATGCGCTGGATGAGAGCGGTGTGCGCCGCTCCATACTTATCCCACACCGGCTTCACCGCGGCCTGGAACGGCTTCTTGTCGGTGACGTCGTTCATCTCCACGCCGGCTTTCTTCATGTCCTCGAGCGAGCCCTTTTCGCGGTCGTACCAGAGCTTGCGCTCTTCCATCTGCGCTTCCTTGGCCAGCTTCATGATCAGCGCCTGATCGTCCTTGGACAAGGTTTCCCAGCTCTTCTTCGAGAAGACCAGGATTTCCGGGATCATCAGGTGGCCGGTCTTGGAATAATACTTCGCATAGCGGTAATGCTGGCCGCTGACATAGCTCGGCTCGTTGTTCTCCGCGCCGTCCACGACGCCGGTCTGCATCGCGTTGATGAGCTGGTCGAAGCCCATGGCAACGCCGTTGCCGCCAAGCGAGTTCATGGTGTCGACGAAGACCGGGTTGCCCATCATGCGGATCTTCAGACCCTTGAGATCGGCGACGCTCTTGATCGGTTTCTTGCTGTTGTAGACGTTACGCGTGCCGGCATTCATCCAGGCGATGCCGATCAGGCCGGCGGTCGGATGGTCGGACAGCTTCTTCATCAGCTCGGCGCCGATCGGGCCGTCGATCACCTTTTCCATGTGCGCATTGTCGCGGAACATGAAGGGCAGGTTGAACACGTTCATTTCGGGAACGATCGGACCCATCGGGCCGACGCTGATGCGCGCGATCTGCAATGCGCCGACCTGCGCCTGCTCGATCATTTCCTTTTCGCCGCCAAGCTGCATCGACGGGAACATCTGGATGCTCAGGCGGCCATTGGTGGCGGCTTCGAGCTTCTTACCCATCCGCACGACGGCTTCCACGGTCGGATAGCCGAGCGGATGCACGTCCGTGGCCTTCAGGACCATTTTTTGCTGCGCAAAAGCGGGCGATCCAAGACCGACCGCCACCAGCGCCGCAGCCGCGCTCAGGTGCAACACAACACGACGATTCATGACAATAACTCCTCCCAGGGGTGGATTCTTAGTTTGTCCGTCCGCCATGATCAGGTTAGCTGTCCGGCAGACGTTGAACCCCGCACGTCTGCGTGCTAGGGCATCATATCATATGATGACCTGATCGGACCCCTTCATGTCAAGACCGATCTCTCGCTCCGAGGATCGCCCGAGCGGCTTCCAGCCGCTATCGGCTCCGCGCAGTTTGACGCAGCAATTGTTCACGCGGCTTGCCGCGGACATCACGAGCGGCAAGCTCCTGCCGGGCTCGAGGCTTCCGACCGAGCAGGAAATGATCGCGGCCACGGGCGTGAGCCGCACCGTCGTGCGCGAAGCGGTTGCACATCTGCGCGCGGAGGGCCTCGTCATCACGCGGCAGGGCGTGGGCGCTTTCGTCGCAGAGAAAGTCCGGCGGCCGTTCCGGATCGATTTCGACGAGGGCTCCTCGCTGCGCGAGGTGCTCAACGTCATGGAATTGCGGACGGGGATGGAGATCGAGGCCGCGGGCCTGGCCGCCGATCGCGCCACGGCGGCGGACCTGAAAAAAGTCACCGATTGCTATGATGCGATCGATGCCGCGATCGAGCGCGGCGAGATGGCGGTCGATCAGGATTTCGCCTTCCATTGCGCGATCGCCGACGCGACCGGCAATCCGCAATTCCGCAGATTTCTCGAATATCTCGGCCGCTTCATCATTCCGCGGCAGACGATCTGGGGCCAGTCCGCTCCCGTCCTGAGCAGAACCCATCTCAACATGTTCCAGAAGGAGCACCGGCAGATCCTGCAGGCGATCCGGGATCGGGCGGTGTCCAAATCGCGCGCCGCGATGCGCGAGCATCTGCTGAACAGCCGCCGGAGGCATCAGAAGCTTGCGGACGAACTCGGCGTCAAGTAACGGCCCGCAACCTCGTATCTCCAGTCGGTTAGCAGTGAGACCAGCATGAAAAAAATTCTGATTACCGGAGCCGCGGGCGACGTCGGCACGCGGCTGCGAAAGATCCTGAAAGGCGTGTATCCCGACATCCGCATCAGCGACATCAGGAAGCCGGCCGATCTGCGCGCCGACGAGCAATTCGTCGAGGCCGATCTCGCCAATATGGCGCAGGTGGAGAAGGCCGTCGCCGGAATCGAGGGCATCATTCATCTCGGCGGATTTTCCGTCGAGGGCCCGTGGGACACGATCCTCAACTCCAATATCGTCGGCTGCTACAACACGTTCGAAGCGGCGCGCAAAGCCGGCGTCAAGCGCATCATCTTCGCGACCTCCAATCACGCCGTCGGCTTCTATCCGCGCCGCCGCAAGATCGGCATCGACGCGCCGGTGCGGCCGGATTCGCGCTACGGCGTCAGCAAGGCGTTCGGCGAGGCGCTGGGCGCGATGTACGCCTACAAGCACGGCCTGAGCGTGACCTGCCTGCGGATCGGCAATGTCGCCGACGCGCCGGTCGATGTCCGCCGGCTGTCGATCTGGCTGCACCCGGAGGATCTCGCCCAGCTCATCCGCATCGGTCTCGAGCATCCCGATATCCGCCACGAGATTTTCTACGGCATGTCGGACAACGCGCACGGCTTCTGGGACAACGGCAACGCATTCCGTTTCGGCTATCGCCCGAAATACAAGGCGGAAGATTATCGCGAGGCGGCCGTCGCCGCGCAGGCAAAGCTCGCCGCCGATCCGGTCGGAGACTGGTATGTCGGCGGCACGTTCTGCAGCAACGAATTCGACGCGGACAGCGGCAAGCTCGCTCAGTTCTAGGCGCGGGCGCACAATTTCGAAGATAAAACAAAACAAGACAAAACGTCGGGGCTGGAAATGTCAGAGCAGTTAAGTCCGCCGCGCCTCAAAGCGCCGGCCGGGATGGTCGATACCGCGATCCACATCTACGAAGAGAAATATCCGATCGTGCCGACCGCGACTTTCAAGCCGCCGGTGGCGAGTGTCGAGAGTTACAAGAAAGTCTGCCAACGGCTCGGCATCGCGCGCACGGTGGTGATTCAGCCAACAGCCTATGGCACCGACAATCGTTGCACGCTCGAAGCGATGGACAAGATCGGCCGCGACCGCACGCGCGGCGTCGCCGTCGTCGATATGTCGGCGAGCGACGCGGAACTCGACCGCCTGACCAAGGCCGGCATCCGCGGCATCCGCTTCTTCATGATGAAGGGCGGGGTGCTCTCCTGGGATGAGGTCGACGACATCGCCGCGCGCGTGACCGCTTTCGGCTGGCACATCAATCTGCAGCTCGATGGCCGTACTTTTCCGGACTACGAGGAACGCGTGAAGCGATTTCCCGGCACGCTCGTGATCGACCACACTGGAAAGTTTCTGGAGCCGGTTCCGGTCGATCATCCCGGCGTGAAGGCGATCCAGCGGATGCTTGAAAACGGCCGCACCTATTTGAAGCTCGCGGGACCTTACGAGACCTCGAAAAAAGGCCCGCCCACTTACGACGACGTCGGCGCGCTCGCCAAGGCGTTCGTCAAGACCGCGCCCGATCGCATGATGTGGGCGTCAAACTGGCCGATGCCCAATCCGCCCGGCGGCATCAAGCCCGATGACGCCGCGATGCTCGACATCATGCTCGACTGGGTGCCGGACGAAAAAATCCGCAACAAGATCCTGGTCGACAATCCCGCACGCGTTTACGGATTCTGATCATGGCAAAGCATCGCATGGCCGTCATCGGACTTGGCATGGCGGTCGGCCCGCACGCCAAGAGCTTCGTCGATCTGAAAGACCGCGTGGAGATCGCCGCGGGCTACAGCCCGACCGAGGCGCGCCGAAAGGCCTTCGCCGACAGATACAAGTTTCCGGTTTCCGGCGATCTCGACGCGATCTTCGCGGACAAGAGCATCGACTGCGTTGCGATCCTCTCGCCGCCGAATTCGCATCGCGATCTGGTGCTGGCCGCGGCCAAGGCCGGCAAGCATGTGCTGCTGGAAAAGCCGCTGGAGATTTCCACCGCCCGCGCCGAGGACATGGTGAAAGCCTGCCGCGACGCCAAGGTCACGTTCGGCGTGGTGCTGCAGCATCGTTTCCGCGCGCCGGGCATGAAGCTGCGCGAGCTGTTGAAAGAAGGCGCGCTCGGAAAGATCGTCGGCTGCTCGACCATCATCCCGAACTGGCGGCCGCAGACCTATTACGACCAGCCCGGCCGCGGCGCCAAAGCGCGCGACGGCGGCGGCGTTCTGATCACGCAGGGCATCCATACGATGGACCTTATGCTGAGCATTGCCGGCGATGTGGCGGAAGTCTTCGCCTATGCGACAACGACGCCGGTGCATCGCATGGAGACGGAGGATCTCGTCGGCGCTTCCGTGAAATACAAGAACGGCGCGCTCGGCGTCATTTCGGCGACGACCGCGGCTTATCCCGGCTTTCCCGAACGCATCGATCTCATCTGCGAGAAGGGCACGGCTGCGATCGCCGGCACGGAATTGAAGGTCGGCTTCCACGACGGCCGCGTGGTCGAGATCGCCCGCGATCCGAACGAGGGCGGCACCGGCGCCGATCCGATGGCGTTCGCGCACGATCAGCATCGCGCGGTGATCGCCGATTTCCTGGATGCGATCGACAACAAACGCGAGCCGATGATCAGCGGTCAGGAGGCCTTGCGCGTGCATCGTCTCATCGACGCGCTGCTGCAATCGGCGGCGACAGGCAAGACCGCGACGGTGGCTTAACGAAGCGGTTTTCCGCCGCTCGCGACAAATTCGAGGAGTGCTGTGCATGGACAATCCGAAGAACCGCCTGAAACAGGCGCTGCTGAAAAAGCAAAAGCAGATCGGATTGTGGTCGACGCTGTCGTCGAGCTACACCGTCGAGGTGCTGGCCGGCGCGGGCTTCGACTGGATCGTGCTCGACACCGAGCATTCGCCGGCCGATCTCGAGAACCTGCTCGGCCAGTTGCAGGCGATCGCGGCCTATCCGGCGACGCCGGTGGTGCGCGTGCCATGGAACGACATGGTCAATATCAAGCGTGTACTCGATATCGGCGCGCAGAGCCTGCTCATTCCGCAAGTGAACACGGCGGAAGAGGCGCGCAACGCGGTCGCCTATACGCGGTTCCCGCCCGCCGGATTGCGCGGCGTCGCCGGCGCGACCCGCGGCACGCGGTTCGGCCGCATCAAGAACTATTTCAAGACCGCGCACGAGGAGCTCTGCGTCATCGTCCAGCTCGAGTCGCGCGAATCGCTCGACAATCTGGAAGCGATCGCGGCGGTTGAGGGCGTGGACGGATTGTTCATCGGCCCCGCCGATCTGCATGCCTCGCTCGGCTATCCCGGCGAGCGCGCGCATGCGGACGTGTTGCCGGTCATCGAGCAGGCCCTCAAGCGTATCGTGAAGACCGGGAAGATCGCCGGCATCCTGACCGACGAAATCCTGGCGCTGCGCTGGATCGAGGCGGGCGCGACGTTTGTCGGCGTCGGCTCGGATGTCGGGATTCTGGCGCGCGGCGCCGAGACATTGGCGGCGAAGTTCAAATCCTGACGGCGGCGCGTCTCACGCTGAGCGATTTTCACGCAGCGTCGCGCGGCGTCAGATCGATGAGTTCGCGCAGCGGGGCCTCGATTTCATACTCGAACCCGCTTGCGGCATAAGTCACCTTGCCGCGCCCCGATACGTCGCGCGGGGCGATACGCCGGACCAGCAATTCGCCGAAGCCGCGATGCGTGGGCGGAATGACCGCGGGGCCTCCCAGTTCGCGCCATACCAGCCGGAACAGCGGCTCCGGCCCGGATCTGTCCACCGTCCAGTCCAGCTGTACTTTTCCGTTCGGAACGGAAAAGGCGCCGTGCTTCGCCGCATTGGTCGCAAGCTCGTGCAGCAGCAAGGCGAAAGTCTGCGCCGAACGCGCCTTGAGCGCGATATCGGGACCGGTGGTTCTGATCCGCTCGGAGAAGGGCAGGATTTCGTCGGTAATCAGGCTGCGAAAATTCACGCTCTTCCAGTCGCTCGCGGTCAGAAGCGACATCGCGTTCGCCAATGCCTGCAGCCGGCCCTCGCAGGTCTTCTGCACGTCGGACAGGCTCGATCCCGACGTGAAGCTCAGGCGCACCACCGCCTGCGCGACCGACATGACATTACGGACGCGATGGTTCAGTTCGTGAATGAGAACCTTGAGGCGCTCTTCCGCCGAACGGCGCGAACCGACTTCGTGCGCAAGCGCGCCGGCGCGGTTGGCGATCAGGGCAAGGAACGAAACGGCCGCGCCGGTCAATGCCAGCCCGGCCAGGAGAATCCACAAGCCGCGCCAGAACGCTTCATCGGCGAGATCGCGCGGCACCGCGTATATGAGCGTCAGTTCGCGGCCGGCGAATGCCATGCTGCGGCTGATATCCGTGGTGCGTTTGCCTGGATCCGCGGACGCGGGTGACGTGCCGGCGTCGCCGGCCATGACATAGAGCGGCGCGTCCACATTTTCCGTTTTGACGCGGATGCTGAAATTGCGCGGGGCTTTCGGGTTCGTCAGCGCGGTCTTGAATAATTGCTCGATCTTGTATCCGAATCCGATCACTCCGAGAAATTTTCCGTCCTTGGCGAAGACCGGACCGTAAAGCAGGATCGCGTCGTCGCCCGGCGACTGCACGAGCCGCAGCGGCGATGTCCGCGCGACCTTGTGCGTGTCGCGCGCTTGCCGGATCGCCGCGAGCCGGTCCGGAAACGAACCGGCGTCCAGGCCCAGGATTCTGCGGTTGCGGTCCGGCGCGATATCGACGATCGGGTAGATCGGCCGGCCGAGCGCCTGCGGAACGATCGTGGAGCCGTCCTGCCCGACGAAGCGCGGCTTCTCGACCGCCGATTCCGCGAGCGCGCGAATGGCGTCGTCGGCGCGCGCCGTCTCGACTTCCGGCAGCCAGCCGACGGTCGAGATTTCCGGCGCGAGCGCGATGACCTGATTGCCGTAATCTCCGAGCGGCCGCGGGGCCGAAAGCGGCGGCGGCATGAACAGTGCCGCGACCGTGGCGGCCAGGTTTTCGCGCGAGTTCAGGTGATCCTGAACGGCGCTAAAATGGACATCGACCGCCTCCGCAATACGCAGTTTTTCGATCGCCTCGTGCTGGAGCGCTTCGCGCCGGGCCGCGAAGACGGACAGCAAGGTCCCTCCCAAAGCCAGCAGAAGAAGAATCACGGCAGGTGTCCGCAATATCGCCGCCGGGAGACTTTTTTCGGATGGATTCTTCATGTCCGCCGGCCAGAACTCCGCGAGCGCCGATGCGCAAATCTAGTCATTCAATATGGACGAATTGTTGGAACGAAACCGACGATTCAAAGCGACCTCGTCTCGAGGATTCGCTAGGATCGGCCCCATCGGGGCCGAGATTTAAGCCGTTTCAGGCGCCGGCCCAAAGACGGGAGATAAATGCATGCGACACGTTAAATGGCTGGTTGGGGCTGCGCTCGTGGTGATGACCACGGGAATGGCGTCCGGCCAGGAGCTCACGGGTACCCTCAAGAAGATCAAGGATTCCGGTTCGATCACCCTCGGTCACCGCGAATCCTCGATGCCGTTCTCTTATTACGACGACAAGCAGCAGGTCGTGGGCTACGCGATGGACCTGTGCATGAAGATTGTCGACGCGGTGAAGAAGGAACTCAAGCTCACCAAGCTCGACGTCAAGCTCAATCCGGTGACCTCCGCGACGCGCATTCCGCTGATCGCGAACGGCACGGTCGATCTCGAATGCGGCTCGACCACCAACAACGCCGAACGTCAGAAGCAGGTTGCCTACACGATCACGCATTTCGTGACCGCCAATCGCTTCGTTTCGAAGGCGGCCAGCAAGCTGAAAACCGTCGACGATCTGAAAGGCAAGACCGTCGTCTCGACTTCCGGCACGACCAACATCAAGCAGATCACCGAGATCAATGCCGCGAAAAATCTCGGCATCAACATTCTCACCGCCAAGGATCACGCGGAAGCGTTCCTGATGGTCGAAACCGACCGCGCGGTGGCGTTCGTGATGGACGACATTCTGCTTTACAGCCTTGTCGCGAGCTCGAAATCGCCGAAGGATTATGTCATTTCGGCCGACGCGTTGTCGGTGGAGCCGTATGGCATCATGCTTCCGAAGGACGATGCGGCGTTCAAGAAGGTCGTCGATGGCGCGATGACCGCCGTGTATAAGGGCGGCGAGATCAACAAGATCTACGACAAGTGGTTCCTGAAACCGATTCCGCCCAAGGGGATCAATCTGAATGTTCCGATGGGCGCGGCCTTCAAGAAGGTCATTTCGAATCCGACATCGAGCGGCGATCCCAAGGACTACCAGTCCTGATCGGCTGAAAAATATTGCGGCGGGGTTGAACGCCCCGCCGCGATTGTTTCGGGCGCGGAACGCGAATGAAATATAACTGGAATTGGGGGATCTTCTTCGAAATCTCCCCCGACGGGGTGCACACCTATCTCGGTTCGCTGATGTTCGGCATGGTCTGGACACTGGCGACGGCGTTGTCCGCCTGGATCATCGCGCTTGCCGTGGGATCGGTCATCGGCGTATTGCGCACGGCGCCAAATCCCTGGCTGGCGCGTTTCGCGAATGGCTATGTCGAACTGTTCCGCAACATCCCGCTGCTGGTGCAGATGTTCCTCTGGTATTTCGTGTTGCCGGAAGTCGTGCCGTCGTCGATCGGCACATGGCTCAAGCAATTGCCGAATGCGTCGTTTTATACGACCGTTTTTTGCCTCGGCCTTTACACGGCGGCGCGTGTCGCCGAGCAGTTGCGCGCCGGAATTTTGAGCCTGCGCAGCGGTCAACGCATGGCCGGTCTCGCGATGGGTCTCACGCTGCCGCAGACCTATCGTTATGTGCTGTTGCCGATGGCCTACCGCATCATCCTGCCGCCGCTGACCTCGGAATTTCTCAACATCATCAAGAACAGCGCGGTCGCGCTCACCATCGGCCTGATGGAGCTGACAGCCGCGGCGCGCTCGATGCAGGAATTCTCCTTCCAGGTGTTCGAGGCCTTTACCGGCGCGACCATCATCTACATCGTCATCAACATCATCGTCGTGAACGGGATGCGCATTCTCGAAAAGCGGCTGTCGGTGCCGGGCTATATCAGCCTCGGCAAGCCGGCCGCGGCGCATTGAGGGGGCCGCGATGTTTTCCGATTTCGATTGGGACGTGATCCTCCGCTCCCTGCCCTATCTTTTTTTCGACGGCATGCGCTTCACCTTGATGCTGACCGCGCTTGCGACCGCTGGCGGCATCGTGATCGGAACGCTGCTGGCGCTGATGCGGCTGTCCAGCTTTGCGCCGTTCTCGATTGTTGCGGGCGGTTACGTCAATCTGATGCGCTCGATGCCGCTGGTGCTCGTGATTTTCTGGATCTACTTCCTCGTGCCCTATATCGGGCAATGGGTGACCGGCGCATCGCGGCCGATCCAGGTCGGTGCGCTTGTGACCTGTCTCGTGACTTTCACGATTTTCGAGGCTGCGTATTTCTGCGAGATCATGCGCGCCGGCATCCAGTCGATCCCGCGCGGACAGACCGAGGCCGCCAAGGCGATCGGCATGACCTATTGGCAGACCATGGGCGATGTCATCCTGCCGCAGGCCTTCCGCAACATGATCCCGGTGCTGCTGACGCAGACCATCGTGCTGTTCCAGGATACGTCGCTGGTTTACGTGATATCGGTGACGGATTTCCTCGGCGCCGCCTCGAAAATCGCGCAGCGCGACGGGCGGCTGGTCGAGATGTATCTGTTCGCGGCCGTCGTCTATTTCATCGTTTCGCTCGGCGCGTCCATCATGGTGCGAAGGCTGCAGCGCCGCGTGGCTATCGTGCGGTGACGAGGGTGGGGGTCCTGTGATCGAAATCGACAACGTCAGCAAATGGTATCTGGATTTTCAGGTGCTTAAAGGTTGCAGCACCAATGTCGCCAAGGGCGAGGTCGTGATCGTGTGTGGTCCGTCCGGCTCTGGAAAGTCCACGCTGATCAAATGCGTCAACGGCCTCGAGCCGTTCCAGAAGGGAAACATCACGGTCGACGGCATTTCGGTTGGAGACGTCAAGACAAACCTTCCTAAACTGCGCGCGCGCGTCGGCATGGTGTTCCAGCATTTCGAGCTGTTTCCGCATATGAGCGTGTTGCAGAACCTCACCATCGGCCAGATCAAGGTGCTCGGCCGCGACGAGGAAGAGAGTCGCGTGCGCGCGTTCAAGCTGCTCGACCGCGTCGGCCTGCATGAGTTCGCGGATAAATTCCCCGGCAATCTGTCCGGCGGCCAGCAGCAACGCGTAGCTATTGCCCGCGCGCTCGCCATGGACCCGATCGCGATGCTGTTCGACGAGCCGACCTCGGCGCTCGATCCGGAAATGATCAACGAGGTGCTGGATGTCATGGTCGCGCTCGCCAAGGACGGCATGACCATGATGGTGGTCACGCATGAAATGGGCTTCGCACGTTCGGTCGCCAACCGCGTCATTTTCATGGACCGTGGCGAGATCGTCGAGGACGCGAAGAAGGACGATTTCTTCGGCAAGCCGCGCTCGGAGCGCGCGCAGCTGTTTCTGTCGAAGATTTTGCATCATTGATGAAAGCACCTGCCGGACGCTGCTCCATCTCATCCTGAGGAGCGATCCGAAGGATTGCGTCTGGAAGGATGCGGCGGCCCCAACTCCGGCCTCATGGTTCGAGACGCGCCTTTCAGGCGCTCCTCACCATGAGGAGTGAGATATCTTCCCGGAATCACCCGATGCAGCGCATCACTGCGGCGTGCTCTCGCGCGGAGTACATCCCCTTTGCGAAAAATAAAAATCTGGACGCCGATCGGTTGTTTTCATATTCCGGACTCATCCCCATTCGCTTGAGGGGCGTCCTGCAGGCGAAACTGGATGTGAATGGGGACGGCGCCCCGCGCGCATGGCTTTCGCAGGCCGTGTCCCCGGGAGATGTGTGGAGAAGGCCTCCTACCCCACTGAAGGGGGTTCGGATGGAATCTTCCGTCGCGTCGCCTGGATGACGATCAGGGCCTAATGAGCCCTGACAATCCGGCGGGGCAGAGGGGTCCCACCATCTAATAACGCCGAAGTGGAGCGCCGTAAGGCGAGCTGGCCGATCGCAAGGCCGGTGCGGCTCTGTCGCAGGAGCCGCCACTAAGAAGTTGCGCCATTACGGCGCTCCGCTCCCTCTTCGAGGGAGCCACCGATAGAAGCGACTGAAAACTCCGCGGAGATATCCGCAGCGAGAATGCAGAGACGTGGCTATTTGAAAATTTGGATCTGGAATCGACGGACCTCGATCCGTCATCCTGAGGTGCTCGCGAAGCGAGCCTCGAAGGATGGACGGCCGATTCATCCTTCGAGGCGCGCTCACTTCGTTCACGCGCACCTCAGGATGACGGGTTGAGATTGAACGGGAGACTTGGAACCCTCCTGCCTGCGCAACCGTTATCGCACATTGCCACGCGAGATCTGATCGTTGCATAGCGCAATCGTCGAAACCGATATTCCCGCGCGCCTCGACCGCCTGCCCTGGAGCCGGTTTCATACCCTTGTTGTCGCGGCGCTCGGCATCACCTGGATTTTCGACGGCCTCGAAGTCACGCTCGCCGGCGCGTTGTCCGGCGCGCTGAAACAAAGCCCGGCGCTGCGATTCACCAACACGGATATCGGCATTGTCGGCAGCGCGTATCTCGCCGGCGCGGTGCTAGGGGCGCTGTTTTTCGGCTGGCTGACCGATCGCCTCGGCCGCAAGAAACTGTTTTTCATCACGCTCTCGGTCTATCTCGCGGCGACGGCCGCCACCGCTTTGTCGTGGAATCTCTGGAGCTTCGTGCTGTTTCGCTTTGTCACCGGTGCGGGCATCGGCGGCGAATATGCCGCGATCAATTCCACCATCCAGGAGTTGATCCCGGCGCGCTATCGCGGCTGGACGGATCTTTGCATCAACGGCAGCTTCTGGATCGGAGCCGCGATGGGAGCCGCGGGTTCGATCGTTCTGCTCAATCCTTCGTTCATCGACCCGGAATTCGGCTGGCGGCTTGCCTTCCTGATCGGCGCGGCGCTCGGTCTTGTGATCTTTGTCATGCGGTTCTGGATTCCGGAAAGTCCGCGCTGGCTGATGACGCATGGCCGCGCCGATGAAGCCGAACGGATCGTCGCGGATATCGAAGCGCGATCGGGAGCCGGTATCCTAATGGGTTCGATGCCACGCGCACGCTTGCGCCCGAGACGCGCGACGCCGATCGCGGAAGCATTGCACACGCTGTTCCAGACCTACCGGTCTCGCGCGGCCGTCGGTCTCGCGCTGATGGCGTCGCAGGCATTCTTCTACAATGCGATCTTCTTTACATATGCGCTGGTGCTGACCGACTTCTACGCTGTCCCGTCGGAGCGCGTCGGCTGGTACATCCTGCCTTTCGCGCTCGGCAATGTCCTCGGCCCGATCCTGCTCGGGCGATTGTTCGATACGATCGGCCGCCGCCGCATGATTGCCTTCACCTATGCGATGTCAGGGCTATTGCTCGCGATCACAGGGTATCTGTTCATGAGCGGCGCGCTGTCGGTGGAGACGCAGACCATCGCCTGGATGATCGTGTTCTTCTTTGCTTCGACCGCGGCGAGTTCGGCCTATCTCACCGTCAGTGAGACATTCCCGCTCGAAGTCCGCGCGCTCGCCATCGCCATCTTCTATGCGGCGGGCACGGCCATCGGCGGCGTGGCGGGACCATTGCTGTTCGGGGCGCTGATCGATACCGGTTCGCGCGTCAGCGTCTTCGGCGGCTATGTCTTCGCGTCCGCCTTGATGATCGGGGCCGCCGTGATTGCGCTGCGCTATTGCGTCAACGCCGAACGCAAACCGCTCGAACACGTCGCCCGGCCGCTCGCTTTTCTGGATTAGGGCATGATCTCTTTTAGGGTGCGCTCACTCTATTTCCGTCACCCTGAGGTGCTGTCGCGCAGCGACAGCCTCGAAGGGCGACGGCCCGCATCGGTGGCCGTTCATCCTTCGAGGCGCGCAAGGGCGCACACCTCAGGATGACGGATTGAAGGGCCTGCATTTCTAGAACACGAGCGCCGCGCCGGAGATGACCAGCAGCAGCGCGAGCGCCTGCCGGAAGCGCCGTTCGTCGAGATGGCCATAGATGCGCCAGCCCACGAAAGCTCCGGCCAGCACCAAAGGCAGCACGATCAGCGCCAGCAAGACGGCGTTCCGGTCGAAAGCCAGCACGCCCATCGAGGCGATCACGCCGACATGCGCGAACACGATGAAGGGCTGATACACCGCGCGCGCGGCGTCTTTTTTCCATCCGCGAAACTGCGTCCAGATGGTCGGGATCACGCCGGAATAGCCGCCCATCCCGCCCATGAATCCGCCGATCAGGCCGATTCCCGCATCGGCCAGGCGCCCGCCCCATTTGATGACGGGAAGATGCGGCGTGATGATCGCGTAAGCGCCGAACGCCATCAGAAACCAGCCGAGAAACATCTTCACCGTGTTGGCGTCGCTGCGCGTGAGAAAATAAACGCCAATCGGAATTCCGATGGCGCAGCCCAGGAGAAAGGGCCACAGACGCCCGGGCTGAATGCTGCGGCGCATCGGCCAGATCAGCGTCGATTGCATGATGATGCCGCAGAACACGATCATGAAGGTCGCGCGAACCGGATCGATCACGTGCAGCCAGATCGCGGAGGCGACGACGGCAAACGCAAAGCCCGCGCCGCCGGATGCGATCCCGCCGAGAAATGCGCCGGTCCAAAGGATCGCCAGCGTCGGCCAGGCCAGGGCCGCCGTGATCGTTGGATCGCTGAACATGGCAGGCCTCAGGCTCGCTCGACTCTTCAAGCTCAGCTTCTATAAAGGTGATCAAAGCAGGCAACAACATTCGGGAACGCAATATGCCGGTGCTGTCGCTCGCGCAGTCGGAAGAGCTCGCCGTCCGTATTTTGATGCGGTGCCGGACCTCCGAACCGAATGCACGCAGCGTGGCGCGCGCGCTGGTCGCGGCAGAGGCCGATGGCCTCAAGGGCCACGGCCTGTCGCGGCTGCCAAGTTATGCCGCGCAGGCCAAGGTTGGGAAGGTCGATGGTTTCGCTGCGACGGCTATGACCAGGCCGCGGCCTTCGGTCGTCGCCGTCGATGCCGCGTATGGCTTCGCCTATCCAGCCATCGACGCGGCGTTGTCCGAACTTCCGGCTGTGACCCGGATGAATGGCGTGGCGGTGGCCGCGATCCGGCATTCGCATCATTGCGGCGCCGCGGGCCATCCGGTCGAGCGGCTTGCGGAAGAGGGGCTCGTCGCGTTGATGTTCGCCAACACGCCCGCCGCCATCGCGCCCTGGGGCGGTTCGAAAGCGGTCTTCGGCACCAACCCGATCGCCTTTGCCTGTCCCAATCCCGGCCACGCACCCATTGTGGTCGATCTTTCGCTCTCCAAAGTGGCGCGCGGAAACATCATGGCGGCGAAGCAGCGCGGTGAGACGATCCCGGAGGGTTGGGCCCTCGACGAACAGGGCGCCCCGACCACCGATCCGGACGCGGCTTTGCGCGGGACCATGCTGCCGCTTGGCGACGCCAAAGGCACGGCTTTGGCGCTGATGGTGGAGTTGCTGGCGGCGGGGCTGACGGGTTCGAATTTCGCGGCCGAGGCGTCGTCATTCCTTGATGCCAAGGGACCGCCGCCCGGCACCGGTCAATTGATCCTTGCCTTCGATTCCGCGGCCATCGGCGGGCCGGACACGCTGGCGCGGTTTTCGGCTCTGGCATCGTCGATCGAGAATCAGCCGGGCACCCGTCTTCCTGGCAGCCGCCGGATTGCGGCGCGGGAACAGGCGCGGACGCGAGGGCTCGATATTCCCGACGCGCTTCTTGCGGATATCGAGGCCGCGTGATGCCGGCAAAGCCACGCTCCCGTCCGGTCCGCTTTGATATCCGCAAGGGCCGCCCCGGCGATCTCGATGCGCTCATGGCGCTGGAGCAAAGTGTTTTTACCGTCGATCACCTTTCGCGGCGAAGCTTCCGGAACTTTTTGACCTCGCCTCATTCGGTCCTGATGGTGGCGCAAGAGAACGGAAGGGGCGGCGCGATCGCGGGCTATGTCCATGTCCTGTTCCGGCCGAACAGCAGGGCGGCGCGGCTCTATTCCATCGGCGTCGCCGCCCACGCCGCCGGCCGCGGCGTCGGTATCGCGCTGCTGCAAGCCGGGGAACAGGCGGCGCGCAAGCGCCGGATCGGCATCATGCGGCTCGAAGTCCAGCCGGCCAACCGAGCGGCCATCGCGCGCTATGAAAAATCCGGTTATCGCCGGACCGGCATCCTCCCCGGCTATTACAACGATGGCGGCGACGCGCTCCGTTACGAGAAAGTCCTTGCGGCGGGGTGAGGCCGTCCCCGGTGGACGGCGGCGCGCGGGATCGGGGGCAACGGCGGCGCCGCGCGCATGAAGTTTCTGTGAATAGAGGCTTCCATCGCCCGGTTTTCCCGCTATCACTGACAGATTGGGAATTCCGGAATCCGCCCCGAGGCTCACCATGGCCGCCATCCGCGGCCAGATCAAATGACCACACCGCGCCCAGAGCGATCCTTTCGCGCAACAACACGGTCAAGGCTTAACGCATGACCGGTTGGGTCATTCTCGTCGATCAGCCCAAGGACTTCCCGAACGCCGATACCCCGCACAAGGTGATCGCGACCAGCGAATATCTTGCGCGTCCTCGCCTGTTCGATAGCGGCCGGCCGAAGCTCGTCAATCTGTCGCGCTCCTACAATTACCAGTCCAAGGGCTATTACGCCTCGCTGCTTGCCGAGGCGCGCGGGCATCGCGTGGTTCCGACCGTCGAAACCATGCTGGAATTGCGCGAGGCGAAACTCTACGAGCACGCGCTGCCGGAGCTCGAAGACGAGCTGAACAAATGCGCCCGCAAGGCGGATTTCCAGCCGGAGGGCGAATTCCGGTTCCTGGTCTGCTTCGGCATTTCGCGCGACGAGCGCTTCGATACATTCGGCCGGCTGCTCTTCGACTGGTTCCGCTGCCCGGCGCTGGAGATCACGCTTGAGCCCGGACATTGGCTGAGCATCGAGCGCATCCGGCCGCGCACCATCAACCGGCTCGCCAACGGCGAGATCGCGTTCTTCCGTGAAGCCTTGCATCAGCACACCAAGCGCGAATGGCGCGATCCGAAAGGGCGCTCGGTCTCCAAATACGATCTCGCGGTGCTGCACGATCCGAACGAGAAAATTCCGCCGTCCTCGGTCGCCTCGATCAAACACTTTGCGCGTATTGCCGAGAAGCACTCCGTCGATGTCGAACCGATCACGCGCCGGCAATTGGCCGAGCTTGCCGAATACGACGGCCTGTTCATCCGCGAGACGAC
>CAMDXM010000048.1 GCA_945878025.1 Pseudorhodoplanes sinuspersici | reverse complement strand
CAATGCGCTGCGTTTCCTCGGCTGGGAGGTTTACACGACCTTCTATGTTCCGACATTCACATTGGGGGCCATCGGTGTCGTGATCGTGCTGCTGCTCGGCCTCGGGTTATGGGGACGCAGCGTGCGCGCCACGGCCTAAAAGGGATGCCGCGAGCGAATGCTTCGGCCCAAGCTTTGGAGCAAGTTCGGTCAAATTCGGTGTTGGCGATGGCGGCGCAATTCAGTTTGCGCCGCCACGCTTTCGTCCTGCGATCCTGGAGCATTTTCCGGCGAAGTGGAAACCGGTTCGCCGCAGAAAATGCGACAAATAAGAGGAATCTAGACTGTGTTCCGATTCAATTGAATCGGAACACAGTCTGGTGTTCATGAAATTTCCGCGATACTCGGGGCTCACGGCTCGCAACAAATGCAATATCAGCTCTTCCCGTAAACCGGCACGATCGCGCCGCGGGTGACTTTGTTCGCGGGCGAGGCGAGGAATGCAATTGTCGCCGCGACTTCCTCGACTTTCGGCCACGCATCAAAATCCGCCTTTGGCATCGCCTTGCGGTTCACGGGCGTGTCCATGATCGAGGGCGCAACGGCATTCACGAGGATGCCGTCTTTGGCCACTTCCTCGGCGAGCGCGGCCGTTAAAGCCGTGACGCCGGCCTTGCTCGCGGTGTAGGCGGTCATGCCTGCGCCGCTGCGCGGTTCGAGCGCGGGGCGCGCCGCGACGTTTACAATACGGCCGCCACTTTTCGTCTTGTTCATCGCGATCACCGCTGCGCGGCAGCAGAGGAAGCAACTCACCAGATTGGTTTCGATCTGACCCATCAGATCGGCCTTGCCGGTTTCCGCGATCGGTTTCATCGCGAAGCCGCCGGCGAGATGGATCGAGGCCCATAATTGCGGCACGCCCGCGTAAAGTTTTGCGACCGCCGCCTCGTCCGTCAGTTCGAGGCCGGGATATAGCGTCACGCGGTCGCTTTGCTTGTGCGGAAAACGCTCGGCTTCCCGTTCTGCAATGTAAGGCACATGGCAATGCGCGCCGGCTTCGACCAGCGCGCCCACAACCGCGCTGCCAAGCGCGCCGGCGCCGCCGGTGATCACGACATGTCGGCCGGAGAAATCCATTTTTTATCCGCGCCCGCGTTTCTCGCGCTGCGGCCGCACCTGATGGTCGAGCCAGTTCGAGATTTCCTTCACGCGGATCGCCTTGTCGAGGATTACCTGATCGAGCGCGTGCCGCCAGGCCAGCCATTTGATCGTGGGATCGACATTGATCATGTCGAGCTCCTTGGCGTAGGCGAGGAGATGGGCCTCGTCCGGGAAGAAGCCGTCATCGACCAGCGTCTTGCCGTAGCGGCGCAAGGTCGCCGCGATGTCGCCGAGCGTATATTCGGGATGATATTGCGTGCCCCAGGCGACCGCTTCGCCGAAGCGGATTTCCGCCGATTGCACATTGGAGGTGAGATTGCTGGAAAGCACCTGCGTGCCCGGCGACACCGATTCCACCTCGTCGAGATGCACGGTGACCGCGTTGAACACCTCATCCTTGCCGGCATACATCGGATGTCCGCGCCCGGAGGCCGTCAGCCGGATGCGCCGGCCGAAGCCGATCTCGCGGCCTTTCGGGTTGCGGCGCACGCTGCCGCCGGTCGCGACCGTGATCACCTGCAGCCCCCAGCAGCTTCCGAACAGGGGCGTGCGCGCGTCGAGCACCGCCTTGGCAAGCTCGATCTGCGGATCGACATGCGGCCCGCGCTGATAGACATGCAAGGCCGAGCCGGTGATGACGGCGCCGTCATAGCCCTCGACGCCCTCCTTGCCGGGCAGATTGGCGCCCGGATCGGCCGGATAGCAGATATCGACGACCGCGCCGGGCATCAGGTCGCGCAGCAATTCGGCATATCCGGCGCTTGGGGCCCGGCCCCCGGCGGCGGTGAGCAAAGCGCGGCCTTCGGCGGTATTGCCTTCGATGACGAGGAGGCGGGGGGCGGGCATTGGCGTTCCGTCGGCGGGAAAGTCCACCGTGCATTTCTTTATGGTGGGCAGTTTATGGCAAAGTTGCGAACGGGGCCAATCTTGGTGGTCATGTTGCGCATGGCTGATCTGATGCATTGATCAAGCGCTGCCGACCCCGATGGAGAGCGTCTTTCTTTTCCCTCCCCTTCAGGGGGAGGGTGGCGAGCGACCCTCCCCCTGAAAGGGAGGGAGGAAGAGATTGCCGTGCTTGAGCGGGACGTTCCGGTTAAGCATGCTGCGTGAAGGACAATAAAGAGAATCGCCGTATGGCTGACTTCGATCTCGCCGTCATCGGCGGCGGCATCAACGGAACCGGTATCGCCCGCGACGCGGCCGGCCGGGGCCTGCGCGTGCTCCTGGTCGAGCAGAACGACCTCGCCTCCGGCACCTCCTCGGCCTCGACCAAGCTCATTCACGGGGGTCTGCGCTATCTCGAGCATTACGCCTTTCGCCTCGTGCACGAGGCTCTGGTGGAGCGCGAGGTTCTGCTGCGCATGGCGCCGCATCTCATCCGGCCGATGCGCTTTACTTTGCCGTCGCATGAAGCCGGCCGGTCGAGCGTCATGCTCCGCCTTGGGCTCTTTATCTACGACCATCTCGGCGGACGGAAATTGTTGCCGCCGTCGAAAACCGTCGACCTTTCGCATCACGCGGCCGGCGCGCCGCTCAAGCGCCGCTACCAATACGGCTTCCAGTATTCCGATTGCTGCGTGGACGATGCGAGGCTCGTCGTGCTCAATGCGCTCGACGCCGCGGAACGCGGCGCCACCATCCGCACGCGCGCCAAGTGCGTGCGCGCGGAGCGTTCCGATCACTGGCGTCTCGTGCTTATGGTTCGGGGAAGCCGCGAAAGCGTCACCGCGCGCGGGCTCGTGAATGCGGCCGGTCCCTGGGTTGGCGAAGTCGGTGAAATGGTGTTGCGGCAGGAGGGGCCTTCGCGCGTGCGGCTGGTCAAGGGCAGCCATATCGTCTTGCCGCGGCTATTCGACCACGACGACGCTTATATTTTCCAGAATCCGGACGGCCGCGTCGTGTTCGCGATCCCGTTCGAAACGGATTTCACGCTGGTCGGAACGACCGATGAGGATTTCAAGGGCGACGTCAATTGCGTCGCGCCGTCGCCGGAGGATATCAAATATCTCTGCGAGGCGGTGACGCAATATTTCCGCCGGGCGGCCGTGCCCGGCGATGTGGTCTGGGCCTATGCCGGCGTGCGCGCGCTCTACGACGACGGCTCCGCGCGGCCGGAAGACGCCACGCGCGACTATCATCTCGATCTCGACAAGAGCTTCGGCACCGCCCCCTTGCTGACCGTGTTCGGCGGGAAGATCACGACCTATCGCAGGCTCGCGGACACCGCGATGCAGATGCTCTCGCATTTCTTCGCGACCGGTCCGGCCTGGACCCATCGCGATCCGCTGCCCGGCGGCAATATTCCATGGGACGGTATCGGCGCCTTGATCGCCAGGACGCGCGAGCAATGGCCGTTCCTGAGCGAAGCGCATGCGCGCAGGCTCGCGCGCGCCTATGGCACGCGGCTCGGCGATATTCTCGGAAGCGCCGCGGCATTCGAGGATCTCGGCGAATGTTTCGGCGCGGACCTGACCGCGCGGGAAGTGCGCTACATGATGGATCGCGAATGGGCGGCGGATGCCGACGACGTGCTGTGGCGGCGCTCCAAGCTCGGGCTGAAATTATCGGCCGCCGAGCGCGCCAATCTTGCAAAGTTCATGGCGCAATCGCGCGGCCTCAACGCGGCGGAATAAGCGATGGTCGCTCGAACGGAATTCTGTAACCCCCTCACCCCAGCCCTCTCCATCGCAAGTCGGGCCTGCCCGACTTGCGCACGATCAGGCGGATGTCGGCCAAGGCCGACATCCGGGGGGAGAGGGAGAAGAGTTGCGAGGCTGAACGCACGAATTCCTTCTCCCGATCGCAAGTCGAGTTTACCCGACTTGCGACGCTCAGTAATGCGGATGTCGGGCAAGCCCGACATCCGTGGGAGAGGGTGCCCGGGCCAACGGGTCCGCGCGAAGCGCGGCCCGATGATAAACTCCGCGAAAGCGGGTGAGGGGTTAAGGTGAGTAAGCAAGCCCATCTCCTCGCGATCGATCAGGGCACGACCTCGTCGCGCGCCATCGTGTTCGACGCGCAGCTCAATCCGGTCGCGACCGCGCAGCAGGAATTCCGGCAGATTTATCCGGCGCCAGGTCTCGTCGAACACGACCCGGAAGAGATCTGGTCGGGCGTGCTGTCGACCGCGCGCCAGGCGATGGCGAAAGCGGGTCTTGGCGCCAGGGATATTGCCGGCATCGGCATCACCAATCAGCGCGAAACGACCGTCGTCTGGGACCGCGCAACGGGAAAGCCGCTATATAATGCCATCGTCTGGCAGGACCGGCGCACGGCGGACGTCTGCGATGCATTGAAAGCGCAGGGGCACGAGGCCGCGATCTCCGCGCGCACAGGATTGCTGCTCGATCCGTATTTCTCCGCGACCAAGATCGCGTGGATTCTCGATCATGTCGCGGGCGCGCGCGAGGCGGCGGATGCGGGACGCCTGGCATTTGGCACCATCGACAGCTTTCTCCTGTGGCGGCTGACGGAAGGCCGCGTGCACGCGACCGACGCCACCAATGCGGCGCGCAGCTTGCTGCTCGACATCAATAAAGGCGCGTGGGATTCCGCGCTCGCCGATCTGTTTCGTGTTCCACTGAATATGTTGCCGCAGGTGCGCGATTGCGCGGGCGATTTCGGCGCGACCGCCCTGTTCGGCGGATCGATTCGTATTTTGGGCGTCGCGGGCGATCAGCAGGCGGCGACCATCGGGCAGGGCTGTTTCGAACCCGGCATGATGAAATCGACCTATGGCACGGGTTGCTTCGCGCTGCTCAATACCGGCGAGCGGCCGGTCGCATCGAACAATCGGCTGCTCACCACCATCGCGTATCAATTGGACGGCAGGCGCACTTACGCGCTCGAAGGTTCGATCTTCATCGCGGGCGCGGCCGTGCAATGGCTGCGCGACGCGATGAAGATGATCGCGGATGCGCCTTCGGTGAACGCGCTTGCCGCCGCCGTCGACCCGGCCGAGGAGGTGTATCTCGTTCCGGCTTTCGTGGGCTTGGGCGCGCCCTATTGGGACGCCAAGGCGCGCGGCGCCATCTTCGGGCTCACGCGCAGTTCCGGCGCCGCCGAATTGGCGCGCGCGACAATCGAATCCGTCGGTTATCAGACGCGCGATCTTCTCGACGCGATGCGCTCGGACTGGCCCGATGCCGCCTCGGCGGGCACCGTGCTCCGCGTCGACGGCGGCATGACGGCGAGCGAGCCCGCCATGCACTTTCTGGCCGACATTCTTGGCGCGCCGGTCGACCGGCCCTTGGTGATGGAAACGACCGCCATTGGCGCGGCCTATCTCGCCGGATTGCAGGCGGGCGTGTGTCCGCCGCTCGATGGCTTTGCCAAGACCTGGAAACACGAGCGCCGCTTCGAGCCCACGATGGACGCCACAACGCGCGACCGCAAATGGGCCGGCTGGCGCGATGCCGTCGCGCGTACGCTGTCGCGGCCGGGTTAACCTCGCATTGACCATTTAAGTCGCGGCGGATTCAGGCGATCTTTCCGTTGCAATTTTAACGAACGGATTCATCGCGTCATAAAAGGAAAATGCTTAGATAATCGTATTGAATAAAGTGCACTCCATTCGGAACGCGCCATGGATTCGGTCGCAAAGCAGGCCGGCTCGAAGACTGCCGAGGAACTGATCACGTCAGCCAAGGTGCTGGTGATCGACGACGACTATTACATGCGCAAGGTGATCCGCTCTCTCCTGCTCGCGGTCGGGATCAAGGATGTGCATGAGGCCTCGAACGGCATCGACGGCCTCGAGACGATCCCCGCCATCAATCCCGACGTCGTCATTCTCGATTGGGAAATGCCGAACATGACCGGCGGCGAATTCATGCGCTTCGTGCGCTCGCCGGGCGGTTTTGCGTGCCCGGATGTCCCGGTCATCATGCTGACCGGCCATGTCGAGCGCGAGCGCGTGGTCGCGGCGATCCGGCTTGGCGTGAACGAGTTTCTCTGCAAGCCGGTTTCGGCGAAGTCGCTGCAGCAGCGGATATTGTCGATTCGCGCCAATCCGCGTCCGATGGTCCGAATCGGGAATTATTACGGCCCGGAGCCGCGCAAGGTGGTCTCCAACGGCCGGCAATTGGCCGATCCGCTCGAGCCGGTTTGGGTCTGACCGGATTTCCTTATTTTTCTCGTGTTTTCTACCTCCCGGCGCCTCGCCGGGTTGTGCGATAGACTCTGGTTCCGCTTGAGCCGCGCGCGGGAGGCCGATAGCCTGCCGCCGCGCCGGACGGGTGCCGTCCGGTCCTTTTGCATGATCCTTTCCGGACATCCGGTTTCCATCTTCGGGATCATGCTCCAATGGAGCGCGTGCGCGGGACATGGCGGAACAGACTATCGTTTCATCGGGCAAGCCGCTGGTCCGGTTCGAAAGCGTCAGCAAGCGTTTCGGGACGCATGTGGCGGTCGAGAATTTCACGCTCGACATCCGCCGCAACGAATTCTTCGCGCTGCTCGGCCCGTCCGGCTGCGGCAAGACCACGTTGCTGCGGCTGCTCGCGGGTTTCGAGACGCCCGACGAGGGACGCATCCTGCTCGACGGCGAGGATATCGGCGCGCTGCCGCCTTATCTGCGTCCGGTCAACATGATGTTCCAGAGCTACGCGCTGTTTCCGCATCTTTCGGTCGCGGGCAATGTCGCTTTCGGCCTGAAGCAGGAGGCGTTGCCGCGCGAGGAACGGAAACAGCGCGTCGCCGAGATGCTCGCCATGATGCGGATGGATGAATTCGCGGACCGCAAGCCGCATCAATTGTCGGGCGGGCAACGGCAGCGCGTGGCGCTCGCGCGCGCGCTGGTCAAGCGCCCGAAGGTCTTCCTGCTCGACGAGCCGCTCGCCGCCCTCGACAAAAAACTGCGCACGCAAACGCAACTCGAGCTGCGCGAATTGCAGAAGAAACTCGGCGTCACATTCGTCATCGTCACGCACGATCAGGAGGAAGCGATGACCATGGCGGACCGCATCGCCGTGATGAATGGCGGCCGGCTCGCGCAGGTCGCCGCCCCGCGCGAGATCTATGAGCATCCGAAATCGCGCTGGGTCGCGGAATTCGTCGGCGACGTGAATCTGATCGAGGGCGTCGTCTCGGCCGTCGATGCGCAGGAAACCGTGGTCGAGACCGCCGCCGCCGGCCAAATGCGCGTGCCGCAGGGAAATGCCGCGCATCGCGGCGACCGGGTGCTGGTTGCGATCAGGCCTGAAAAAGTAGCGATCGCGCGCGAGGGCGCGAGCGCACATGGCGGCAATTCGGTGAGCGGGATTTTGCGCGATATCGAATATTTCGGCGGTTCGTCGGTTTACAAGGTCAAGCTCGACGGTCCCGGGTCGATGCGGATTTCGTCGGTCAATGTCAGCCGCAAAGGAGAAACGGTCGCGAGCAAGGGCGAACGCGTGACGCTGTCCTGGAGCGCGGATGCGGCCGCGGTGCTGGCGCAATGAGCGCGCCCGCGGCGGACACGCCGGCGCGCCCGCTCGCCGCCGCGCATCCCTGGAGCAACTGGCTCATTATTCTCGTGCCGTATCTCTGGCTGTTCTTGTTCCTGCTGCTGCCGTTCCTGATCGTTGTAAAGCTCAGCTTGTCGCAAACAGCCGTCGCTCAGCCGCCTTATAGCCCGGTCTTCGATCTCGCGGCCGGCTTTGCGGGAATCCGCTCGTTCTTCGGCGCACTGTCGCTCGACAATTACCGCGCGCTTTTTTCGGACAGTCTTTACATCGGGTCTTTTCTCAAGAGCCTCGAAATCGCCTTGATATCCACGTTGCTGCTGATCGCCGCGGCGCTTCCGGTCGCTTACGGAATGTCGCGCGCGCCGCGATCCTGGCAGCCGGCGCTCGTCATCGCCGTCATGCTGCCATTCTGGACCGCGTTTCTGATCCGCATCTATGCCTGGATCACGATCCTGCAGCGCGAAGGCCTGCTCAACGACCTGCTGCTGGCGTTGCGCATCGTGGACCAGCCTGTGCCGATGCTGGCGAGCGACGGCGCGGTCTATGTCGGCATCGTCTATTCGTATTTGCCGTTCATGGTGCTGCCGATTTACGCGGTGCTGTGCAAGATCGACGACAGCCTCCTGGAGGCGGCGGCCGATCTCGGCTGCCCGCGCTGGAAAACCTTCTGGCTGGTGACATTTCCGCTTGCGTGGCCGGGGCTCGCGGCCGGCGCGCTGATCTGCTTCATCCCGATCGTCGGCGAATTCATCATTCCCGATCTGCTCGGAAATTCGCGCACGCAGATGATCGGGCAGACCTTGTGGACGGAGTTTTTCGCCAATCGCGACTGGCCGGTGGCGTCGGCTCTGGCGGTGGCGCTGCTCTGCGCGCTCCTGATCCCGATCGTGATCGTGCAGCGCATGCAGAACGAGACGCTCGGAGCGCGCCGATGATTGCGATCAAGAGCGCGTTCAAGACCAAAGCCAAGACCGCGGCCAAGACCGCGGCTGCGCCCCGGCTGACATCGATATCGCGCTTCAACATTGCCGCGATATCGGCCGGCCTCGCCTTTCTGTATCTGCCGATTGCGATCCTGGTCCTCTATTCGTTCAACGGCTCGCGTTCGGTCGCGGTCTGGGGCGGATGGTCGCTGCGCTGGTATCGCGAATTGCTGCATGACAGCGCCATGATCGAGGCGGCCTGGACCAGCCTTGGCCTCGCGCTTTTTTCGGCGAGCGCGGCCACCATCCTCGGCACGCTCGCGGCGCTGGCATTGACGCGGATCGGGCGCTTCCGCGGGCGGCTGCCTTTCTCCGCCATGATCTACGCGCCGCTGGTTCTGCCGGAGGTGATCATCGGGCTCGCGTTGCTGCTTTTGTTCGTCGCCGTCGATTTCGATCGCGGCTTCTGGGCCACGGCGCTGGCGCATACCACGCTCACGCTGTGTTTCGTCGCTGCCATCGTGCAGGCGCGGCTCGTCGACTTCGACCGCAGCCTCGAGGAAGCGGCGATGGATCTCGGCTGTTCGCCGTTGCGCACATTCCTGACCGTGACCTTGCCGCTGATCGTGCCGGCGATCGCGGCCGGCTGGATGCTGGCTTTCACGCTGTCGCTCGACGATTTCGTGATCGCGAGTTTCACGACCGGGCCGGGCGCCACCACCTTGCCGATCCGCATCTATTCGCAGGTGCGTCTCGGCGTGAAGCCGGAAACGAACGCGATCTGCACGCTGATGATCGCCGTGGTCGCGCTGATCGTGGTGACGGCGTCGCTGCTTTCGAAGCGCTACGCCATGTCCGGCGAGCGCGCTGCCGCGCTTGGCGCGCCGATGTAACTGATCAGTCGCTGCGCGCGCCGGGCGGGCGGAACAGATAAACGATGAACCAGACCGGCACGATCACCAGCGATCCGAGCAGCACATTGGGCAAGGCCCAGTCGAGCGCGCGCCGCCCGAGTTCGGCGATGTGTTCTGGCGTGACGCCGGCTTCGCGGATCAGCTTGTCGGCGGTGATGCCGAAATGCGCGAGGATGCTCCCGACGATCAGGGACGCGACCGCCACTTTCACGAGGGTGCGCAGGAAGCCGCCGAGCATGAAGGGCCTCATCGCGGCCAGGACGGCCGGTGATTCGCTGTTGCGTGGATGATAGAGCGCAATCCGGCAAAGTGGGAACCGGTTTGCCGCGAGATTGCGCGACAAAGCAGAGCCGAGGAGGCGCGAGCCGCCACGAAGTCTCTTTAAGGCGATGTAATGCCGCCTATTCGGCGGACTTTTCCGGCGCCGGATCGGCCGGGAACGAGGCTTCCGCCGCGGGCGCGGTCGAGAGCTTGCCGCCGGTCAGCCGCTCGATCGCGGCGCGCACCGCCTCGCGCGCGCGGCGGTCGCGCACGGCGTCGAGCAATGGCGCCGCCGCGCCGGACCGCCGGATCAGGATTTCCGGATCGGGCAGCATGAGCGGATCGTCCCACGGGCCCTGCACCACGAACGGCAATTCGAACGGCGCGCGGCCGTCGGTCGAGGGGACGCCGACGAGGCTCGCGATGCCCTTCAGGTCGAGATCGCGGGCGGGAATCGAGGCCGAGCCGGCCAGCGCAACCTTGACGGCCGCGCCTTCGAGCGTCGTGGATTCGACGACCGCGTTGCCGTTCACGATGCGCAGCGACACCGACAGCAATTCGAACGGCGTGCGCCCGCTGCGGAATTCGCTGCCGCCCGAGAGCGGACGGCGTTCGAGCCGGCGCAGAAGCTGTTCGACATTGAGCCCGGTCAGCGCGCCCTGCCGTCCGGTCAAAGTCGCATTGCCATTGAGCGTGCGCGTCAGCGCCAGCACGTTGCGTCCCGCGCCCTCGATGGCGAAAGACAGGTCGCCTTTGCCTTCGAGGCGCTTCAACCCGAACAATTCCGACATCGCGGTTTCGAGATCGATATCGGTGAAATGAAGCTGCGACTTGAATTCCACGCCTTGTTCGGCGGTCGCCAGGCCAAGCGATCCCTTGATGATGCCGCCGAAGGCGCGCGATTCCCCGATTGTGAGCGTGAGTTTTCCGCCGCGCAGATTGGCGGCGATCGCGGTGCGCCCGAGCTTGGCGGGTCCGATCGCGATCTTGGCGGCCGACAGCCGCAGATCGAGTTCGAGGCCGGACAGGCCGTCGAGCGAGATCGGCATGCGGTTCCATTCGCGCTCGTTGTGGGCAAGCAGGCGGATGGTCGAGAGATAGGGCGAGAGGTCGATGCTGTCTGCGGCAAGCGTGCCCTGCAAGGTCTGGCGGCCGTCGGTCGCGAATGTCAGCACGCCCTCGGCCGGGTTGCCATCGAGTTCGAGATTGGCGCCGGTGAGCGCGATGGTGCCGCCCACGATGTTGGTCTGCGCCTTGAGCGAGAAGCGCTCGAAGCCGCCGAGCGGCAAGGTCTTCTGGCCGGCCCATGCGAAGACGCGGCGGAGAGATGCCGCATCCGCCGACAGCGCACCCTCCACTTTAAGAGTGGGCCGCATGCTCATCGTGCCGTCGAAGCCGAATTTCATCGGCGCGCCGGCCAGCCGCACCTTCAGGCCGGTGCGCTCCCCGCGCAAGGTGGCGGCGAAATCGGAGAAGGTGATGCCGATATCGACCGGCTCGTCGCGCCAGTTGACGCGGCCGGTGGCGGCGAAGCTCTTGGAAATGGCGGGCCAGGCGAGCGACAGGTCGATATCGCTCACCCGCTCGGAGATATTGCGGGCGTCGTCGCGGATCGTCACCGCGCCGCCGGTCATGCGGATTTCCGAAAACGACATCACGCGGTCGCGCGCCTTGGAATCCGGCCCGAAGGCGCGGTTGAGCGAGGCCACGAGCGGCAGCCAGTTGGAGCGGCCATCTTCGGTTATCACCAGAGAGATGCGCGGATTTTCCAGCGCCACATCCGCGACCTCGATCCTGCCAGTGAGCAGCGGGAAGAAGCGCAGCTTGGCGGTCAGCCGGTCGGCGGCGAGCGGCGGCGCGCCTTGCTTCTGATCGCCTTGCTTCTGATCGCTTTGGGCCTGATCGCCCAAGGTCACATCCGCGAAACTGACCTTGCCGTAGGGGAAGAGCGAGACCGAAATGTCCCCGCGCAAGACCGGATCGAGGCCGGTGACGGCGCGGATTTCCGCCTTGACGGCTTCGCGCACCTGATCCGCCGGGATCAGGACGGACACGACGCCGAGGACGCCGAAGATCGCCAGCAATAAGGCGGCGACGGCAAGACCCAGGCGCTTGAAGCCGGTGACTGCGGACAAGAGGTATTTTCCGGGTTTTCTTTGGTTGTGGAGAGCCGACTATACCGGCCCCGGGTTTGCTGGCGCAACACTGGGCGGGGCGTGTGTTCCTTTCGTGGCTGTCGCAATTTACGGAAATGCCCCGGTTTTGCAGTTTTGGGAGCCGGGCGGTTAAGATTAAATCGAGGCTCGATTGAGCGCGTGGATGGGGAATAAATACGATGAGTGAAACGCCGCTCTGGATTCCGGGGCCGGACCGCGTCGCCGCGAGCCAGGTGATGGCTTTCATGGCGGAGGCCAATCGCCGCCATGGGTCGTCACTTGGCGCCGCGATGAAGAATTACCGCGAGCTGCATGCCTGGTCGGTGACGCATCCGGACGCGTTCTGGGATCTGGTGTGGGATTTCTGCGGCGTGGTCGGCGACAAGGGCGCGCGCCTGATGGACGGCGGCGCCATGCCGGGCGCGAAATTCTTCCCCGACGCCAGGCTCAACTTCGCGGAAAACCTGCTGGCGCATCCCGGCAAGGGCGCGAGCGACGCGCTGGTGTTCCGCGGCGAGGACAAGGTAAAAAAGCGCCTGTCCTGGGACGAATTGGACGCGCTGGTCTCGCGGCTCCAGCAAGCCTTGAAGGCCGCGGGCGTCGGCAAGGGCGACCGCGTCGCCGCCATGATGCCGAACCTGCCCGAAACCATCGCGGTGATGCTGGCTGTCACTTCGCTCGGCGCGATCTGGTCGTCGTGCTCGCCCGACTTTGGCGAGCGCGGCGTGCTGGATCGCTTCGGCCAGATCGAGCCCAAGGTGTTCGTCGCGGTCGACGGCTATTGGTACAATGGCAAGGCGCTGTCGCTCGCCGACAAGCTCAAGGGCATCGTCCCGCATCTGCCGACCGCGAAGACGGTGGTGATCGTTCCGTATCTGAACGAAGCCGACGCGGTGGCGAAAGCCTTGCCCAACGCCGTCACGCTCGATGCCTTCCTGAAACCTTATCAGGCCAAGCCGCTCGTCTTCGAGCGGCTGCCGTTCAACACGCCGGCTTTCATTCTCTATTCGTCGGGCACCACGGGCGTCCCCAAATGCATCGTGCATGGCGCCGGCGGCACGCTGCTGCAGCACCTGAAGGAACACCGCCTGCAGAGCGACGTGCGCGCGGGCGACCGCGTGTTCTACTTCACCACCTGCGGCTGGATGATGTGGAACTGGCTCGTCTCCGGGATCGCGAGCGGCGCGACGCTGATGCTGTTCGACGGCTCGCCCTTCGCGCCGAAAGAGAGCGTGCTGTTCGATTATGCGCAGGACGAGAAATTCACGCTGTTCGGCACCTCGGCGAAATATATCGACGCCTGCAAAAAGGCCGGCCTCGCGCCGATCAAGACGCATGACCTCTCACACCTGCGGCTGATGACCTCGACCGGCTCTCCCCTGGCGGCCGAAAGCTTCGATTACGTCTATGACTCGATCAAGAAGGATCTGCATCTCGCCTCGATCTCGGGCGGCACCGACATCGTGTCGTGCTTCGTGCTGGTTGACCCGACAGCGCCGGTGTGGCGCGGCGAAATCCAGGCCGCGGGCCTCGGCATGGCCGTGGACGTGTGGTCGGAGGAGGGCAAGCATATCGTCGAGGAGAAGGGCGAGCTTGTTTGCACCAAACCCTTCGTCTGCATGCCGGTGATGTTCTGGAACGATGCCGACGGAAAAAAATATCGCGCCGCCTATTTCGAGCGCTTCCCCGGCGTGTGGTGCCATGGCGATTTCGCGGAATGGACGAAGCATGGCGGCATGATCATCCATGGCCGCTCGGACGCGACGCTCAATCCCGGCGGCGTGCGCATCGGCACGGCGGAAATCTATGCGCAGGTCGAGCAGATCCCCGAGATCGTCGAGGCGATTGCGATCGGGCAGGACTGGGACAATGACGTGCGCGTCGTGCTGTTCGTGCGCTGCAGGGAGGGCGTCAAGCTCGACGATCCCTTGCGCGACGTGATCAAGAAAAAGATCCGCACCGGCGCGACCCCGCGCCATGTGCCGGCCAAGATCGTGCAGGTGGCCGACATCCCGCGCACCAAGAGCGGCAAGATCACGGAGCTTGCCGTGCGCGACGTGGTGCATGGCCGCGCGGTGAAGAATACGGAAGCGCTCGCGAATCCGGAAGCGCTCAAGCTGTATGAGGGGATTAAGGAGTTAGGAGTGTAGTCGTATCGTTGGCGTGTAGCGCTGGGTGGAAGGGAGAATCTTCTAAAAAGGGATTTCATCCTTTGATTTTTCTTCTCGCGCTTTGAGGCGATCAGCGATTTGTAATTCGGTTAATTTTTCTCTTGGCCAATCTTTTGGCGTAACGACAGTGGATGGGAGGAGTGTTGATCCATCGCCTTCGAAAGCGCTGTGCAATTGACCGTCGGTCAGACCCAGGCTTTCTGCGAAATCGCTCCCATACAAGGTAGCCAAGTCAAGGCGGGCGAATTGAAGTTGCGCTTTTTTGAAGCTCGATTCATGAATCGTAGCTTGAATAAACGAGGCAAGACTTAAGTTGCAGTAATTGAATGAGCAATTAAAAATATTTGCAGAAAACATTCGCGTAGCACTGAATACGGAATGAGAAAAATCTACTTCAGTAAGTGACGCTTCTGAAAAGCTTCCGCCATACATTCTTGCAAATGCAAATCTGGTTTTGTCTGCTAGGCATTTTCGGAAACCGGTTCCATACAGCTTGGCTGAGGCAAATGACGCAAGTGTGATGTCAGCATGCTCGAAGTTCGCATTGGCTATCTGGGCGGCGTTTAAAATTGCATCCGCTAAATGGCAGCGCCTAACCAGGGCGCCGTCGAGCTTTGCGCCTCGAAAGTTTGCTCTTTCAAAGAAAAGACCTTGAATATCTGCTTTTTGCAGATTTGCATTTCGAAAATCCAACCGATAGTCGCCAGGGCTTGATGGATCTCCGGCTCTTTGAGCTTCCCAAGCGCGCCGCCCTTCCGAACGGCGTCCGATAACAGTCAGTGCGGCTTGAATATCTGACCGCGGAAAATCTAAATTAGCAACCCATCCCCTAATGCTTTTCAGTCGGTCTGATATTGCAGCTCTTTCGTCGTTTGCAATTATTTCTGCTTCAAGCTCTTCGTTATCTTCGTTGAAATCAAAGTGCTCAGGAATCGATTCTCCGTCACCTGCGTTCTTTCGAACGTAAGCGCACAAGACCTCCATAATCGGCCAGTGATCGCGTTCAGAATCGTGGGCGATACGCTCAAGCGCATAGATGGCACCCAAGCGGACTTCAATATTTGGTTCAGTCCTAGTTTTGTTTTCTATTCTCGGCACAGGACCGGAACTGCTACCTATGATAGTGCTCGTCTCGACGACTTCGCGCGTTGTGCCAAGCTGCTCGACCGCTTTGGTGAACAACGTCGTGTAGTGGCTTTCTCTCGCGACGGATGCCTGTTCTTGGCTCGCACGGGCCTGCCAGTGAGCAACAACGGTTCGCCAAGTCAGAAAAACTGCACCGAAAACCGCAGCAATCGCGGTAAGTGCTGCACTAGCTGCTGGTACAGTGTCAGCCGTTCCGCTCCAGACTCGCTCCACAAGTTTATAAATTAGCGAAACGCCGACGCTAAAAAGCGCTACCAGGACGAATCCGAATATGACTGTGAGGGGGGCCGTGATCCATTCCGGCAAATTTCGGATACGAACCAGTGCCCAGCCTTTGCCAGAATACTGATTCGACGACGTTTCAGTTCTCTCTTCTGCCAAATTTACCCCCGGAGACTAACCCATGGTTGTACAGTCTTGGCAACGAGGCAAGGGCAGTTAAGACGTAGATGGCCGGGACAAGCCCGGCCATGACGATGTGAGAGTTCACCCGGCCCAGGAGCTCACGATGCCCGCCAAACGCTACAGCTTCGTTCCGCTCGGCGGCGGTCCGAACTACGACTGGACGCGCGACCACACCTTCGTAAAAGTTTCGGCGGCGGACACCGGCGGCGCCTATGCGCTGATGGAAGACAATCTCAAAAGGGAATTCGCGCTCGGGCTGCATCTGCACCGCCAGCACGCCGAAACCTTCTACATCCTCGAAGGCGACGTGAATTTCCATATCGACGGCGACTGGATGACGGCAAAGCCCGGCGCGTGCATTCACATTCCGCCCGGCGTGCCGCACGCGGTCGATCTGCCGCCCGGTGGAACCGGCCGTATGCTGATGATTTTCCAGCCGGCCGGCTTCGATCAGTTTCTGGCGAAACTCGCAACCATGAGCGAGGCGGAGTTCGCCGACGAGAAGCTGATGAATTCGCTCAACGAACAATTTGACATTATCAATCTTGGCGGCGTGCCGGCGCGGTAAGCGATATCGCCATGCGCGACGCGGTTTATGGTCGCGCGGTGAAGAACACGGGGGCCTTGGCCAATCCGAAAGGATCAGCGAGCCGCGGCCTTGGGGTGCTTGCGCCTGTGGTCCCCGCGTCCCACTATCGGGAGGGCGGCCAATTGCTTGAGCAGCGCGGCTGCGATTCGTCTTTGTTGGCCGAAGGTCAGCGAGGACGGGTCTCGCAAGCCCCGCAAGGCGAGGTTTGCGAGCGCTCTTCGCTCTCGCGAAGTGATCTTTTTCGGCTTCGTCACCTTAATCCTCCTCACATTGACAGCAGAGGCGCCCTCGGTCTGAACGAGGCCTTTCTCCTCCGATTCATTGTAGCCTATCCGATTCGAGAGCGAGAGCGGGCGTGGGGGTGGGCTCGCGCCGGTGAGCCATCCCGGAGCGAGATCCATGACCGAAACCCTCGGCGTCCTGATCGCGATCGTCTCCAGCAGCCTCGGCGGCACGGCCGCCGCGGTGACGCGCTATCTGGTCAGCGATGCCGATGCGGTCACGCTCGCGATCCTGCGCTGGAGTATCGGGTTTGCGTGCCTGCTGCCGGTGGCCTTGTTGCTGCGCGTGCGGTGGCCGCAACGCTCTGACCGGCTTGCCGTCGCCACGCTCGGCATCGCATTCTTCGGCCTGTTCTTCGTTCTCTATAACATCGCGATGAGCTACACGACCGCGGCGCGCGCCGCGCTCGCGCTCTCGACCTTGCCGCTGCAGACCATGGTGGTCGGCGCGCTGCTGCGCATCGAGCCGCTGACATGGCGCAAGACCATCGGAGTCTGCATCGCCATCCTCGGTACAACTGTCGCGCTTGCCGCAGGCCTTGCGGACGCGCCGCCCGGTGCGTGGCGCGGCGAATTGATCATGGCCGCCGCCGCCTTGTGCATGGCCTTTTACACCGTCTGGTCGCGGCCCTTTGCACAGCGCTCGAGCGCGCTCGGCTTTCTCACATTCGGCATGGGCGCGGGCGCAGCGGCGCTGATCCTGGTCGGCGTCGCGACCGGCCGCGTCGCGGTGCTGGCGAATTTCGACGGCGCGCAATGGATCGCCGCGATTTATCTTGGCGTCGCGGGCGGCGCGCTCGCCTTTATTCTCTGGATCATGGCGCTGGAGCGCACGACCCCGACGCGCGTCACCAACACCATGACCGTCAATCCGATCGCCGCCGCCTTGCTCGCAACGGTGCTCGTCGGCGAGCCGATCACGCTCAATCTCGTCGCCGGGCTGGTCGCGGTCTTTGCCGGGATATGGATCGCGACCACGGAGGCGAAGCAGGGGTAGGGGGGCGCTGGCAGAAAGCAAGACGTGGATGGCCGCAGCAAGTGCGGCCATGACGGTTGTTGGACTTTCGCGAATCTCTCACGTCGTCATGGCCGGGGCTTCAGCGCGAAGACGCGCTTTCACTCGGCCATGACGACGTGCGAGCCCCGCCGTTCATCTCCACTGTCATGCGCGGGCTTGACCCGCGCATCCCGCTTAGGTGAGGGCCGTGCCGACCTAAGCGGGATGGCCGGGACAAGCCCGGCCATGACGAAAAAAATGTTCGTACACGTCCCGTCTCCGCGAATCTTTCCAGCTTGGCTTGCGACTACAGCCTCTTTCCGCGCCGTGTGAACCCCCGCCGGGAAAAATATTCATCTGGATTGCGATTTCCTGTCCGCTAGATTCGGTTCATCCCCATTCGCTTGAGGGGCGTCCTGCAGGCGAAACTGGATGTGAATGGGGACGGCGCCCCGCGCGCATGGCTTTCGCAGGCCGTGTCCCCGGGAGATGTGTGGAGAAGGCCTCCTCGCTCACTATTGGAGCGCCGGATGGAATCT
>CAMDXM010000047.1 GCA_945878025.1 Pseudorhodoplanes sinuspersici | reverse complement strand
CCCGATTGAGGGACCCAAACGGCCGGAAAGGAAGTAAGGTCGCGGAGCTTCGAGTCGACCGGCTGCGATCCCTGCGGCCGGATCGGCATATTTGCCGGCCGGATGAATTATCTCAAAGCCATCGTGCTGACCTTGATCTCGTCGGTGATGTTCGCCGCGATGTCGGCGCTCGTGCGCTATGCCGGCGAAACGGTGCCGGTCGGGCAGGTGGTGTTCTTTCGCGCCGCCTGCGCCATTCCGCCCGTGCTGCTCGTTTATGCGCTGCGCGGCGAATTGCTTGCGCTGCGCACCAAACGTCCGCTCGGGCATCTCGGCCGCGGCATGTTCAGCATCGGCGGCATGTTCCTGAATTTCGCGGCGCTGGCGCGGCTGCCGGTCGTGGATGCGACCGCCTTTTCCTTCTCGTCGCCGCTCGTCACGGTGGTCTTTTCCGTGATCTTTCTGAAAGAGCGCGTGCGGCTTTATCGCTGGTCGGCGGTGATCGTCGGCTTCGTCGGCGTGGTCGTGATGCTGTGGCCGCATCTCGATCCGAAGCATTACGCAGGAGTTGCGCTCGGCGCGAGCGCGCTCGGGGCGCTGTTCGCCATTCTCGCCGCGGTGTTCAATTCCGGTTCGATCATCCAGACACGCCGGCTGACCGGCAGCGAGACGACGCCCGCGATCGTGTTTTATTTCTCGCTGATCTGCGCGCTCGCGGGGCTTGCGACCTGGCCGCTCGGCTGGCATTCGCCGGATATGATGCAACTCGCCGCTTTGATCGGCACCGGCATTCTCGGCGGCCTTGCGCACATCCTGCTCACTGAAAGCTACCGGTACGCGCCGGCCTCGCTGGTCGCGCCGTTCGGTTACTCGACCATGCTGTGGGCCTTCGTGTTCGGCTATGTGATGTTCGGTGAAATACCGGTGCCGCTCGTATTCGTGGGCGCCGCGATCATCGCGGGCGCGGGATTGTTCGTGTTCTTCCGCGAGCGACAGCTCGGATTGCGGAGACCGCATGAGGTCGAAGGACAGGGCGGCGCGGGGTAGGGTCAGCTGCAGCCGGCAGCAATCCGAATCTCAGCGAGGCAGGGACATCGAGACACGCAGGCCGCCGGCCGGCCGGTTGCTGAGTGTGAGCTCCCCGCCATGGGTCTGAACGATGGATAGGGCGATGGCCAATCCGAGGCCGACGCCGCCGGTTTCCGGGTTTCGCGATTCCTCGATACGGTAGAACGGTTCGAACACGCGGGCGAGTTCCTGCTCCGGAATCCCCGGCCCCTCGTCATCGATTGTGATTTCGATTGCCTTTGGTGCGACATTGATCGCCGCGTGAGCTGTCTTCCCGTATTTGACCGCATTGTCGATCAGATTGGTCAGAGCGCGCTTGAGCGCCGTCGCGCGGCATTCATAGACGAGAGGCTGGGCCGGCTCCATCGTGACAGGAAGACCGGCGTCATTCATATCGTCGGTGGTGCTCTGGAGCAATGATGCAAGGTCCGTCGGCCGCCGAGGCTCCGTCACAGCCTCGTCGCGCGCGAATTCCAGCGTCGCTCCGACCATGGAATCCATCTCGGCGATCGTCGCCAGCATCTTGTTTCGCTCCTCCTGGTCTTTGATATTCTCAGCGCGAAGCCGCAGCAGCGTGAGCGGCGTGCGCAAGTCATGCGAGATGGCCGCCAGCATTCGCATCCGGGTGCCGATCAGATTGCGCAAGCGGGTTTGCATCTCGTTGAAGGCGCGCGAGGCTTGACGGGTCTCGGTTGTGCCGGTTTCGGGAAGGGGCGCGGCGGTGACATCCCGCCCCAGCCGCTCGGCTGCGACGGCGAGCGAAGCCAAAGGCGCGGTCACGCGCCGAACGGCCCAGATCGAGATGCCCAGAATGACGATCGCCATGACGGCCATCGAAACCAGGAACTGGCGGGAAAATGCCGGGCCGCTATCGGGAAGATTCGTTGCGAAGGAGAGCCACTGTCCCTCCGGAAGGCGCATTGCGACCTGCAGATCGCGAAAGCCTCCAAGGCCGTGCATCATCGGACCACGCCCCATCATCGGACCGGGGCTCATCATCGGGCCCGATCCGGGGCGCCAGTCCGCGAACGGCTGGTCAGCGAATGCAGACACCGCAACGCGAAGTTCCAGCGCGGGCCTCTGCGGCAGTTGATCCGCGAGGAAATCCCTGATGGTTCGGGAAATAGCGCCATCCTCATTCGCGCCCTCGAACGCCGGAGGCTGCGACGAAAGTGAGACGCGGAGCGTTTGATCGCTCAATGCCGCGACGATCCGTTCGCGCCACTCGCGCGGCGCTTCCTGGACCAGCCGGGTCAGATTGGCGATGCGTTGCGCGGCCGCAAATCCGCCGACGGCGCGCACCGCCTGTTCCCGGTCCGCGGTGTAGATCCAGGAGCCGATCGCATGCGAGACGATGAGACCCGCGAGAAGAATGAGCAAAGTCTGGCCGAACAGGCTTCTGGGAAAAAACCGGCTCATTGGCGAGTGACCGGCGGCGTGAACATGTATCCGCCGCCCCACACAGTTTTGATGATTTTCGGATCGGCAGGATCGCGTTCGAGTTTTTTGCGCAACCGGCTGACCTGCGTGTCAATGCTGCGGTCAAGACCCGGTGCGGAGCGGCCGCGCGCCAGATCGAGAAGCTGATCGCGATTGAGCACGCGCTGTGGTCTCTCGACCAAGGCAAGCAGCAGATCGTATTCGCCGGTGCTCAGCGATATTGTCACGCCATCATCGCGAACGAGCGCGCGTGAGCCGGTGTCCAATCCCCAGCGGTCGAAATGGTAACTCTTCGGCCGCGGCTCTGATCCGGCCTTCGACAGGTTCTCCTGGCTGCGGCGCAGGACGGCCTTGATCCGTGCGATCAGTTCGCGGCTGCCGAATGGCTTCGGCAGGTAGTCGTCAGCGCCCATCTCGAGCCCGATCACCCGGTCGATTTCCTCACCCTTCGCGGTCACCATGATGATCGGCACGTTCGATTCGGCGCGAAGCGCCCGGCAGAGTGAAAGCCCGTCCTCGCCCGGCAGCATCAGATCGAGGAGAATGAGATCGATCCGGCTGTCGGCCATGATTTTCCGCATGGCTCGGCCGTCCGCTGCCGAACTGACCCGAAAGCCGTCCTTGGACAATGCGCGTGAGACCAGATCGCGAATCTCGCGATGATCGTCGACGATCAGGATGTGCGGCGCGCTCTGCATTCCCGCAATATAGACCAATGCATGCAGTGGTTTTCGTAGAATGTGTGCCGGATTGTGGCTGCTGCCGCGTCTGACAAACTTTGTCACAAAAAACCCTATTCCTGAAAAACTTGGGTGAAATCCGGCTTCTCCAATGCGCACAGGCAATGGACCCTCCGTTGCACAGGTATTGGAGATTCAGATGAAGAAGAAAGTTCTGCTGATCGGCGGAATCGTGGCTGCGACCGTGCTCGTCGGCGGTTGGGCGCTGGCGCAGTCGTCCGGTCACGGCCCGGGCGGAATGCGCGGCATGGGACAGGGAATGCGTGGCCAAATGGGGTCGATGGGACAAGGCATGCGGGACCAAATGGGCTCCGGCATGATGGGCATGGGCTCTGGAATGATGGGAATGGGCGGCGGCATGATGGGGATGAATCATGGCTCCGCGACCGCGTCCGAGCACAATGACCTCCGCGAACTCTTTTCCAGCCACGATCGCATCAAGCGCACGGTGACGAACCTTCCCGACGGCATCCGCACGGTGACGGAATCGGACGACCCCGACGTTGCGGCGACGATCAAGAAGCACGTCACCGAAATGGGAAAGCGGGTCGATGAAGGACGCGACCCGGGTTTGCCGATCGAGACCCCCGCGCTGCACGCGATCTTCCGCTACAAAGACAAGATCAAGAGCACGTATGAGGTGACCGAGAAGGGAATCGTCGTTATCCAGACTTCGGCAGATGCGGGCGCCGTCAAGGCCCTGCAGGATCACGCCGCCGAGGTCACCGATCTCGCCAAGCGCGGAATGGTTGCGGCGCACGAGGCGATGATGAAGAACGGCGGCGGAATGATGGGGCGTCGCATGCGCGGCGCCGCCGCCGAACCGCAGCACCAGCATTGAACGGCGCGGGACGCGCGACGGCCGGCAATCAATAGCTTTGTCGGATCGAGCCCTCTGGACATTTCAAATGTCCAGAGGGCCGCGCCCTGTTTCAAAACGCCTTGAACGTGATGATGGTGCGGGTGTCCTGGATGCCCGAAATGGCCTGCACTTTCTCGTTCACGAAATGGCCGATATCGACGCCCTGCTCGACATAGAACTTGCAGAGCAGGTCGAACTCGCCGGCGGTGGAATAGATTTCCGAGGCGATCTCGGCGTCGGCGAGGGCGTTGGCGACTTCGTAGGACTTGCCGAGCTGGCACTTGATCTGGACGAAAAAGGGAATCATGCCGGCCTCCGGATACAGCTTATGCGGCAATCCAGCAAAATCGCCGGGAAATGACAAGGCGCGAATTTTTCGCCTTATTCCGCCGACCTGACCAGCCACAAAGCGAGCACCAGCAGCGCGCTGGCCGCCGTCCAGGATCCTGCGATCCGGACGCCGATCCGCTGCCAGTCGCGTGTCAGGCATCCGGCGGCATAAGCGACAAGCCCAACCGCCAGGGTCGCGCCGAGCGCCGTTCCCGCCAATGCGAGAACCGTATCGAGCTTCGAGACGACCGAAGGCACGGAATCGAAGATCAGCGCCAATCCGCCGGTCGCGAGGATGGCGGCGGGCAGAATAACCGGAAGCGGCTGTGCGAGCGCCGTGAGAAGGCCGGCGGCCGCGCCACTGGCAAGCAGGATCATCGGAGCGGCGTCCACGGAAAATGCCGCGAACATGATCATGAGGATTCCGGCGGTCAGCGCCGCCGCGAACGCCATCGTCAGAACGATGCGATGCGCCATTTTATGCTGGCCCGTCATCAGGCCAAAGGCGAGAAGACATAGCGCATGCGCGGGCGCCAGCAGCGGATGCAGCAATCCGTTCAGGAAACCGGCGCCTTCTACGAAGTCATGCGCGTGCGCAGCGCCGCCGGACAGCGTGACCGCAAGGACGGCAACAGCCGCCATGCGCAATCTCATATCAGCTTGCTTAGGAAAACGAGCCCGGCGATGGCGATCGCGCTGCCGGCAAAGCGCACCGCCATCGTTCCCGCCGGCCAGCGGGTCAGGAGCCCGATGGCTATGCCGCAAAGATGAAGACAGCCGGTCGCGATCACGAAGCCGGCCGAATAGGCGACCGCGTCGCCGCCGTCCGGCAATTCCGCGCCATGCGCATAGCCGTGAAAGATCGCAAACGCGCCGACAATCACGGCGGCAATTGCAAGGTGCGGCCTGACCGCGAGCGCCACCATCAGCCCAAGCACCACGGCCGAGACCGCGATTCCGATTTCGACGCCGGGCAACGGCACGCCGAAAATTCCAAGAATGCCGCCGAGCGCCATCACCAGCGGAAAAACGACCGGCAACAGCCAGATCGCCGGCGCTCCAAGGAATGCGCCCCACAATCCGACCGCCACCATGGCGGCGATGTGATCGAGGCCGAGCAGCGGATGGGCGAAACCGCTGGCGAAGCCGCCCGCCAATCCGCCTTCCGTGTGCGCGCAGGCCGCGCCCGCAGGGACGACGGCAAATATTAGAAGCAGTGCAATCCTTCGCAGCATCGTTTCATCCAATTTTTGCAAGAATGATCCGGCACGCAACATAACGACGCTGCGAACGCCGTGGCAATGGCCGCCAGCCGCCTCATGCCAGCCTTGCATCGGGCCTCGCGCCGGACTAGTTATGCGACAGCAATCTCTTGGGGTGCCCGGCGGCTTTCGCCCGGCTGAGAGGCGATGCCGCCAACCCATTGAACCTGATCCGGGTCATTCCGGCGGAGGGAGTTTGAGATGCATGGTTCTCCTCATGCGTTGGCTGGCGATTTGCCGGCTGTTGCCGCGGATGTGTTCGCGCGCCTGCGCGAGCGGGCCCCGCGTATTCATTGCATCACCAACAGCGTCGCGCAGGCCTTCACCGCCAATATCCTGCTCGCGGTGGGCGCGATCCCCTCGATGACCATCGCTCCGCAGGAGGTCGCGGATTTTGCGGCGCGCGCCGACGCGCTCCTGGTCAATCTCGGGACCTTCGACGCTGAGCGCCGCGCCGCGATCGAGATCGCGCTCGAGAAAATATCAGAAGGCAAACGCCCCTGGATTCTCGATCCCGTCCTGATCGATGTTTCGCAACCGCGCGCCGCCTATGCGCGCGTGCTGGCCGGAAGAAAGCCGGCCGCGATCCGTCTCAATGCGGCCGAGTTCCTGGCGCTCTCGGGCGCGGGCGCGGGACTAGAGCATTTCCAGGCGAAGCGGGAACCGGTTCGCCGTCCGGAAACGCGACATGCCAAGGACGCCTTGGCGCGTTTTGCCGCCGAGACCGCGAGCGTGATCGGGTTGACGGGCGCGACGGACATCGTCGGCGACGGGACACGGCATATCGAAATCGCCAACGGACATCCTTTAATGAACGCCGTCACCGCCATGGGCTGCGCTGCGTCCGCTTTGGTCGCGGCCTGTCTTTGCGTCGAGAAGGATGCGTTCGCAGCGACCGCGTCCGCCTTGCTCGCCTTCAGTGTGGCGGGCGAAATCGCCGCGGACATGTCGAAGGGGCCGGGCAGTTTCGCCGTGGTGTTCATCGACGCGCTTCATAATCTTGACCGGACCATGTTCATCAACCGTGCGCGAGTCTCATGAAAATCGATCTTCGTCTCTATGCCTTGCTCGATCCGCGGCGCGCCAATGGCCGCGATCTGCCGTCGCTCGCGCGCCTCGTGGCCGACGGCGGCGCAACGCTCGTACAGTTGCGCGACAAGACCGGCAGCACGCGGCAATTGATCGAGGAGGCGCGCGCGATCGGCGCGGCGCTCGCCGGAACGACGATTCCGCTTTTGATCAACGACCGCGTCGATGTCGCGCTCGCGGCCGAGGCCGACGGCGTGCATATCGGCTGGGACGATATCGGCGCCGCCGATGCGAGGCTCCTGCTCGGGCGCACCGCGATCATCGGGCTGTCGGTCAAGACCTTGCAGCAAGCCGCCGCCGCGCCGCTGGAACATCTCGATTACGTGTGCATTGGCGGCGTGTACGAGACGCTGTCCAAAGATAATCCCGATCCGCCGATCGGCGCGGAGGGCTTGCGCACGATCGCAGCCGCGATCCGAAAGCGCGCGCCGCGCATGCCGATTGGTGCGATCGCCGGCATCGATCAGAGCAACGTGCCGGTGACGATCGCGGCCGGAACCGATGGCGTCGCGGTGATCTCGGCTTTGTCCATGGCGGCGGACCCGAAGGCGGCGGCGCGCAACATGCGCGCGGCGGTCGACGCAGCGCTTTCGAAACGAGGCGCGGCATGACAACGCCGATCGCGGTCACGATCGCGGGTTCGGATTCCAGCGGCGGCGCCGGCATCCAGGCCGATCTGAAAACGTTCTCCGCGCTCGGCGTCTATGGCGCGTCGGTGATCGCGGCGCTGACCGCGCAGAACACCAAAGGCGTCACGGCCATTCACGACGTCCCGCCGGATTTCGTCACGGCGCAGATCGACGCTGTGTTTTCCGATCTCGATGTTGGCGCGGTCAAGATCGGGATGTTGTCGCAACCCAAAGTCATCGAGGCGGTCGCGTCGGGACTCAAGCGTTACAAGCAGGACAGGATCGTCCTCGATCCGGTGATGATCGCGGCCTCCGGCGACCGCTTGCTGGCGCCCGAAGCGATCGCGGTGTTGCGCGACGTGCTGATGAAGCAGGCGCTGGTCGTCACTCCGAACTTGCCGGAAGCCGCGGCCTTGCTCGAAACCACCGTCGCCGAAAATGAAGCGCAGATGCAAGCGCAAGGCGAAAGGCTGCTCGCGCTCGGCGCGCGCGCCGTGTTGATCAAGGGTGGTCACGGCAGCGGCGCGGAGAGTGTCGATCTTCTGGTCGAGCCGACAGCCGTGACGCGGTTCGCTGCGGAGCGCATCGCTACGCAGAACACGCACGGCACCGGCTGCACATTGTCGTCGGCCATTGCCGCGGGTCTCGCCAAGGGGCTCGATCTGCGCGAGAGCGTCCGGCAGGCCAAGGCCTATGTCACGGCCGCGATCGCGGCGTCCAACAGACTTTCGATCGGTCATGGCCACGGGCCGGTGCATCATTTTCATGATTGGTGGAACGAGGACGACACATGAGCAGGATGTCCCGCCGCTCGCTGATTGGCAGCGCGGCTTTCGGAATGGCCGGTGCGATCGCGACGCCGCGCGTGGCGCGTGCGGCGACCATGCGCTGGCGCATGGTGACGTCGTGGCCGAAGCGGCTGCCCGGACCGGGCATGTCCGCCGAGCGCGTTGCCGAGCGCATCCGCGCGCTGTCCGGCGGACGCCTTGAGATCACCGTGTCGGCCGCGGGAGAAGTCGTGCCGGCGTTTGAAGTGCTGGACGCGGTCGGCTCCGGCGTCGCGGAGATGGGCCACACCGCCGCGTTCTACTGGCAGGGCAAGGATCCGGCCGCGGCGTTTTTCACAACGGTGCCGTTCGGCCTGACACCGGGCGAGCATGTCGCCTGGGTCGACGCCGGCGGCGGGCAGGCCTTGTGGGACGAAGTCTATGCGCCGTTCGGAGTTAAACCTTTTATGGCCGGCAATACCGGTGTGTGCATGGGCGGCTGGTTTCGCCGCGAACTCGCGGGCCTCGCCGATCTGCGCGGCCTGAAAATCCGCGCGCTCGGCCTTGGCGGCGAAGTGCTGCGCCGGCTGGGCGCGACACCGCAAACCACGCCGCCCGCGGAAATCCTCGCCAGCCTGCAATCGGGCGTGCTCGACGCCGCCGAATTCGTCGGCCCCGGCTCCGATATCGCGCTCGGGCTCTATCGCCTCGCGCCCTTCTATTACGGGCCCGGCTTCAACAAGCCGAACGGCACCGGCGAATGCATTGTCTCGCTGAAAGCCTGGAACGGACTCGACGCCGACTTGAAGGCGATCGTGTCGCATGCCTGCGCGGCGGAAGCTTCTTTCGCGCTTGCCGAAATGGAGCGGCTCAATACAGAGGCGCTGGCCGCGCTGACGTCGCAGCACAATGTGAAGCTGCGTGCATTCCCCAGGGATCTCGTCGCCGCCGCCCGCAAGCAGGCCAAGGACGTGCTGGCCGAGCTTGCCGCGCGCGGCGAGCGTGCGCGCCGGGTGCACGATTCCTATGCCGCCTTCCGCGAACGCGCCGGCGCGTGGTCGCGCATTTCCCTGCAGGCGATCTTCGAGGCGCGGGATTCGTAAGAGTTGATTGTCGCAATCGCGCGGCGAATCGGGCTCCATCCCGGATCAATTTCGGGGCGGCCTTGTTGGATTGCGCTCCGAGGGCCGCAGGCGGTTACGTTTCATTAACCATAAAAGACCCACACTCTGCGCGATTGGCAGGAGAGGGACGCAATGATCGGGCGGATCGCGCCAAACGCATTGGCGGCATTTCTGGTTTTCGCGCCGGCAACGGCATGGGCCGGCGACGGGACATTCGGCGTCCCGGCCTCCGGCATTCTGATGCCGCCGCCGCCCCAAAAGATCGCCCCCAAACACACCGCCTCTCTCATTCCGCCCGAGCGCGCCGACGTTGAAAAGCAGCGCCCGGCGCCGCGCGTGCAGCAGACCTATTCGCCGGCCCCGGCCGACGGCGCGGGCCGTTCGCGCATGACGCCGCCGTCGGAAGCGCCGGTCCATTCCCCGATCGTCGTGCCGCCGAAGAAGAAGCAGTTCAAGGCGCCGGTCGCGAGCGTCGACCCGGTTTATGTCGCGAGCGCCACCGAAGGCGTGCGCAGCGACGCGCCGCAGCCGGGCTATGCGTCTCCGCCCGCTTCCATCGCTGCGCCCGTGATGGCGCGCGGCGCCGCTCCCGAAGCCAGGCGCGGCCTGTTCACCTCGACGGCATTGCGCAGCCGCAATGCCGCGTCCGCGGCTTACGAGGAACACACCGCCGCCATCCGCCATGCGCCGGCGCAGACAGCGGCCGCGCCGGCGATGATGGCGAACCGGCCAGGTGCGGCATCCGTGCGCGTCGCACGCGACGGAACGCCGTGCGCGCAATTGCGCGGCGTCTTCACTTCGCCGCCGGAATGCCGCTGATCCACTCACACGACGATTAGGGCCTCATGGTTCGAGACGCGCAGCTCCGCTGCGCTCCTCACCATGAGGTTCACTTTTAGCGCCCTCATCCTGAGGAGCATTGCAGAGCAATGCGTCACTGCAAGTCGGCCTTGGCCGACTTGCGCATTCTAAGAATCCGATCTCGGGTAGACCCGAGATCGGTGGATGAGGGGCGCGATTACTTCTTGAACGGCACCACGGTCTGGCGCTGCTCGCCGAGGCCCTTGATCCCGAGTGCGATCTTGTCGCCGGCCTTGAGGAATTGCGGCGTCGGCTTCATGCCAAGCCCGACGCCGGGCGGCGTGCCGGTGGTGATGAGATCGCCGGGCTCCATGATGAAGAATTGCGAGCAATACCAGACGATGTGAGCGACATCGAAAATCATGGTGCGCGTGGAGCCGTTCTGCATGCGCTTGCCGTTGACGTCGAGCCACATGTCGAGCTTCTGCGGGTCCTTGATCTCGTCCCTGGTCACCATCCAGGGCCCGATCGGGCCGAAGGTTTCCGAGCCCTTGCCCTTGGTCCATTGTCCGCCGCGTTCAAGCTGGAAATGTCTTTCAGAAACATCGTTGCAGACGCAATAGCCCGCGACCGCGCTCATCGCCTTTTCCTTTTCGAGATAGCGCGCACGGCTGCCGATCACGATGCAAAGCTCGACTTCCCAGTCGAGCTTGAGCGAGCCTTTCGGGATGATGACGTTGTCGTTGGGGCCGACAATGCAGGTCGGCGCCTTCTGGAAGATGATCGGCTCTTTCGGAATCTCGGAGCCGGTTTCCTTGGCGTGATCGCTGTAGTTCAGCCCGATCGCGATGAAGTGGCGGGTGTGCGCGACGCAGGGTCCAAGCCGCGGCTTGCCCGGCACGACCTTCAGCCGGTTCACATTCGCCTTCTTGATCCTGGCGAGGCCCTTGGGCGAGAGCGTCTCGGCGTCGATGTCCTTCACGACGCGCGACAGATCGCGGATCTTGCCTTCGGAATCGACGATGCCGGGCTTTTCGCGGCCGGCGGGGCCATAGCGGACAAGCTTCATGGCGGTTTTTCCCCTGTGACTGTTTTCTTGAGCAAGCCCGGGCGGCCTTGCCGGGGCGGACTATGCTTCGGCGGGCAGGGGGAGGCAAGATGGCGGGCCGCATCGCCGCCATGAATGGCATGCGCTGTCCGCCCGCTTTCCCCTCTCCCCGCTTGCGGCGAGGGAGAAGAAAGCGTGCGCTACCAATCCGGTCATCCTGAGGTGCGAGCAAGCGAAGCTTGCGAGCCTCGAAGGATGCACGGCCATTGTCCCGGGCCGTCGTCCTTCGAGGCCCGCGGAGCCTGTCATCGGGCCGCGCGTCGTGCGGACCCGCTGGCGGGCGCCTCAGGCTGACGGATCAGGGGTCCGTCGCTTGCCGATTCAAATTTTCAAACAGCGCAGTTCTTCAAGAGCATGCCTCGTCCGGTCTCGCGGAGCGGTTTCCCGCCGGAGTTTTCCGGTCGCTTCCTTCGATGGCTCCCTCACAAAGAGGGAGCGGAGCGCCGTAACGGCGCGTATTCATCAATCGCGCGCTCCTGCGAGAGAGCACGCAACCGGTCTTGCGATCGACCGGTCTCGCCTTACGGCGCTCCACCGCGGCGTCTTAAGTCCTTGGGGCCCCGCTGCCCTTTGACCCCGGCTTGGCCTTTCGGCTCCGGGAGGGGACACGGAACGAGCCCGGGGCGTCATAATGCGCCGGGAGGCCGATCCAAGGACTCCCGGGACCACGGTCAGCGAAACCGCGGGCGCAGGCGCCGCTCCCGATCCGCATTCTGTTGCGCCTATAGAACGCCCCTCAATGGAATCGGGATGGGTGGATACTAGGGCAAAATCAAATAGTGGTCAAGACGAAAATTCAATCAAGCCGCTACTTTATAATCAGCTTCAACCTCAGCCGTGATGCGATTTGTGTATCAGATCGATCATGATTGAATGGAGCTTCGTTTCATACGGATGCAGCCATTCGCCTTCTAGGCATTTTGATATGCCTTGGCTCCGAAGTGACCATCCGCAATATGCATGACCATGTCATCCGACATCGACCCGGACAGGTTTGAGTTCGCGTCGAGTCCAGCGTGGTACCAATTGAAACCGGCAATCTTTGACCAGTCAGTAAACTTTTTTCCAAATTGATAGACCTTCGCCGCCATTGAATCCTGCGAGGGAGTTCCTCCGTCCTTTCTTAATTTTTCGAGTTGCCAATAGACTTGACCAGTGACCACGAGGGGACGATTGAAACCGTAATTCTTCCAGGCGTCGATCACGAGGTGCACGAACGCCGTTGGATCACTTCGCGGATATTTTTTGAATGAAAAATCGTTGTAATGAGGATCGCCCGGGTAATCCATCCAGTATGCCTGGGGTGCGAACAAACTCACGCGAGGCGCGGCTGCTTTCATGTATTTGATGACCGGATTAGCCACGGTGTCTTGAAACTCAAGGATCGGCCATGTCGAAAGGGCCAGATTGTCGGCACCGAACAGCTGATTGACCTTGCCGGTAAAGGCATCGAAATCAGCTTCGGTCCAATCGTCTTTACCTTCCTCCGGTTCAGCGTCGATGACAAACGCGGTCATGTGGAGGTCGTCGCGGAATTTTTCGATTAATCCCGCATCCCTCACCCAATTTGCGCCCGCACAATAGCCCCATCCAGCCCAGTTGATCTGCGCTTGGTTAAGTGCCGCGATGAGCGACGTGCGCAACGCGCGGTAATCGTGATTGTCTCGCAATTCCACATCGCCAGACCGGGTGAACAGTTGCATCCAGACAGTCGATATCTCCATATCCTTTAAAGCTTTTATGAAACGCTCGATGCGTTGCGCATTTGTAGGAGGCGGCGCCCCTGGCGCAGCGCCGTATTTTGCAAAGCGCGTCAGCGCGTTGTTAACGCTAAACTCGGTGAAAATACCGTGACGAAGTAAAGCCTTGTTGATTGCCATCGCCGCCTCCCCCAAGATTGCGCGATCCTGGCCGAGAGTATCTGTTCTGGCAACCGACACGCGGCGAAACCGGTTATCCGCGTCAAGGGTTTAACGCACCGATATTGTGCTTTCAATCCAGCAGCGCGCGAATCCACGTGCTCAGATCGTAAAACGTGTCGGGTTTACCGATCAGTTCGACATCAGCGTCAAGCCGCCCCTGATGCAAGACGGCGACACCGTCCACTTGCACTAAAGCTGCTAGATTTTCACCTGCGTGATTAAATTCGTCCCGAAACGCCGGCCGTGAACTGCTTCGATGAGCTCACCCAATGTTTTCTTAACCACTACCAATGCCCCTTGCGCCGGTTCCAGGCGTAGAGCGCATCGGCGAAGCGGTCATAGACGAAGCGCGTGACCGGGCGCGTCAGCGGATGGCCCGCGAGCGCGGCGAGCCAGGCCTCGCCCGGCGTGAGCCGCCAGACCGCGATTGCGACATCCGCGCCAACCAGCAATTGGCCGGTCTCGTCGGTCGCGTGCAGCCGCCGCCGCACGTCTTCGAGCGAAGCGCCGTGGCGCGCGAGCGCGTCCGGCTCGAGATTGATGTCGCGGAACGCGATGGCGCCGGCCTTCACGGCTGCGAGCAGCTTGTTGCGCTGATGATCGATGCCGGCGTCGCAGACCGGGCAGCGCGTGTTGTACCAGACGGTGAGACGGGGTGAGGGCATTGGTTCGTTGCTTTGGCGCTTGCCCGGCGATCGGCGGCTGGCAAAGGTTTTCCGGTATGCTAGCGTTGGCATCGTGGCTCGCAAGCGCCGCTAATTCCCGACGATTTGATCTCCTTTGGAAAGTTAAGAATCCCATGCTTGACCCGATGAATTTCCGTGCAATCGTCACGGTACTCGCGGCCATTCTTGCGCTCGCGACATTCTCCAATGCCAATGCCCAGACGCGCACCTACCAATGCGGCAAGGGCAGCGCGGTCACGCTCAATGTCACCGGGCCGAATTCGATTTCCGCGGGCCCGATCGAGGGCAACACGATGCAGCTCAAGAAGAGCCCGCAGAACCCGATGGAATTCCGCAACGGCGACTATGCCGTCATCATCTCGCCCGACCAGCTCAGGATCGAGGTCGAGATCGCCGATTTCGGCACGGTGAAATGCAGCTATCAGGGCGAGGCCGCGAACCGGCCCAATCAGCCGGGCATCGGGCCGACCGATCCTTGCGGGCCCGGCTTTCAAATGGCGCCGGGAACCAAGCGCTGCGTGCCGCGGCCGGGAATGGCGCAGGCCGCCGCGCCGAAAAAACGCCCCGACGATCCGTGCCCGGCGAACTTCATCCAGGCGCCGCAGACCGACCGCTGCGATCCCGCGCCCGGCGCGCCGGGACCGCGCGCGCCCGCGGGCGGCGGCAAGCTGCCGGCCGGCGGCCAGTCGCTCGGCGGCATCATGCGCGCTGGGCCTTCGCAATCGGCCGCCAAGCTGGCGAGCACCGCCGAAGGCGATGAACTCACCATCGTGGCGCGCGGGCCGATGTGGGACGGCTATAACTGGTTCCAGGTCCAGTATAAGGGCCGCTCGGGCTTCATCTGGGGCGGCATCATGTGCTCGCAGGGCCCGCTCGGCGGCATTTATCAGCAGTGTCAGCCGTGAAGGCAGGCGGGTCTTTCTTTTCCCTCCCCTTTGGCTGCAACACCATTTTTCATTCAAACTGCCGCGGCATCTGGGTAGCCATCTTGCAGGACGAGGAGGAAAAGTCCGCGATCGGCGGCATTCCGCAGTCTCTCCGGGACAGGTTCGGCGATGCGGTCAACGACCTCTTGCAGCCGCGCAAGCCGCTTCGAAAAAAGCAGCGGTAACCGTTCTCTCCGTTCCGGTTCTGGCCGCCTTGCGGTAATATCCTGCTTCCGGCATCCATGTGGCGAGGGAAGACGAACATGCGCTCTCGCAACTCGCTTCGCTTTTGGGGAGGGGCGGCCGGTGTCGTATTTATCCTCTGTTTTGTGATGCTCCTGGGGCTGCTCTTTCAGGAATTCGGCCCGCCCCAAAAGTACCCCATACATTTTAATCCATTGGTCCCTTACATCCTTTTCGCCGTTGCGATTATCGCCGGCAGCTTTTTTGCATATTCAATCAGACGAGAGGAAAAATGGCGGCTAGAGGAAGTCAACGCCAGCCGGCTGCCGTTTCGCCAAGACACACACGAGACAGCGTTTGCTCCCTGGCGGTGGTCACCTCTTCATCGCCACGAAAGCCGCACAGCTGCTTTGGCGCGGCTTCGTCGTCGATGCGAAAGCTTACAGTCCGAGTGCGATGCGCTTGGTAATGTTGTTTGCCCCGACATGCGGTATCAGGTTCCATTCCAACACGAACTTCGGCTTCTTCTTAACAACGTCAAAGCACATAGAGACCACGTTGAAGTGCTTACACGCGGCCACCTCAGCGGGACGTTGTCGGAGTTTGATGGCGATTATCTTACGAGCAGCTATTTCAGCTTCCTCTATCAAAGTACGAAAGCAATCGAGGGTTTGAAGTCGAAATATCAGATCGACGCCGTGTTCAAAGCCCAGACCTCGCCGTATCCCAGCCCCGTAGAGCAGAAATTCATTCAAGTCTTTTTCAACAAGACCGGCGCGGATCGGGAGCGAGTCATTGAGCTTGTTATGCGCCTGAAGCAATGCACCCGCGAAGAAGCGATGTTGCACGCCGTAGAAAAGCTACAGCACGATATTCGGAGCTGGCGATAGCACGCCCAGGGGGACGCCGAGCCAACGGGTCCGCGCGACCAGCCTCCGCTCCTTCGGAGCTTCGGCTCGGCGAAGCCAGCCGCGCCGAAGCGATAGCGAAGGCGGGAGCGCGGCCCGATGATAAACTCCGCTCGGCGGGTGGGGTGCTTTCCTCGCGGATCCCACCCCGGCTCGCTTCATTCGCCGGCCCTCCCCGAAAACGGGGAGGGAGAAGAAAAGCCCGGATCGGCGGCGCACCGCGCTGAAAGCCGCGCTTATCCTCCGCGCAGCGTCTTCAATCCGATTCCCGCCGCGTCGAAGCCGCCATCGACGGCCAAAGTCTGGCCGGTGATGTAGCTCGCGCGCTCGCTGCACAGGAAAAAGATCGCGTCGGCGATTTCCTCTTCCAGCCCGTAACGATTGAGCGGGATGGCATCTTGATAATCGGCGCGGATTGCCGCGCTGTGGACGGCTTTCGCCATCGCGGTGTCGACCGGCCCGGGCGCGACCGCGTTGACGCGGATGTTGAGCGAGGCGAGTTCTGCGGCCTGCTGCTTGGTCAGATGCGACAGCGCCGCCTTGCTGGTGCCGTAGGCGACGCGCAAGGTCGAGGCGCGCAAGCCCGAAATGGACGTAATATTGACGACGCTGCCGCCGCCGCTCCTGGCCATCAGGGACGCCGCCGCCTGCACGGTCAGAAACGGCCCGGTCAGATTGACGGCGAGCACGCGCTCCCATTCCGCCGGCGTCGTTTCCAGCAGCGGCTTGAAGGTCGCGGTGCCGGCATTGTTCACCAATGCATCGAGCCGGCCGAATCGCTTTTCGATTGCCGCAACGGCTTTCGTGACTCCGTCCGCGTCGGCCACGTCGCAATGCAAAGCCAGCGTTGTCCGCGGTTGCGCGACGGCGGCGTGCGCCCGCATGAGCGTCTCGCCATCGATATCGAGCAGGGCCACGCACCAGCCTTCGGCGAGAAAACGCTTCGCAGCGGCAAGCCCGATGCCGCGCGCCGCGCCGGTGACGAGCGCGACTTTCTCCGTTTGTCCGGTCATGCGCCCGTATGCCCGCGAAAAAATGCCGCTTTAGATGCCGCCGGATGGGCGCCGCCGTCAAGCCGCGTCCCGAAACGCCGAAAAGTTCCTGCCGCCGCGACAAGATCGTCCGGCAAATGTGATAAGATGGCCGAACCAGTCGTTTACCGCGGTTTCGCACAATGGCTCGTTCACCCGCACATCGAGGCCGGCAATGTTGCGAGAATTGATCGACGCATGCCTGTCGTCGCCCTGGATCACGACGGTTCTGATCGGCAAGGATGTCGCCATCGCGCTGGCTTACTTCGCGATACCGGCCGCGATGTTATGGGTGCTCAGGGATCGCGAAGAGGACCTGCTCTATCCCTGGCTGTGGATCCTGTTCATGACCTTCATCGTCGCGTGCGGGCTCACGCATGTCGCGCATGCGTGGTCGCTGATGACCGGCCTGGAATATCTTCCGGCTCATCTTGCGATCGGGATCGTCACGGCCATCGTATCGGTCGCCACCGCCATCGCCTTTATCAGGATACTGCCTCAAATCCGGAAGCTTCCCTCGCCAAACCGGCAAAAAGCCGAATTGGCAAAACTGGTGGCGCAAAGAACGCAGGAAAAAGACGCCCTCATCAAGGAGATCAATCATCGCGTGGGAAACCAGCTTCAATCGATATCCTCGCTGATCTCGATCGAAACGCGCCGCGCCGACGACCGCAAATGCCTTGAATTGCTGGCGCGGCTCAAGACCGAAGTCGATCGGCTGAACGACGATCACATCAACGCGTCGCAAAAAGACTATGGCGAGGAAATCAATTTCTGGCTGACCAGGAATCTGTCGGCTTCGGTCTGACAGGGCGGCAGCCGCAAGCCGCATGAACGCGACTTGCAGCGCGGACCGATATCAGAATGCCGTCGGAATGGCGCCGCCATCGAGCAGAAGATTCTGTCCGGTGATGAAGCCGGCCTGCGACGAGCACAGGAACGCGCAGGCCGCGCCGAATTCGGCCGGCTCGCCAAAGCGCCGCGCCGGGATGCCGCTCATGCGGTCGGCGGCGACCTGGGTGATGCTCTTGCCGCTTTTTTCCGCCGCCTTGGACAAAGTGCCGCGCAGCCGGTCGGTATCGAAAGCGCCGGGCAGGATCGAGTTGATGGTGACGTTCTTGTCGGCGACGGTGCGCGCCACGCCGGCGACGAAAGCGGTGAGGCCGGCGCGCGCGCCCGACGACAGATCGAGCCCGGCGATCGGCGCCTTCACCGCGCC
>CAMDXM010000046.1 GCA_945878025.1 Pseudorhodoplanes sinuspersici | reverse complement strand
ATCTTGCGGTCGCGCGCGATCATGTCACGATCGAACGCCCCGAAGGGCGCGTGCTGGCGCCGCCGAAGAAAGACAAGACCGGGATCGCGATGAGGGTTTGCGCGAATGGAGAGATTTCGCAGCAGAAAATTCCAAAGCGCGACCGTGTCGCGTTTACGCAGGCGCGCGATATTCGTTGGGGCGACGCCATCTAGCGACTCGGTAAAATGTCATGGCCGGGCTTGTCCCGGCCATCTCGCTTAGGAAGGCACTGTGCTGAACTAAGCGGGATGCGCGGGTCAAGCCCGCGCATGACAAATGTGGTTCAGCCGATCGCCGCCTCTGGCTGTCGTGCGGCCGCCCATTCCTCGCGCACGGAGGCGTCGCGCTCGCTTTTCTCATGAGCGGCGGCGAGCGCGTCAAATGCTTCGCGGTTCATCAGCCGCGACAGCGCCCAGATAGCGGCTCCGCGCACCAGCGGGGATCGATCGTCGAGCCGCGCCGCCGCCTCGCGCGCGAGTTCGCTCTCACCGGAATTTCCGATCGCGATCAGCACATTGCGCACAAAGCGGTCGCGGCCGGTGCGTTTCACGGCGGTCTTCGCGAACAATGCGCGAAATTGCGCGTCGTCGAGGCGCGCAAGTTCGGCGAGTTCCGGCGCCCGCAGCATTTCGCGGGCGGCGAGCTTGGCTTCGCGCCCGGCCTGCGCGAATTTGTTCCACGGGCAGGCGGCGAGGCAATCGTCGCAGCCATAGATGCGATTGCCTATTGCCGCGCGAAATTCGAGCGGGATCGCGCCCTTGTGTTCGATGGTGAGATACGAAATGCAGCGCCGCGCATCGAGCTTGTAGGGCGCGGGGAATGCGCTGGTCGGACAGGAATCGAGACACGCCCGGCAGGAGCCGCAGATGTCGTCGCCCGCTTCGTCCCTTGGCAATTCCAGCGTCGTGAAGATCGAGCCGAGAAACAGCCACGAGCCGAATTCGCGTGACACCAAATTTGTGTGCTTGCCCTGCCAGCCGATGCCGGCGCGCGCGGCGAGCGGCTTTTCCATCACGGCGGCGGTGTCGACGAAAACCTTCACATCGCCGCCGGCCTGCGCGATCAGCCAGCGCGCGAGCGCCTTGAGGCGGGTCTTGATCACGTCGTGATAATCGTCGCCCTGCGCGTAAACCGAGATGGCGGCGCGCTCGCGCTGCGTCAGGATGGCGCGCGGATCGCGATCAGGGCCGTAATTCACGCCGAGCATGATGACGGAGCGCACCTGCGGCCAGAGCACTTGCGGGTCGGCGCGGCGTCGCGCGTTGACGGCGAGCCAGTCCATGTCGCCCTGACCGCCTTCGGCGATGAAGCGCTCAAGCCGCTCTTTCGCTTCCGGAATGGAATCGGGCGCAGCGATCCCGACGCGGTCGAAACCGTGTTCGCGCGCGGCGTCGTCAAGCGCGCGCCTGATCGCCTGCGGATCGGTCAGAAGTCGAGATCGGCGTAGGTCGGCGACGGCGCGATCCCCGCGATGGTCTCGGCCAGAATCGGACGGAACGACGGGCGCGATTTCACGCGCGCGTACCAGTTTTTCGCCGTTTCGTCCTCGTTCCAAGGCACGTCACCCAGATAATCGGCCACCGAGATATGGGCGGCCGCCGCGAGATCGGCATAGCTCATTTGCTCGCCGGCGAGCCAGTCTCGGGTGCCGACCAGCCATCCGATATAGGCCAAATGATAGCGGATATTGTTGCGCGCCGCGCGCATGGCGTCGGTATCGGGCGAGCCGCCGCCCTGGCCGGCGGTCATGTAGCGCCGGTAGAAGCGCTCGCGCACCAGCGGCCCCGACACTTCGTCGAACAGCTTGTCGTTGAACCAGGACGACAGACGCCGGACCTCGACGCGCATGGACATATTGCGCGGCATCAGCCGGTGCTCGCCGAGTTTGTCGCCAAATGCCTCGTCGAGATATTCCGCGATCACCGATGCGCCCGGTATGGCAGGAAAGCCTTCGGCGACCAGGACGGGCGTCGTTCCGGCCGGATTGAGCAGAAGAAACTCCTCGCGGCGCTCCCAGGTCCGCTCCTCGGCGAGCCGCGCATCGAGGCCGTATTCGCCGAGTGCGAGTCGTATGAAACGCGAATGCGGGCAGACGGGATGATGGAAAAGGGTGAGCATGATCAGACGAATCGTCCTTTGCGGCGATTATAGAGGACTGTAATCGCGGCGAAGTGTTGAACTGCCAAACTGTTGAATGGGCGGTCTTTGGCGTTGCCGAAAGTCCGTTCTTGCGCGACAAGTTGGGCGCAAGTCTCGCCCGTTGCCCTACCGCGGCACCGCCCATTCCGGAGCGTTTCCATGCTTTTCGACCTGCTCAAGGCAACGCTGCTAGGCGTTGTAGAAGGACTGACCGAATTTCTCCCCGTGTCCTCGACCGGACATTTATTGCTGCTGGAGCGTTTTTTCGGCTTCGACGACGACGAATTCGGCAAGACCTTCGTGGTGCTGATCCAGCTCGGCGCGATCCTCGCCATCCTCTCGATCTATTTCGGCAAGCTGTGGCGGATCTTCACCGGCGCCTTTTCGGATCCCGCCCCGCGCCGCTTCATTCTGGGCGTGCTGATCGCATTCCTGCCCGCCGCCATCATCGGGGCGGCCGCGCATTCATTCATCAAGGGCGTGCTGTTCAATCCGTGGGTCGTATGCTTCACGCTGATCGCGGGCGGCGCGGTTCTGTTGTGGGTCGATCAGCTCGATCTTGCGCCGCGCTTCCATGACGCCACGCATTTCTCGCTCGGCATGTATCTCGCCATCGGCCTGTTCCAGTGCCTCGCGATGATCCCGGGCGTGTCGCGGTCGGGCGCAACCATCGTATCGGCGATGCTGCTCGGCGCGGACAAGCGCTCGGCGGCGGAATTCTCGTTCTTTCTCGCAATGCCGACCATGGCCGGCGCCTTCGCATACGATCTCTACAAGAATCACGGGCAGATGAGCACCAGCAACGCGCTGCTCGTGGCGATGGGCTTCATCTGCTCGTTCATCGTGGCGTTTATCGTGGTGAAGACGTTTCTCGACTATGTCTCGCGCAGCGGCTTTGGCCTCTTCGCCTGGTGGCGCGTGATCGTGGGATCGCTCGGCCTGATCGGCCTTGCGATCGGGAAGTAATTCCCGCCTCGTCCTGAGGAGCGCGGTGAAAATGAAGTTAATAGACGGACCATTGCTTTAGAGCTCCGTCATGCCCGGCACCTGGGTCCGGCCTTCGGCCGGCCCGAGCACAAGCCTTGTGCCGGGCATCCACGTTTTCCTTCCTAAACCGACAAGTCAGACGTGGATGGCAACGCAACTCGGGCATGCCCGAGTTGCGTATGATTAGGTGTCGCAAGTCGATACACTCGACTTGCGATGACAAGCCCGGCCATGACGAAGGCGACGACATTTTGCTTGGGAAATTCTAAGCCAAACGGCTGGTCTGGAACTGCCCGGACTTGCGGAAGCGCCAGAGATAGGACGGCACCACCGCTTCGATCGCTGTCGGCGTCAGCCCCAAGCCTTCCAGCGTGCGGCCTTCGCGCTTGGCCAGTTCCGACACGATGTTGTCGGTTTTAAGCAACTCGACCTGATCGGGGGTGAGCGGGGGCTTGGGAAGGAACTGCAGCAGCGACGCCTGCATTTTCGCAAGAACGAACGGTAGCGGGACCAGCAGGCGTTTGCGTCCGATGGTCGCCAGCACATATTCCATCAATTGCCTGAAGGTGCGGATTTCCGGACCGCCGAGTTCATAGACCGCGCCGTCGCGCGTCTTGCCGTCGGCGGCGAGCGCGATCGCCTCGGCGACATCGCCGACAAAGACCGGCTGGAATTTCGTCATTCCGCCGCCGATGAGCGGCAGCGCCGGAAGGAAACGCGCCATCGCGGCGAAGCGGTTGAAGAAATCGTCCTCCGGCCCGAACAGGACCGACGGACGGAAAATGGTGGCCTCCGGCACGGCCGCGAACACGGATTGCTCGCCTTGCGCCTTGGTGCGGGCGTAAGCCGAGGTCGAATTCTCGTCGGCGCCGATCGCCGACACATGGATCATGCGCGATCCGAAGGCGGCCGCGGCGAGCGAGGTGCGCTCGGCCCCGCCGCCATGCACGACGTCGAAGCGCTGCGCGCCGCGCTCATACAGGATGGCGACGAGGTTGATGACCACGCTCGAGCCGCGCACGGCGGATTCGATCGAGCGCGGATAGCGCACATTGGCCTGTACGGCGTGGATCTGGCCGACGCTGCCGAGCGGCTGCAGGAAATTGGCGAGCTCCGGCCGGCGCACGGCGACCCGGATGCGGTAGCGGCGCTTGGCGAGCGCGCGAACGACATGGCGGCCGAGAAAGCCGGAGCCGCCGAAAATGGTGACGAGGGTGTCGGCGTTGGTCTGAAGGGTCATGAGGTCCGTACGCGCGCGGCGATCCTGTTTCCTTGGCGGAATACAGGATCGCGCTTGCGCTGTACAGAGTGAAGGCGGCTCGCCGTTACGGCGGGCAGATCCAGCCGGTCCCGCTCGGGTTGGGGAAACAGCCGACGGATTGCGGAAGGAAGAATTTCGGCAGCCACAGAATGACATCAGGAAACAATACGACGAAGCTGATGACGAAGATGAACACGATGTAAAGCGGAAGCGAGCGATACAGCGCGCGATAGAACGGCACGCCCACGAATTTCGAAGCCACCAGCAAGCAGAGCCCGTAGGGCGGGGTGATCAGGCCGAATACCAGCGTGGTGATGATGACCACGCCCATATGCACCGGCTTGATGCTGCCGAGCTCGGTCAGCTTGTTGATGATCGGCATGAAGATGATGATGGCCGGGATCGCGTCGATGAAATCGCCGACCAGGATAAACAGCAGCACCAAGAGGAACATGATCATGACGGGATCGGTGCCGGCATAGGCCGAGATGAGGTCGGCAACGGCATCGGGGCCGCGCAAATAGGCCAGCATCCAGCCGAAGGCGGACGCGGCCGCCACCAGCGCCAGCGGCAGCGAATAGAGCATGCCGGTGTAAATGAAATCGCCGGGGAGCTGCCAGATATGGCGGGGCCGCAATATCGGGATCAGCACCACGATGATGTAGACGGCGGCGATCATGCCGGCTTCGGTCGGCGTGAACCAGCCGGTCAGGATGCCACCCATGATGATGAGAGGGATCATCATCGGCAGCGCCGAGCCGCGGGCGGCGACGTAGACTTCGCACATCGAGGCGCGTTTCTTCAGGACGCCGGTCGGTCCGAAGAAATAGCTGTAGATCATCAGACCGATGCCGATCATCAAGCCCGGCACGATGCCGGCGAGGAACAAGCCTCCGATCGACACATTGCCGGTGGCGCCATAGACCACCGCCATGATCGAAGGCGGGATCAGGTTCGCGATGGTCGAGGCCGAGGCGATCAGCGCCGCGGTGAAGGCGCGATCGTAGCGCTCCTTGTCCATCTCCGGCGCGACGGTACGGCTCAAGACCGCGACATCGGCCGCGGACGAACCGGAAATTCCGGCGAAAAACATGCTGAACACGGTGACCACCTGGGCCAGGCCGCCGCGCAGGTGTCCGACCAGCGCCTGCGCCAGACGGATCAGGCGCTGCGTCACGTCGGCCGAGGTCATCAATTCGCCGACCAGAAGAAAGAACGGGATCGCGAGCAATGTCTCGGAATCGATGCCGTGAAACATCTGGCCGATCATCGACTGGAAACTCACCGGGGTGAGCGCAGTCGCCGCCAGCACGCCGGCCATGATCGCGAACGTGATCGGCACGCCCATATAGCCGAACACCAGAAAGAGCGACGCCATCAGCATAATGATTCCAGCGGAGTTCATTCGACCGGCTCCGCCAGATATTCGTTGTCCTCGGGACCCTCGAAGCCGTTGTTCCAGCCGTTGACGATCTGCTCGACGCAAAACAGCATCACCAGCACGCCGGAAATCGGCACGATGCCGGTATAGACGGTCAAGGGAATGAGCCAGGGCATGCGATAGCTGCCGAGATCCAGCAGCGCATTCTTGTAGCCGAACCAGGCGATGAATCCGGCAACGACCAATACGACCAGCCGGTTGACGATCTCAATCGTGCTGCGCTTGGCCCCGGTCATCGTCTTGGTGATCTCGGCCAGATAGATGTGATCGTTGCGGCGCGTGGCGACGGCAATACCGATGAACACGCCCCAGGCGAAGAACGCCGTGGTCGCCTGCTGCAGCCACAGCCAGGGATAGCCGATTTCGCGCGTGACCACGTCGAGCAGCACGCACAGGGTGAACGCGCCGATGCACACGCCGCACAGAATCATCAACGCGACTTCCAGCGGGTCGAGCCATTGCCACTTCAAGTGACGATGACGCTGGAGAATCAATTGCCTGCTTGCGGCGAAATCGGTAACCGCTGCCATGTTACGCCCCCGTCACGTTGCGAGCGGCGGCCTTTTGTTGCCGCCGCCCGTCCGTGTTTCTTCGCGAGTGGATTATTTCACGTTGCGGACAAGACCGAGAATCTTCACCGCATGCGGTCCCAGTTCCTTGGCAAGCTGGTCCTGGATCGGCGCCGCGGCCTTCATGAAGCCGGCTTTGTCGACGCTTTCCACGACCTTCACGCCCAACGCCTTCAGCTTCACAGCCGAATCCGATTCAAGCTTCAGACCCATCGCCGGCTCTTTCTTAGCCACTTCATCGGCGGCCGCCTGCACCCAGCCCTTTTCCTGATCGGAGAGGCTGTTCCAGGTCTTGTCGCTGACCCAGATGCAATTGTTGTTGGCTTCGTGCTCGGTGAGCGAAAGCACCGGCGCCACTTCGTAATGCTTGTTGGCGAGGTAGACGTTGATGCCGTTTTCGGCGGCGTTCACGACGCCGGTTTGCAGCGAGGTATAAACTTCGCCGAACGGCATGTGCACGGTCTGCGTCCCATAAGCCGGGAAGTGCGTGTCTTCGGTCTTGGTCGCCTGCACGCGAATCTTCTGGCCCTTGAGATCGTCGACCGACTTGATCTCTTTCTTGCTGTAGATGTTGCGCATGCCCATCGTCAGCAAGCCGATCACCTGCGCGCCCTGCACCGATTCCTTGACCATGTCACGGAACGCCTTCGACACGCCGGGATCGGCGAGCGTCTTGGCGAGGTGATCCTTGTCGCGGAAAATGAAGTGCAGCGAGAACACGCCGGCCTGCGGTGCGAGCGTCGAGGCATTCGCGGTCGAGGTGATGACGAAGTCGATGTCGCCGGCGCGCATCTTCTGCAGCATCTGCGGTTCCTGGCCGAGCTGGGCGCCGGGAAACTGATTGATGCTGAATTTGCCGCCGCTCAATTCCTTGAGCTTGGCGTCGAAGATGTTGGCCGCGATGCCGTAGGCCGTCGTATTCGGCTGGTCGTAAGCGAAGCTGAATGTACGCTGTGCATTCGCATCGGTCGGCATTGCGATGGCAATGGCTGCGACGGCCGCGATTGCAGACAGAATTCCGCTGGTGATTTTACGCATTGGTTTTCCTCCCATTCATTTTTCGGTTTTTTTGTTTTGATATTTGTAGTCATAATATAACCATACAGCCAAGGGAATTTTGGCGAGCCGATTTATGTTGCACTGCAAGCTGCCCAATCGCGCGGCATGGGCCGTATAACGATCGCATTTTCAAACAAACGCGACGCGGATGGTGCGCGGATCGGCTTGTCGGCGCTGGCTGAACAGAAACTCCGGGAGTGGAAATGACCAAGGTCAGCGACCTCGATACGCCTGCCGTGACCATCGATCTCGATATCGTCGAAGCCAATATCAGGCGCATTCAGGACCGGCTCGACGGCTTCGGCATCGCCAACCGTCCGCATATCAAGACCCACAAGCTGCCGCAGATGGCGAAGCTGCAGATGGATGCCGGCGCCGTCGGGATCACCTGCCAGAAGCTCGGCGAGGCCGAAGTCTTCGCCGACGCGGGCGTCGCCGACGATATTCTCCTCACCTTCAATATTCTCGGCGTACCGAAGACCGACCGCCTGTGCGCGCTGATCAAGCGGTTGAAGCGCATGGCGGTGGTGCTCGACAACGAGACCGTCGCGCGCGGCCTGTCGGAGGCGGGAATGCGCAACGGCGTCGATATCCGCTTTCTGATCGAATGCGACACCGGCTTCGGCCGCAACGGCGTGCAAAGTCCGCAGGCCGCGCTCGATCTCGCGCAGACCGTGATGAAGATGCCGCGCATGCAATTCGAAGGGCTGATGACCTTCCCGATCAAGCTGCCGGATACCAGGCAATATCTGGAGCGCAGTCTGCAATTATTCGGCGGCGCCGGCATTCCGGTGCCGGTGGTCTCCGGCGGCGGCACGCCCGCGATGACCTTGGCCGGCGAATTCCCGATGCTGACCGAATATCGCGCCGGCACCTACATCTATAACGACGTGATGCAGGTGACCGCGGGCGCCGCCACCTGGGACGACTGCGCGATGAAAGTGCGCGTCACCGTGGTGAGCCGGCCGACCGATAACCGCATCATTCTCGATGCCGGCTCGAAGGTGTTCACCTACGAGCAATATTACGCCAAGGGCTACGGCCGCATCGTCGAATATCCGGAGGCCGCGATCAGCGGCTTTTCCGAAGAGCATGGCGTTTGTGACTTTTCACAATCCAAGCGCAAACCCGAGGTGGGCGACGTTCTCAACGTCATTCCCAACCATTGCTGCGTCGTGACCAACATGATGGACGAAGTCTACGGCGTCCGGCGCGGCGAGGTGGAAACCGTCTTCCCGGTCGCCGCACGCGGCAAGGTTCGCTGAGCCGGAGCCTTCGGCATGCCCGCCGGACAGGGGGCATTCCGCGCGATCGCCCGCGCCTGGGGGCACATCGTTGACAAGGCTTTGCCCCCGCCCTTATGTGTGCGCCATGCCCAGGTGGCGGAATTGGTAGACGCACTGGCTTCAGGTGCCAGCGGCGCAAGTCGTGGAGGTTCGAGTCCTCTCCTGGGCACCATTATCTCAAAAGAACCGCGTCAGGCGCTGCCTCGGGTTGGAGACTGAAATGACAATCCGCCTGCATCGCGGCGACCTTCCCGATCTCGCGCGCTACAAGGGCGCGGTCGCCATCGACACCGAGACCATGGGGCTCGATCCGCATCGCGACCGCCTGTGCGTGGTGCAGCTTTCGCCCGGCGACGGTTCGGCCGATGTGGTGCAGATCGCGCCCGGCGTACCGGATGCCCCGAACCTGAAAAAGCTCCTGGCCGATCCTGCGAAACTGAAGATCTTTCACTTCGCGCGCTTCGACATCGCGGTGCTGTTTCATGCCTTCGGCGTGATGGCCTCGCCGATCTTTTGCACCAAGATCGCCTCGCGGCTGGCGCGCACCTATACCGACAAGCACGGCCTGAAAGACGTCACCCGCGAACTCCTGGGCATCGATCTGTCGAAGCAGCAGCAAAGTTCGGATTGGGGTTCCTCGACGCTCTCCGACGCCCAGGTGGCCTATGCCGCTTCCGACGTGCTGCATCTGCATGCCTTGCGCGACAAGCTCGATACGCTTCTGACCCGCGAAAACAGGGGCGAACTGGCCAAGGCCTGCTTCGAGTTCCTCCCCACCCGCGCGCGGCTCGATCTCGCCGGATGGGGCGCAGAGGACGTCTTTTCGCATTCCTGAGCCGCCCAGCGCCTATCCCCGGCCATATTCAAGGGTTTAGTGACAGGGGGATTTTTGACGCCGGGAGCCGTAAACTGCGGTTCCGGCGGCGGTGATTCTTGGATTTCGACTTTGGATTTCGACTAAAGGCGCCAGGGCTCGATGAACCGTATGGTCACGACACCATCAGACGCGATCGGCGGCTTCACCACGGTTGGCCGCACCGACGATCACAACAACCGCGCGTTCCGCGGAGCGCACCGCCATAGCCGCATTGTCCGGCTGCTGCGTATCCTCATTCCGGCGGGCGTGATCGGCGGTATCCTGCTTATTGCACTGGTTACGTTCTTCGGCTCCGGGCGGCTGTCCTACAAGCTGCCGAACGACCTCGGAACGCTCATCGTATCCGGCACCAAAATCACGATGGAATCGCCAAGGCTCGCGGGCTATACGCGCGACCAGCGCGGCTATGAAGTCACCGCCAAGGCGGCCGCCCAGGACATGGCCAAGCCTGAATTCGTCGAGCTGAAGGACTTGCGCGCCAAGCTCGCCATGCAGGACAACAACTCGGCGGAGCTTGTCACCGTCGGCGGCATCTACAACACCAAGACCGAGATCCTGACGCTCGGGCCGAATATCCTGCTCACATCCACCAACGGCTACGAGGCGCGGCTGGCCGACGCGGTGGTGGAGATACGCAAGGGCAACATCACGTCCGACAAGCCGGTGGAAGTGAAAATGTCCCGCGGCAAATTGAACGCGAACCGCCTGGAAGTGATCAATTCCGGCGAAGTCATCCGCTTCGGCGGCGGCGTCGTGATGTATCTGAACCCCGAACAGCCGGCGGCTGCGAAGGACACGGCCGCGAAAGACACGGCCAAACAGGCGGGCGCGCAATGACCCGTTGCGGCAACATCCGCGGCTCCGCGGCCGTGCGCGTCGCGGCCGGCGCCGCGATTTCCTTCGCGCTGATGTGCGCGGCCGCATCGGCGCAGCAGGGCGTCCCCAATGCGCTGCAAGGCTTCTCGCAGAACAAGGACAAGCCGGTGCAGATCGAAGCCGCCTCGCTCGAAGTACGCGACAAGGACAAGGTCGCGACTTTTTCCGGCGACGTGAATGTCACGCAGGGCGACACCAATATGCGCTGCAAGTCGCTGCTCGTGTTCTACGACACCGACAGCAAATCATCCGGCGGCATGAAGGCGGCGCAGCCGGGACCGGGCGGCAGTTCCGCGATCAAGCGCCTGGAGGCCAAGGGCGGGGTGGTCGTGACCCAGAAGGATCAGACCGCGACCGGGGAAACCGGCATTTTCGACATGAAGACCCAGACCATCACGCTCTCGGGCAAAGTGACGGTGACGCAGGGCCAGAACGTGCTGCGCGGCGACCGTCTGGTGGTGGATATGGCGACCGGCGCCGCGCGCGTTGAATCGGGCGGCGGCCGTGTGCAGGGGCTGTTCGTGCCGGCCAGCGGCTCGTCGGACGCCAAGTCCGGCGCCGGCAAGGATGGCGATAAAGACAAGGATTCCAGCAAGGCCAAGAGCGCCGGCAAGGTCAAGGATGCCGGCAAGGATAAAGAGGAAGAGGCGACGCCCGTCCGTCCGGCCACCCGGGATGTCGGCGCGGCTCCCGAGCGCGCCAAGCCCGTCGCTCCGCGCGGCATTTATTAACGGCTTTGATGACTAACTCGCGGTTGAAAGCGGGCTCGCGAGCGACTATCACCCGGCGCATCGACCGGCAGCCCTGAGGCAGCGTGCTCGACGACATCCTCCGTTTCTTCAACCGATCACGCCGCGGCCGGCGTAAGCGAAAAAACGCGTCGCAATCCTGGCGCGTCGAATTCGAGCAGCTTTACAGCGGCAACGATAGCGCGCGCCCGGGCCGCCGCAATCCGGATATCGGCCGCGCGCCCGAACCGGCCTATGCGCCGGAACCTGCGCGCGCGCCGGAGCCAAGACGTCCGCCCGAGGCGCGGCGCGGCAATGGCGGCGCGCCTCCCCAGCCGCATTGGTCGCAGCGCGACGACAAGCCGGGACGCTCGTCGCCGGGGCAGGGCTATCTCGCCGCGCATAGCGTCGAGAAGAGTTTCGGCAACCGCAAGGTCGTGAAAGGCACGAGCCTCTATGTGCGCCGGGGCGAAGCCGTCGGTCTGCTCGGCCCCAACGGCGCCGGCAAGACCACCGTCTTCTACATGATCACCGGACTGATCAAGGCCGACCGCGGCAGCATCGAACTCGACGGCCACGACGTCACCGGCTTGCCGATGTATCAGCGCGCGCGCCTTGGCATCGGTTATCTGCCGCAGGAAGCCTCGATTTTCCGCGGGCTGAATGTCGAGCAGAATATCCGTTCGGTGCTGGAAGTGGTCGAGCCCGACAAGAAACGCCGCGAGCACGATCTCAACGGATTGCTGGAGGAATTCGGCATCACGCGGCTTCGCAAGACGCCGACCATCGCGCTGTCGGGCGGCGAGCGCCGCCGCGTGGAAATCGCGCGCGCGCTCGCGACCCGGCCGAATTACATGCTGCTCGACGAACCCTTTGCCGGCATCGACCCGATCGCGGTCGGAGACATCCAGCAATTGGTGAAGCACCTGACCTACCGGGGCATCGGCGTCCTGATCACGGACCACAATGTCCGCGAGACCCTCGGCCTCACCGACCGCGCCTACATTTTCTATTCCGGAGAGGTGCTGATGGAGGGCCGGACCGACGATATCGTCAATAATCCGGACGTGCGTCGCCTCTATCTGGGCGAGGAATTCCGCCTCTAGATTCTTTTATTCGGCGCCCAATGTTGCGGCGGAGGCCTTCCTCTGCCGCCGGGTGGAACCCCTTGCTTGTTGATTTATAATGGATTTTCGGCGCACTAACCCTGCGCCTATTTTATATATGCACAAATCGTGCCGAGGCGTTAAAAGCGACTTATGGCACTGACCACCCGATTGGAATTCCGCCAGTCCCAGGCGCTGGTGATGACGCCGCAGCTGATGCAAGCCATCAAGCTGCTGCAGCTCTCCAACCTGGATCTGGCGGCCTATGTCGATGACGAACTCGAAAAAAACCCGTTGCTGGAGCGGGCGAGCGAGGGCGAGGCGCCTGCTGTCGAGATTTCCGGCGAAGGCCTGTTCGAAGCGCCATCCGCCGCCAACGGCGAATTCCCCAGCGGAGACATGGGAGAAGGCGAGGGCGCGGCTGAATGGATGGGCGACAATCTCGAAGTCAGCCGCGGCGCGATGGAAGACCAGCTCGGCACGCGGCTCGACAACGTGTTCCCGGAGGATTCCGATCAGTCGGCATCGAGCGCGCGCAGCGATGACGCCAGCGCGACCTATTCGGAATGGGCGAGCGTCGGTTCCGGCGGGCGGGACGATTCCGAATATAATCTCGAAGCCTTTGTGTCGGCGGAGCGCACGCTGCCCGAGCATCTCGCCGAGCAGCTCGCGCTCGCGATCAGCGATCCGGTCCGCCGCATCATCGGCCAGCACCTGATCGATGCGGTCGACGAGTCGGGTTATCTGACCATCGATGTTGCGACCGTCGCGGAGAAACTGGGCGCGCCGTTATCCGAAATCGAGGCGGTGCTTGCGATCCTGCACAGCTTCGATCCCGCCGGCGTCTGTGCGCGCAATCTCACCGAATGCCTTGCGATCCAGTTGCGCGATCGCAACCGCTACGACCCGGCGATGGCCGCCTTGCTGTCGCATCTCGATCTTCTGGCCAAGCGGGATTTCAGCGGCCTGCGCAAGCTGTGCGGCGTCAACGAGGAAGATCTCGCCGACATGATCGCCGAGATCAAACGGCTCAATCCGAAACCGGGCCTCGCCTTCGGCTCCACTACCGTGCAGCCGATCGTGCCCGACGTATTCGTGCGCCAGACACCGGACGGCGCTTTCGCGGTGGAGCTGAATTCCGACACCTTGCCGAAAATCCTCCTGAACCAGACCTACCATGCGCGCGTTTCGAAGACGGCCGCCAAACCGACCGAGAAATCCTATCTGGCCGAGCAATTGCAGTCGGCGACCTGGCTCATCCGCGCGCTCGATCAGCGCGCCCGCACGATCCTGAAAGTCGCGACCGAAATCGTGAAGCAGCAGGACGGTTTCTTCATGCACGGCGTCCAGCACCTGCGCCCGCTCAATCTCAAGACCGTGGCGGACGCGATCTCCATGCACGAATCCACGGTCTCGCGCGTCACCGCCAACAAATACATGGCGACCAGCCGCGGCATTTTCGAGCTGAAATATTTCTTCACCTCGTCGATCCCGTCCTCCGACGGCGGCGAGGCGCATTCGGCGGAGGCCGTGCGGCATCGCATCAAGATCATGATCGACGCCGAGACGCGGGACGCGGTGCTGTCGGACGACACCATTGTGGAAAAGCTGCGCGAATCGGGAATCGATATCGCGCGCCGCACGGTGGCAAAATATCGCGAAGCCATGCGCATCGCGTCGTCGGTGCAACGGCGGCGAGACAAGCAAAGCTCGGCGTCGCAACGATAATTCGCGTCAAGTCACAAAATTCACGAACCGCAAAGCACGGCTGATGACGGTGCAAACGCCCATTGACGCCATCGCGGGCCGTCCTTATGGTCCGCCGCCTTCCGCCCCATTTTGACCAACCGCCACGGACCTTTTGGACCCGTTCCATGCCGCTCATCGATTTCGTCAGCCCAAGCGCGGTCGTTCCCGCGCTCAAGGTCAATGGCAAGAAGCAGGCGATCCAGGACCTTGCCGCGCGCGCCGCTATTTTGTGCGGGCAAAATGAACGCGTGATTTTCGATACGCTGATGCAGCGCGAGAAGCTCGGCTCGACCGGCATCGGGCACGGCATCGCCATTCCGCACGGCAAATTGCCCAAACTCGAAAAGCTGTTCGGGCTGTTCGCTCGCCTCGACCGTCCGATCGACTTCGAATCGCTCGATGGCCAGCCGGTCGATCTGGTCTTTCTGCTGCTGGCCCCGGAAGGCGCCGGCGCCGATCATCTCAAGGCGCTGGCCAGCGTCGCCCGGCTGCTGCGCGATCCGGACATCGCCCACAAGCTCCGGGAATCGAGCGCTTCCGAAGCGCTCTACGCCGTGCTCACGATGACGCCGTCGGCGGCGGCCTGAAGGCCGCCGTCATCCGGCGCGGTTCGTCTTTTTGGATTTTCCGGAACCTGGGCGGCGCGTCACGCGTGTCAGTGAAGGCTGACAGTTTCCAGTTCGTTGCTCCACGCATTCGCGATCGCGGCCTCGCGCGAATCGGTGACCATGATCGGCGTGCCATCCGCGGCATGAAGCGCGAAGAGCTGCAGACCCGGCTGCAATTCGGGCGCCTGCGGATACATGCCGTGCACGTCTTCCGAACGGATCGGCTTCACATAGGCGATCTTTCCGTCGCCCAGTATGGAAAACGCCTGATCCGTCATCGCAGTCTTGTTCAACACAGGGTCGTTGGTCATGGCCTCGACTCCTCTCATTGTTGATGCCTCTTGCGAGACATCGTTCCACCGTTAAAGCATTTCCAGACGAAGTAGGGACCGGTTCGCCATCCGGAAATGCGTCATCTAGTCATGCGGTGTGATCGACACGGTCCGCACAATGCGATCCGGCTCCGGACGCGCGAGATCGACCGACAGCAATCCGTTTTTCAGATCGGCGCAAAGAACCTCCATCCCGTCGGCCAGCACGAAAGTGCGCTGGAATTGGCGGGCCGCGATGCCGCGATGAAGGAAGTTCCGGCTTTTGTCCTCGGCCTGGCGGCCGCGGATGACGAGCTGGTTTTCCTCGACCGTGACGTCGAGCTGATCGAGCGTGAAGCCCGCGACCGCAAGCGTGATGCGAAGACGTTCCGGATCGCGCTCGTCGCGAGCAAGCCGCTCGATATTGTAGGGAGGGTAGCCGTCGGCGGCCTTGGTGACGCGGTCGAGCGCACGCTCGATCTCGTCGAAGCCGAGAAGAAACGGACTGGATAACGATGGCACTCGTGACATCGCAAAGCCCTCATTCGAGAAGCGACTTTGACGGGGCCCATGAAGGCACCCCTGCCGCCCGGACACCCTGTCCGGCCGACTCCATCAATATGGGCACAGGCGGTTAAGTCTTCAAGAACGGGGTGGGAACCGCTTGTTTCCGCCGGCCAAATAGAAAGCCGCCAAAAGGCGGCTTTCAGAAAGGCGGCCCTTTTGACGGGCGGGAATTTGGTGGAGCCAGGCGGGATCGAACCGCCGACCTCTTGCATGCCATGCAAGCGCTCTCCCAGCTGAGCTATGGCCCCAATTCGCTTTGAGTCTCGTCGCTATCGGTCTCGTCTCTATATGTCCCGCCGCCAAATATCCTGGCGCGACGTCACATCATAAAGTCGCGGCCGGCTCAAGTCTCCTCTTCCTTCGGGATGCCGTCGCCGATGATATCGGTGACATCCGGATCGCCTTCTTCCTCTTCCTGGATGAAGGCGGCGTCGTCCATGCTTTCGTCTTCCTCGACCTCGATATCGTCGGTGTCGGGGATATCGCCGGCCTCGGTCTTCTTGCCCTGGGCCTCGGCGTCGGCGTCTTCAAGCGAGACGAAATCGGCGCCTTCCTCCTGCTCGACGACTTCGGCCTCTTTGACTTTGGCGGCGGCGGCTGCCGCCGCGGCCGCTGCCGCGACACCCGCCGCCGCAGCGGCGGCAGCCCGGCCGGCGGCGTCAGGACGCGCGCGGCTTACCGGCACGACGATCTGAAACACCGTGCTGCATTTTGGGCAGACGATCGGGTCTTTGCTGAGATCGTAGAATTTTGCGCCGCAGGAACCGCATAGGCGCTTGGTGCCAAGCTCTGGCTTTGCCACGATATCGATCCTCAAGGGTCTGGGGAATTGGCGTTCCGTTTGGCCGCAGAACAGCCCGCTGTCAATAGAGTATCAGGGCCGTTTCCGCGTCATTTCCCGAGCCCGGTCTTCCCGCATCGCCGGAGCATGGCCAAACCTTGGGCCAAAACCTCGCCTCGTGCGTCCCCGCATGGTAGGAGGACCCGCCTTTTCGCCGGATCGCCGCCTTGAATCACATATCGTCCGCGTCACCGCTCACCGCACGCCGCTCGACCGCACTCAAGGGCTGCGTCCGCGTGCCCGGCGACAAGTCCATCTCGCACCGTGCATTGATCTTGTCCGCGCTCGCCGTCGGCGAAAGCCGCGTCACCGGGCTCCTGGAAGGCGAGGACGTCATCAATACCGCCAAGGCTATGCGGGCGATGGGCTCGAGGGTCGAGCGGACCGGCGAAGGCGCCTGGAGCGTGCACGGGGTCGGCGTCGGCGGATTTCGCGAACCTGAGGCCGCGTTCGATTTCGGCAATTCGGGGACCGGCTGCCGCCTCGTCATGGGCGCTGTGGCCGGCTGCCCGATCGTGGCCGCGTTCGACGGCGACGCTTCCCTGCGTTCGCGGCCGATGAAGCGCGTGCTCGACCCCCTGGAACGAATGGGCGCGAAAGTGAAAATCATCGCAGACGGGGGACGGCTGCCGCTGACCCTGCAGGGCGCGCGCGATCCGATCCCGATCGTGTATGAGCCCCCGGCTGCGTCGGCCCAGTTGAAATCCGCCGTGCTGCTCGCCGCTCTCTCGGCGCCGGGCGAGACCATTGTGCTGGAGAAAGAAGCCACCCGCGATCACACCGAGAAGATGCTGGTGCATTACGGGGCGCAGCTTTCCGTGACGCCGCATGGCGCGCATGGACGGCGCGTGGCGCTCAAGGGCCAGCCGGAATTGTCGGCGGCGTCGGTACGCGTTCCGTCCGATCCGTCATCGGCGGCGTTCCCGATGGCCGCCGCGCTCATCGTTCCCGGCTCCGACATCGTGCTGGAAGGCGTGATGACCAATCCGCTGCGCACCGGCCTGTTCACGACTTTGCGCGAAATGGGCGCGTCGATCGAAATGCTGGACGTCCGCAACGAAGGCGGCGAGGAGGTCGCGGATATCCGCGTGCGTGCATCGCAATTGCGCGGCGTCGAGGTGCCGCCCGAGCGCGCGCCCTCGATGATCGACGAATATCCGATCCTCGCGGTGATCGCGTCATTCGCAAGCGGCACGACGCGCATGCGCGGCTTGCATGAATTGCGGGTGAAGGAATCCGACCGCCTCGCCGCGACCGCGGACATGCTGCGCGTCAACGGCGCCGACGTGTCGATCGAAGGCGACGATCTGATCGTCAACGGCAAGGGCGCGGTCGCGGGCGGCGGCATGGTCAAGACGCATATGGATCACCGGCTCGCGATGTCGGCTCTTGTCATGGGTCTCGGCGCGCAGAAGGGCGTCGCGGTCGACGATGCGAGTTTCATCGCGACCAGCTTTCCGGATTTCACCGGGCTGATGCGCCGGATGGGGGCGGAGCTGGCATGATCATCGCGCTATGATTATCGCAATCGATGGTCCGGCGGCGTCGGGCAAGGGCACGCTCGCCAGGCGTCTCGCGGCCTATTACGACTTCGATCATCTCGACAGCGGCTTGCTCTATCGCGCGGTGGCCAAGGCGGTTCTCGAAGCCGGAGGGCTTCCGGACGACAAGGCGGCGGCGATCGCCGCGGCCCGGACATTCGACCCCGCGCGCTACCCCGACGACGTTCTCAAAGGCGA
>CAMDXM010000045.1 GCA_945878025.1 Pseudorhodoplanes sinuspersici | reverse complement strand
TTCCTCGGCGGCAGCAATGAAGGTCTGCTCGGCATTACGTACGAGGTCGTCGGTGCGCCGAACGCGCCGGTTTTGCGCGTCAATCCGATTTCGGCGGTGGCGCCGGGCCTGCTGCGGAAATTCTTCGAGTTTCCGAACGCGACGCCGCCCGCGGAGCGTCCGAGCGCCTATACCAGCCCGAGTCCGGCGCAGTAAATCGAGACTGTCAGACCGGCTTCACCAGCACGTGCTTCTTGCGTCCAAGCGATAGCTTGATGACGCCTTCGGGCGTGAGGTCCTTCGGCGTCAGCAGCATCTTCTCGTCGGTCACGGTCACGTCGTTGACCTTGAGACCGCCGCCCTTGATCTGACGGCGCGCCTCGCTGGTCGAGGCGACGAGGCCTGCCTCCACGCTGGCGGTGAGAAAGCCAAGGCCGTTGTCGAGATCGGCGCGCTTGATCTCGATGGTCGGGAGCGATTGCGCGAGCGTGCCTTCCTCGAAAGTCTGGCGCGCGGTGTCGGCGGCCTGATCGGCCGCGGCGCGTCCGTGCATCAGCGCGGTCGCCTCGGTCGCCAGTGTTTTCTTCGCGTCGTTGAGTTCCGCGCCTTTCAATGCGCCGAGACGCTTGATCTCGTCGAGCGGCAGGATCGTGAACAGCTTGAGAAAACGCTCGACGTCGCCGTCCTCGGTGTTGCGCCAGAACTGCCAGTAATCGTACGGGCTCAACAGATCGGCGTTGAGCCACACCGCGCCGGCGGCGGTCTTGCCCATCTTGGCGCCGGACGAGGTCGTGATCAGCGGAGCGGTGAGGGCAAAAAGCTGCGCATTCATCATCCGGCGTCCGAGGTCGATGCCGTTGACGATGTTGCCCCATTGGTCGGAGCCGCCCATCTGCAGGATGCAGCCATGGCGCTTGTGCAGTTCCACAAAGTCATAGGCCTGCAGGATCATGTAGTTGAATTCGAGGAACGATAATTCCTGCTGGCGGTCGATCCGCATCTTCACCGAATCGAAGGACAGCATGCGGTTGACGGAAAAATGCCGTCCGACGTCGCGCAGCATGTCGATGTAATTGAGCGAGTTCAGCCAGTCCGCATTGTTGGCCATGATCGCATCGGTCGGGCCGCTTCCGAATTTCAGGAACTTGTCGAACGTCTTGCGGATGCTTTTCAGATTCTCGTTGATGGTCTCGTCGGTGAGAATCTTGCGGCTCTCGTCCTTGCCGGAAGGGTCGCCGACGCGCGTGGTGCCGCCGCCCATCAGCGCGATCGGGCGATGGCCGGTCTGCTGCATCCAGTACAGCATCATGGTCGGAAGGAGATGCCCGATATGCAGCGAGGGGGCCGTGCAATCGTAGCCGATATAGGCGGTGATCGGGCCGGCCGCGGCGCGCGCGTCCAAAGCCTCGGGTTCCGAGACCTGGTGGATGAATCCGCGCTCGGACAGAACACGGAGGAAATCGGATTTGTAGGCGCTCATTGCCGTGCCGCAACCCTATGTCACTTGTCGCCACTTTGTCGTCTTTTGGGCGCGGGTGGTGTAACAGGTCCGGGACGAGATTCAACCATGGGGCGGGTTGTGCGGACCTATCGTGCCATCGGGCTGATGAGCGGCACCTCGATGGACGGCATCGACGTCGCGGCGCTCGAGACCGACGGCGAGATCATCGCCCGCTTCGGTCCTTCGGCGACGCATTTTTACAAGGATTCCGAATCGAAGCTGCTGCGCGATGCGATCGAGGCGGCGCGCACGCTCGACGACCGCGACAGCAGGCCCGGCCTTGTCGCCGAGGCCGAGCGCATGGTGACCGTGCTGCACGCGGGCGCCGTGAAGGTTTTTCTCGACGCCAACCGGATCGATGGCAAGACCATCGACGTGGTCGGATTCCACGGCCAGACATTGCTGCATCGGCCTGAGCGTAAACTCACCATTCAGATCGGCGATGGCCCCGCGCTGGCGCGCGAGCTTGGAATTCCGGTGGTGTACGACTTTCGCGCGGCCGATGTCGCCGCGGGCGGGCAGGGCGCGCCGCTCGTTCCGGTTTATCACCGCGCATTGGCGCGCATGATCGAACGTCCGCATCCGGTCGCGGTGCTCAATGTCGGCGGCGTCGCGAACGTGACCTTCATCGACGGATTTCCCGACCCTTACGCCTGCGATACGGGTCCCGGCAACGCGCTGATCGACGATTTCATGCGCGAACGCGCTGGCGTCGGCCTCGATCCGGCCGGCGTCAATGCCGCGCAAGGGCAGGTGGACGAGGCCGCGGTGAAGCGCGTGCTGGCGCATCCGTTCTTTGCGCAGAAACCGCCGAAATCGCTCGACCGCAATGACTTTCGCGCATGGGTCGCGGCGCAGGCGCGGCTTTCGGACAAGAGCGTCGTTGACGGGGCGGCGACGCTGACCGCGCTCACGGCGGCGTCGGTCGCGGCAATCGTGCCGTTGCTTCCGTTCCCGCCGCAGACATGGATCGTGGCCGGAGGCGGCGCACAGAATGTCACATTGATGCGCATGCTGGAGCAACGGCTCGCGCCCGCGAAAGTCGAGACCGCGAGCGCCGCTGGCTGGAATTCGGACTCGGTCGAAGCGCAGGCCTTCGCCTATATGGCCGCGCGGCATCTGCGGGGATTGCCGATCACCTTTCCGACCACAACGGGCGTGGCGAAACCGATGCAGGGCGGCGTGTTGGTGAAACCCTAACTGTCATTCCGGGGGCGCGCGTGCAACGCGCGAACCCGGAATCCAGATGCAGCGGTACTGGTATCTGGATTCCGGATTGCCGCGGAGCCTGTCATCGGGCCGCGCTTTGCGCGGACCCGTTGGCGGCGTCCGGAATGAAAGTTACTTCGCCTGATCGCGAATGACGCGCTCGATGCCCTTAACGACGCGCGCCAATCGCTCGTTGTCGATCTTGTCCGGCGTGTCGGTGGGCTCGTGATAATGCGGATTACGGAACGGGGCCGTGTCCGTGATCATCAGTGCGGGAAAGCCTTCATACGCGAACGAGCGGTGATCCGACCAGGCGATGCCGGCGATAAAGCCGGGTGCGACCCCGCCGATGGACGGAAATTGCGTATGCGAGCGGAATGAGCGGATCGCGTGGTGAACGAGCGAGCGCGAACCGAGCAGGCCCACAAACGAGATGAAATCGCCACGGTCCGGAAACAACAATCCGAGCGGGAAGGGGTATTTTTGACTGCCATCGGCGTCGGAATAGAAACCGAGCGTTTCAAGCGAATACATCGCGATGACGCGTTCGCGGCGCTGCGCCAGGGCGCGGGCATATCGCGCGCTGCCCATGTCGGACGTGGCGAAATAGGGCGGCTCTTCATTGACGAACAGAACAAGGCGAATGCGCTTTGGAGTCTTGCCTTTCAGGTCGGACAATAATCGGGCGAGTTCCAGCACGGCGGCTGTGCCGGTGGCGTTGTCGTCCGCGCCCGGCGTGTCCTCCGCGCTGTCGTAATGTGCGCCAATGACGATCGTTTCCGCATCCGGCGTTTCGCCTTCGATGGTCGCCTCGATATTGCGGATCTGCTTTCCGCGCATTGTGTATTGCTGCGGCACGGTCTTGTAGCCGTAACCTGCGAGTGCGCGCTCGATGTAGAGCGCAACCTTTTCCAGTTCGTCGTAGTGATCGAGATTGTGCTCGCGCGCGGCGATCGTCGCGATATGGGCCTTGAGAATCCCCGCGAGCGTGCGCTCTTCCTGCGTCAACGCCGGCAGCGATCCCTGATACGGCGTGCCGGGCACGCTGAACATGTAATGGTAAGCGCCCCATCCGGCGCATAACAGGACGACGACACCGGCGGCGAGGACGACTAATTTTCGTCCGGTCATTTTCCGCCCGGCCATGTGCGCCGCCCGATGTTAAGCGGCGCTGGGCTTGCGCTCGATCTTCAGACGCTTGTCGAGATAGGCGCCGACGGACTGCATCAGCGGCTCGATCTTGCCGTCGAAGAAATGATTGGCGCCGGGAATGATCTTCTGCTCGATCACGATGCCCTTCTGAGTCTTGAGCTTGTCGACAAGGCCGGTCACGTCCTTCGGCGGCACCACGATGTCTTTTTCGCCATGCACGATCAGCCCGGACGACGGGCAGGGCGCGAGGAACGAGAAATCGTAGAGATTGGCCGGCGGGGTGATTGAGATGAAGCCTTCGATCTCCGGACGCCGCATCAGGAGCTGCATGCCGATCCAGGCGCCAAAGGCGACGCCGGCGATCCAGCAGGAGCGCGCTTCCGGATTGATCGACTGCGCCCAGTCGAGCGTCGAGGCGGCGTCCGACAATTCGCCGGTGCCGTGATCGAACGAGCCCTGGCTCCTTCCGACGCCGCGGAAATTGAACCGGATCACCGAGAAATTCCGGTGCACAAACGCGTAATAGAGCTGATAGACGATCTGATGATTCATGTTCCCGCCGAATTGCGGGTGCGGATGCAGGATGATCGCGAGCGGCGCGTTCTTCTGCGCCGCCGGATGGTAGCGGCCTTCGATCCGACCTTCCGGACCGGTGAAAATGACTTCAGGCATCGGGATGTTCGACCTCGGCGATCGGATGTTTTTGGTCCGCGCGGCGCGGCGATGAACTAAAGCGCGCTTGACGGGATGAGCGGGCCCACGTAACTATTTAGAACCATTCTAAAGTAAGAAGGTGCCTCTTCAGCCGCAACCGCTGAAAGCGGGGCCATCCAGGCGCGACATCGGCTTTCTATCACGATTGCAGGGGCCAAATGCAAGCACGATCGGAAGTCTGGTAAAGCTACTGCACTGCAAGAGAGCTAGGTATTGGGGTAGTTATGGCCGACCGGGCCTATCTGGACTGGAATGCGACGGCGCCGCTGCGGCCGCAAGCCAAGGCTGCGGTCTTGGCCGCGCTTGAGCATAGCGGCAATCCGTCCTCGGTCCATGGCGAAGGCCGCGCTGCGCGCCGCCTGATCGAGGACGCGCGCGAGCAGGTGGCAAAGCTTGTCGGCGCCGACGCGGCAGACGTTGTTTTCACGTCGGGTGGAACCGAGGCCAATGCGCTGGCGCTGACGCCATTCATCACGCGCGCGGGCGACAAGGTTCCGTTGCAGCGTCTGCTGATGAGCGCCATCGAGCATCCGTCCGTGCGCAGTGGCGGCCGGTTCCCGGCCGGTGCGGTCAGCGAAATTCCGGTCACCGCGCAGGGCGTGGTCGATCTCGCGGCGCTCAAAGTCATGCTGGTCAAGTACGTATCGGTGGGCGGCCGCACGCTGGTGTCCATCATGCTGGCCAACAACGAAACCGGTGTGATCCAGCCGGTGCGGGAAGCCGCTGACATCGTGCATGAGGCCCGCGGCCTGTTGCATGTCGATGCTGTGCAGGGGCCCGGCCGCATGAAGCTCGATATGACCGCGCTCGGCGCGGATCTGCTCACGCTCTCGGCGCACAAGCTCGGCGGGCCGAAGGGTGTTGGCGCGCTGGTGCGCGCCCCCGGAACTCACATTGCCGAACCGTTGATCAAAGGCGGCGGACAGGAACGAGGCAGCCGGGCGGGAACGGAAAACGTCGCCGGAATCGCCGGTTTTGGCGCGGCCGCGGCCGCCGCGCTGCAATCGCTCGATGCGGATATCGTTCGCATGCGGGAGATGCGCGATCGGCTGGAAGCGGGCCTCAAGGCCATGACGCCGGAGGCGGTTATTTTCGGCGCGGATGCCGAGCGGCTTCCCAACACCATTCTTTTCGCCCTGCCGGGCATCAAGGCCGAAACGGCGGTCATCGCCTTCGACCTCGACGGGGTCGCGGTGTCGTCCGGGGCGGCCTGTTCATCGGGCAAGGTACAGCCGTCCCATGTTCTGGCGGCGATGGGCGTCCATAAGGTTCTGTCCGAAGGCGCGATCCGCTCAAGCCTTGGCCCTGCGACTACGGACAGCGATATCGAAAGGTTCCTGAATGCTTGGAATAAGCTCTCAAAATCCCTAAATAAGGAGCGAAACGGGCTCGCCGCCTGATGCGGCCGCCCAGGCTCCCCGCAAAAAGGTGACCGAGCGCGAAAGCGACTAGACCATAACCGACTTCATCCAACCCGCGGTCCTTGAAACCGCGAAGAGGGACAAATGCCGGCCGTACAAGAGACCGTCGATCAGGTTCGACGTATCGACGTTGATCAATACAAGTATGGATTCGAGACCATCATCGAATCCGACAAGGCCCCGAAGGGCCTGAATGAAGACACCGTCCGCTTCATTTCGGAAAAGAAGAACGAGCCGGCCTGGATGCTGGAATGGCGGCTCGAGGCTTTTCGCCGCTGGCTGACCATGCGTGAGCCGACTTGGGCGCGCGTCGATTATCCGAAGATCGACTATCAGGACTATTATTATTACTCCGCGCCGAAGAAGAAACCGGCGCTGAACTCTCTGGATGAGGTCGATCCGGAAATCCTGCGCACCTACGAGAAACTCGGCATTCCGCTGCGCGAGCAGGAAATGCTGGCTGGCGTCGTGCGCCCGGAAGGCGAGCGCCGCGTCGCGGTCGATGCCGTGTTCGATTCGGTTTCGGTCGCCACCACCTTCCAGGCCGAGTTGAAGAAGTCGGGCGTGATCTTCATGCCGATTTCGGAAGCTTTGCGCGAGCATCCCGACCTCGTGAAGAAATATATCGGCTCGGTCGTGCCGGTGACCGACAACTTCTTTGCAACGTTGAATTCGGCGGTGTTCTCCGACGGTTCGTTCGTCTACGTGCCGCCGGGCGTGCGCTGCCCGATGGAATTGTCGACGTATTTCCGCATCAACGAAAAAGACACCGGCCAGTTCGAGCGCACGCTCATCATCGCCGACAAGGGCTCTTACGTGAGCTATCTCGAAGGCTGCACCGCGCCGATGCGCGATGAGCACCAGCTGCATGCGGCGGTGGTCGAGCTCGTGGCGCTCGAAGACGCCGAGATCAAATATTCGACGGTGCAGAACTGGTATCCGGGCGATGCCGAAGGCAAGGGCGGCATCTTCAACTTCGTGACCAAGCGCGGCGATTGCCGCGAGAAGAATTCGAAGATTTCGTGGACGCAGGTCGAGACCGGCTCGGCCATCACCTGGAAATATCCGAGCTGCATCCTGCGCGGCGACAATTCCCGCGGCGAGTTCTATTCGATCGCGATTTCGAATGGCCGCCAGCAGGTCGATTCCGGCACCAAGATGATTCACTTGGGCAAAAACACGACGAGCCGTATCATCTCCAAGGGCATCGCGGCCGGCAAGTCGCAGAACACCTATCGCGGTCTCGTCTCGGCGCACCGCAAGGCGAGCAATGCGCGCAATTTCACCAATTGCGACTCGTTGCTGGTCGGCGACAAATGCGGCGCGCATACCGTGCCGTATCTTGAGGCGAAGAATTCATCCGCCGTGTTCGAGCACGAAGCCACAACGTCGAAAATCTCCGAGGACATGCTGTTCTATTGCCGCCAGCGCGGGCTGTCGGCTGAAGAGGCGACCGCGCTCGTGGTCAACGGCTTCGTGAAAGATGTGCTGCAGCAGCTGCCGATGGAGTTCGCCGTCGAAGCGCAGAAACTGATTTCGATCAGCCTCGAAGGCTCGGTTGGCTAATTCCGCTTACAAGAGAAAACAATGTCACTTTTGCAAATCAAAAACCTGCACGTTGAAATCGACGGCAAGAAAATCCTCAACGGCCTCGATCTGACCATCGAGAAGGGGACAGTGCACGCCATCATGGGCCCGAATGGCTCCGGCAAGTCGACGCTCGCCTATGTGCTGGCCGGCAAGGCTGATTACGAGGTCACCGAGGGCGACGTGCTGCTCGACGGCAGGAGCATTCTGGACATGGCGCCGGACGAGCGCGCGGCCAAGGGGTTGTTCCTGGCGTTCCAGTATCCGGTCGAAATTCCGGGCGTCGCCACCATGACCTTCCTGCGCACCGCGGTGAACGCGCAGCGCAAGAAGCGCGGCGAAGGCGAATATTCGACGCCGGATTTCCTGAAGAAAGTGCGCGAGGCCGCGGCCAAGCTCGAGATCGATCCGGACATGCTCAAGCGCTCGGTCAATGTCGGGTTTTCCGGCGGTGAAAAGAAGCGCGCGGAAATCCTGCAGATGACCATGTTCGAGCCGCGTCTGGCCGTGCTCGACGAGACCGATTCCGGCCTCGATATCGATGCGCTGAAAGTTGTGTCGGAAGGCGTCAACCGCCTGCGCTCGCCGGAACGCGCCTTCCTCGTGATCACGCATTACCAGCGCCTGCTCGACCACATCGTGCCCGACGTCGTGCATGTGATGTCGCGGGGGCGCATCGTGAAAACCGGCGGCAAGGAGCTCGCGCTCGAACTCGAAGCGCGCGGCTATGCGCAATATGCCGAGGCCGCCGAATGAACGCCGAGGTCCGCCAGATCAGGACGGTTGCCGAGCAGGGGTTGCTGGATTCGTATCTTGCCAGCAAGGCGAAGCTGCCGGGCGCGGGCGACGTTATGGCGCTGCGTGAAGCGGCGTTCAAGGTGTTCGAGCAGCAGGGCCTGCCGCACCGGCGCATCGAGGAATGGAAATATACCGATCTGCGCGCGGTGATGCGCGATTCGAAGCCGCTCGCCCTCCCGCCGGACGCCAAAGCGAAATCGCGCGCGAAGGATGCCGGCCAATGGCTGGCCGCCGTCGGCGCACGGCGGATCGTTTTTGTCGATGGCGTGTTCGCGCCTGACCTGTCCGATCTTTCGGCGCTGGAAAAGGGTCTCACCATTGGCTCGCTGGCCGATGCGCTTGCCAAAGCCGACCCGCATGTTCTGAAAATTCTCGGCCGCGCGTCTCCGGCGAAGGATGATCCGGCGGTCACGCTCAATACCGCCTTCATGGGCGATGGCGCGGTGATCCGTGTCGCTGACAGCGCAGTGATCGACAAGCCATTGCATCTGGCTTTCGTGACCAGCGGCGACAAGGCGGTTTCGATTTTCGCCCGCTCGCTCGTGATGATCGGCAAGGGCGCGAAGGCGACATTGATCGAAAGCCACGAAGGTCCGGCCGGGATCGAGTATCAGGTCAATCACGCGCTCGAATTGTCGGTCGGCGATGAGGCGCAATTCGACCATATCAAGATCGCGCATGAGGGCGACAAGGCGATCCATGTCGGCACCTTGATCGCCGATATCGGCGCCAAGGCGCGCATCGGCGACTTTACGTTCACGACCGGCGGCGCGGTTGTGCGCAACCAGATTTTTATGCGTCTCGGCGGGCAGGAAACGAACGCCAATATCAGCGGCGCGTCGCTGCTCAGAGCGCGCCAGCATGCCGACAACACGCTTGTGATTGATCACGCCGTGCCGCATTGCACCAGCCGCGAGACCTTCAAGTCGGTGGTCGACGACGAAGCCCGCTCGGTATTCCAGGGCAAGATCATCGTGCGCCCGGACGCACAAAAGACCGACGGCAAGATGGCGACGCACGCGCTCCTGCTTTCGGAAGGCGCCGAAGCCGACGCCAAGCCCGAGCTCGAAATTTTCGCCGACGATGTGGTGTGCGGACATGGCGCTACCGCGGGCGCGCTCGACGAAGATCTTCTGTTCTATCTGAAGGCGCGCGGCATTCCGCCGAAGGAAGCCGAGGCGCTGCTCATTCAAGCGTTCATCGGCGCCGCGGTCGAGACGATCGCGAACGAAGCGTTGCGCGAAGCGCTGATGAGCGAGGCAGAGCGCTGGCTTGCCGCGCGGGGATGACATGCTGACCACCAACGGCGCCTACGACGTCAACCGCATCCGCGCCGATTTTCCGGCGCTGGATTTGCAGGTCTATGGCAAGCCGCTGGTTTATCTTGATAACGCGGCCTCCGCGCAAAAGCCCAAGGCCGTGCTCGACCGCATCCAGCATGCCTATACGCACGAATATGCCAATGTGCATCGCGGCCTGCATTATCTCGCCAATGCCGCGACTGAAGCTTACGAGGGCGCGCGCGAGAAGGTGGCGGCGTTCCTGAACGCGCCGCGCAAGGAAGAAGTGATCTTCACCCGCAACGCGACCGAGGCGATTAACCTTGTCGCCTATACCTTCGGCCGCGAACGCATCAAGGCCGGCGATGAGATCGTGCTCTCGATCATGGAGCACCATTCCAACATCGTGCCGTGGCATTTTCTGCGCGAGCGGCAGGGCGCGGTCATCAAATGGGCGCCGGTCGATGACGACGGCAATTTCCTGCTCGACGAATTCGAGAAGCTTCTTGGTCCTCGCACCAAGCTCATTGCGATCACGCAGATGTCGAACGCGCTCGGCACCATCGTTCCTGTGAAGGACGTCGTGACGCTCGCCAGGGCGCGCGGCATTCCGGTGCTCATCGATGGCAGCCAGGCGGCGGTGCATCTTGACGTCGACGTGCAGGATATCGGCTGCGATTTCTACGTTTTCACCGGCCACAAGATCTATGGTCCGACCGGCATTGGTGCGCTCTGGGCCAAATACGAGCATCTCGCCGCCATGCCTCCGTTCAACGGCGGCGGCGAGATGATCCGCGACGTGTTCGAGGACCGCGTGACCTACGGCGATCCGCCGCATAAGTTCGAGGCCGGTACGCCGTCGATCGTGCAGGCGATCGGGCTTGGCGCCGCGATCGATTACGTCAATTCCATCGGCAAGAGCCGCATCCGCGCGCATGAAGATGCGCTGGTTAAATACGCCCATGAACGCCTGCGCGCGATCAATTCGCTGCGCATCATCGGCACGGCCAGGGAAAAGGGCGCTATCGTCTCCTTCGAGATGAAAGGCGCGCATCCGCACGACATCGCGACCATCATCGACCGTTCCGGCGTGGCGGTCCGCGCCGGAACTCATTGCACGATGCCGCTTCTTAACCGTTTTGGCGTGACGGCCACCTGCCGCGCCTCGTTTGCGCTCTATAATACCAAGGACGAGGTGGACAGCCTTGCCCAGGCCCTGATCAAGGCGCAGGATTTCTTCGCATGACCAACGAGACCAAGGATATCGCAGCTCCGGCGGATAACGCTTCGGCCCTCCCTCAGGAAGAGGTCACGCGGATGACGGACGATATCGTCGCCGCGCTGAAGACCGTTTTCGACCCCGAAATCCCCTCGGACATCTACGAACTCGGCCTGATCTACAAGGTCGATATCAAGGACGATCGCGCGGTCGATATCGACATGACCCTGACAACGCCCAATTGCCCCTCGGCTGCCGAACTGCCGATCATGGTGGAAAACGCGGTCGCGAGTGTCGCCGGCGTCGGCCCGGTCAAGGTGCAGGTGGTGTGGGATCCGCCCTGGGATCCGAGCCGCATGTCGGACGAGGCGCGCCTTGTGCTCAATATGTGGTGACTTGTGTTTCCTGCGCGAACACCCCACATTTGCGGCAGGCTTTGACTTCAAATTAATGCGGCCGTTTCAAACTGTTATGATTCGAAACCGGTCCCGGAGAGCATGATGGCCACGGCGCGTCCCCGTCCTCAGGTGATGAAGCTGACCGATGCCGCGGCAACGCGCATCAAGGACATCATGTCGAAGTCCGAGCGTCCGGTCGCGGGCCTTCGCGTCGGCGTGAAGAATGGCGGCTGTGCCGGCATGGCCTACACCATGGAATATGCGCAGAGCATCAATCCGACCGACGAGATCGTCGAGGACAAGGGGGTCAAGATCCTGATCGACCCCAAGGCGGTGCTGTTCCTGCTCGGCACCGAGATGGACTACAAGATCGACAAGCTCTCCTCGCAGTTCGTGTTCAACAACCCGAACCAGACCTCGGCTTGCGGCTGTGGCGAATCCGTGCAGCTCACGCCCGCGCAGGGCGAGGCGGCCGAGGTGCACTAAAGCGCGGCGCGCGTGGACGCCGATTTTCTCCGCGATCTCTTTTCAGCGTTCCGACCGGTCATCGTGCGCCGCATGTTCGGCGGCGTCGGCATTTACGCCGACGATGCGATGTTCGCGCTTGTCGCGGACGACATCATCTACCTCAAAGCCGATGAGAAAAACGCGCCCGCCTTCGATCGGGAAGGTCTCGCGCCGTTCACCTATTCAAGAAAACCGGGCCGGCAGGCGGTGATGTCCTACCGCCGCATGCCCGACCGTCTCTATGACGACCCGGATGAACTCGCGCGCTGGGCGTCCGATGCGCTCGCGGCCGCCATCCGCAAGCAGGCATCGACCGCTAAATCCGGCGCACGTAAGCGCAAGACCCGGCCGAATCCGAAATCCAGCCCGCAGAGCAAATCCAAGAAACTCCACGAGAAACGCCCCGCGAAACGTCCAAAGAAACGGCAGCCGCGCTTGACGAAGCAGTGAGCTGTCGGCCCAATGCCGGCCGGGGGGACGCGTTGTGCCGGGTGCCTGGGTCGTGCGTGTCGCATTTCTTTTGTCGGCGTTCGCGCCGGGACTGGCGTTGGCGCAATCGCTGCCGAAGCCCGGCAGTTCGTCGAACGCCTGCAGTGTTCAAGCCGCCGATGACGACGACGTTTCCAGGCCGGTCCCGGCCTGGAAACGCTTCGCATGGGAAGAGGCCTGCGTCGAAATCTCGGGCGAGATAACCGGCATCTATCAGAAACAGAAGGCGAGCGTGTCGCGAATTCCGCTTCTGACGACGCGACAAGGCGCCGTCACCAACGCGTCGGAACTCTCGACTTTCAATCCAAGCCTGCAGATCGATACGACTCGAAAAACGGCGTTGGGGGATATGAAGACGACGTTTGCGGTCGAGTACAACAAGACGACCACGGACGGGAATAACGGCCTCACGACCTTGTCGGAGGCGACTGTCAGCTGGGCCGGGATCACAGGTGGATACACCGACAGCCAGATGAATTTCTGGGACGGCGATTTCCAGTTTACGGCCACCGCTCCCAATCGCACCGTCGGTCTCGCCGGCTACGAGTTCAAACTGGGCAAGAATTGGACGCTGACATTCGCCTATGAGACCGGACTTCCGACGTCACAGGCGCCGGGAAACAAATTCATGACTGTCCATCCCGACGATCCGGCCGGCAGCGTGAAGCTCTATTACGATGCCGACGACGTATCCTTCCAGCTCGCCGGTCTCATTCACGAGGCTCGCATCAACGGCACGAGCCCACTTCTGACGTTTCTGGGCCGTCCGACCGAGTTCAGTGAAATCGGCTGGGCTGCGACCGCGGGCCTCACATTGCCCGCGAAATGGGGCAAGGACGGCAACGAATTCAGCATGCAGGCGACCTACGCCGTGAACGCTTCTCCCTATCTCGGCACAGCGGCCGACCTGTCCAGTCTGGCGAGCGTGATCCCCGTGCAGGTCACAACCGAAGGCTGGAGCGCCGTCGGTTCGTATCACCATGTCTGGTCTGATCGTTGGGAATCGAACGTGATGGCGAGCTATCTCGCGCTCGACGTTTCAACGCCAAACTTCCATCCCGCCATTCGTACGCGGCGCTATGCCACGAACCTGGTCTGGAAACCGGTTGACGATTTCAAGATCGGAGCGGAGGCGGGCTATGTGGAAAGCGAGATCGATCCCGGCGGTCCGCTCGGTCTGCTCAAGGGAGCGAGCGGGAAGGGACTGACCGGTTATTTGTTCGCGACCTGGAGCTTTTGATTGCGCGCCGTATCCCGGACGAACGCCCGGATTCACGCGACTTCGGACTGCGTTCCCGCGGCTGACACTTGCGGATCGGCTTCGCAGATCACCTGGTTGCGGCCGTTGCGCTTGGCGGCATAAAGGCATTGGTCGGCGCGTCCGATCAATGAGGCGGCGCTGTCGTCCGGCCGCAGATTCGCGACGCCGATCGAGATCGTGACGCGGCCGAGATGTTCGCCGGTCGAGCGCTTCATCAATTCCTTGGTCATCACCGCGCGGCGGATATGGTCGGCGACGGTGACGCCCGCGCGCAGCACGGTATTGGGCAGGATCACGGCGAATTCCTCGCCGCCATAGCGCGCGGCGAGATCCTGCCCCTTGACGTTCTGCTTCACCGACAGCGCCACCAGACGCAGCACCTGGTCTCCGGTGAGGTGACCGAAGGTGTCGTTGAAGGTCTTGAAATGGTCGATGTCCGTCATCATGAGCGACAACGGCTCCTGCTTTGCGAAGGCGTCGGCGATCGCCTTCGACAAAGCCTGATCGAAGAATTTGCGGTTGGCGAGCGACGTCAGCGGATCGGTCAGGCTTTCGGTGCGGACGACTTCGAGATTTTCCTGCAGCTGGTTGATTTCCTGCTTGGATGCGTTCAGCCGTGCTTCGAGCTTGTTGTTGACGCTTTCCATTTCCTTGGCGGTGTGAACGAGGCTTTCCACGATCGCACGCAAGCCGTCGCGGTCGCCGGTATTGCCGAGTTGCAAGCTGACGCCGGCGAGGCTTTCGCTGTAGCTCGACGCCGAGCCGACGGCGGCGTCCACCATCGACATGACTTGCTCGATCTCGTCCATCACGCGATGGCCGACCTTGTCGATGCGTTCGCCAAGGCGGGTCGGGGAGAGGAAGGCTTCGTAAATCTGGTCGACGTCGGTTTCGCTCAGCGTGCCGTTGCGCGCGAGCGTCTCGTTGATCGTTTCGTTAAGGGACGGGTTGTAGCCGGTCGCGTAGGAATACCAGATTTCATAAACGCGCGGGGTAGCGGGCTGGCGCAGGGCCCTGATCTGGCCGAGAGCGATTTCGGCGAACGCCATTGTGCGTTCGTGATCATCGCTATTGCCGGTCATCGCGATCCCTCAGCCCCACAAAACAAACAAAAAGGCAGCCAGCCGCATTTTCGTGCGCGATGGCCTCACTGCAAGACGGCAACCCTATTCCACAGTGGTGAATGCTGAGTAAATAGCGGTCGGGAACCGGACCTAACGTATTGCGGGAATGAGAGTTTCAAAGCGCGTGACGGCCGGATCAACCGCGCCTTTTCAGGCTTTGACGCGAATCGGTCGCAACAGGAACGCCGGCAGGTGGCTGGTGTCTCCGGCCGGTTCGGCCGCGCGCTCCGGGGCGCGTTCGGCGGCCGGGCGATCGAGGGCGGCAGGCCGCTTGCGTGTATTGTCGATACGGGCGACCGCTGCCGGCTTCGCATCCTGGCTCGCGTGACCAGAGTCACGCCGTGGCCCGTGCTTCTGACCTTTGCCGTGATCCCGGCTTTGGCGGGACCGTCCGCCGCGAGACTTGCCGGACTCGCGTTCGTTGTGGCGCGCTTCCGATTGCGGCGCCATCGGGTCGAATTCGGCGTCGTTCGACGCTTCGATCGTCATCCCCGTCAGTTTTTCGATCGCGGCGACCGATTTCTGGTCGGCCGGCGAGGCAATCGTGATCGCGACGCCGGACTTGCCGGCGCGGCCCGTGCGGCCGATGCGATGGATATAATCGTCGGGATGATGCGGCACGTCGAAATTGAAAACGTGGCTGACATCCGGGATATCGAGGCCGCGCGCGGCGACGTCGGAGGCGACCAGGAGCGAGGCTTCACCTTTGCGGAACTTGTCGAGCGCAGCGGTGCGCGCGGATTGCTCCATGTCGCCGTGCAGGCACACGGCATTGAAGCCATGCTTCACCAGCGAACGATGCAAGGTGGCCACTTCGGTCTTGCGGTTGCAGAAGATGATCGCGTTCTTGAACGGGTCGGCGGACTTGATCAGGCGCCGCAGGACGTCGCGCTTTTCGTGCGTCTCGCGTCCGGTTTTGACGAGCTTCTGCGTGATGGTGGTGGCGGCCGTCGCGGGGCGCGAGACTTCCACTTTCACCGGATTGTGCAGGAATTGTTCGGTGATGCGCCGGATTTCCGGCGGCATCGTCGCTGTAAAGAACAGCGTCTGGCGGGTGAAGGGGACGAGCTTGCAGATGCGTTCGATGTCGGGAATGAAGCCCATGTCGAGCATGCGGTCGGCTTCGTCGATGACGAGAAGCTCAACCCCGGACATCAGCAGGCGGCCGCGTTCGAAATGATCGAGCAGGCGGCCGGGCGTCGCGATCAGCACGTCGACGCCGCGCATGATCTTGTTGTCCTGGTCGTCGAACGAAACGCCGCCGATCAGCAGCGCGACGTTGAGCTTGTGCTTGGCGCCGTATTTTTCGAAGCTTTCCTGCACCTGCGCCGCGAGTTCGCGCGTCGGTTCCAGGATCAGCGTGCGCGGCATGCGCGCCCGCGCGCGGCCGGTTTCCAGCATGGTCAGCATCGGCAGCACGAATGCGGCGGTTTTGCCGGTGCCGGTTTGAGCGATGCCGAGCACGTCGCGCCGGGCGAGAACGTGGGGTATCGCTTGCTCTTGAATGGGGGTCGGGGTCGTGTAACCGGACGCCGCGACAGTAGCGAGCACTTTTTCGGACAAGCCGAGTTGAGAGAAAGGCATGAAACCTCTAAGCCGTAACCGCCCGTGCGATCCTCCGCGCAGGAAAAAAATACAACGACATGCGGTGCGCGGAGAGGGGCGGCCGAATCTTGCAGTCGGACCGTCTTGTGGGGAAACATAGGGTCCGGCGGCCGAAAGTCAATGCCGCTGCACTGCAATAAGTTAATTTAATACCTTGGTTTTTCAGCCTCAGCGAGTGACAGCACCATGACAGATTCGACGCCGATCATCCTCGTTCCGGGGCTGCTGTGTTCGCCGCTTCTTTACGCAAACCAGATCCCGGCCTTGTGGCAATTCGGGCCGGTGACGGTCGCCGACCACCGCCGCGACGACACGATGGACGCCATCGCAAGGCGCATTCTCGCGGCCGCGCCGCCCCGCTTCGCGCTCGCCGGCCTGTCGATGGGCGGCTACATCGCCTACGCGGTCCTGCGCGCGGCGCCCGAGCGCGTGACGCGGCTGGCTTTGCTCGATACCGGCGCGCGCGCCGACCTGCCGGAGCAATCCGAGCGCCGGAAAACGCAGATCGAACTCGCGCGTTCGGGCCGGCTTGCGGAAATTTCCGAAACGCTGTGGCCGCTCTTCGTGCACAAGGACCGGCACGGCGACGCGGCGCTGAAGAAAACCGTTCTGCGGATGGCCGAGGAAACCGGCGTCGAGGCCTTCATCCGTCAGCAGACCGCGATCATGTCGCGGCCGGATTCGCGCCCCGACCTGCCGAAGATCAAGTGTCCGACTTTGGTGCTGGTCGGCGAAGGCGATCAGCTCACGCCGCCGAAATTGTCCGAGGAAATCGCGGGCGCGATCCCGAATAGCCGCATGGTCGTCATCCCCGGCAGCGGGCATCTCTCCACGCTTGAGCGGCCCGATGCGGTCAACAGCGCGCTCGTGGAATGGATGAGCTGAAATCGCCGTCGTACGCGAAACGATTGCGGCTTTTTGCTCGAGATTGCAGGACGATTGTTCTCGCGACGCGTCCCCTTGCGCGGACACGGTTGCGGCTTAATAAGTCATGACATGACGACAATAATCGATCTCATCGGCGAAACGCCGCTGGTCGCCGTGACGCGGCTCGAAACCGGCCCCTGCGAATTGTTCCTGAAACTCGAAAGCTCAAATCCGTCGGGATCGATCAAGGACCGGCCCGCGCGCGCGATGATCGAGGCGGCGGAAGCCGACGGCCGGCTGAAGCCCGGCGGCACCATTGTCGAGGCGACGGCGGGCAATACCGGCCTGGGTCTCGCCTTTGTCGGCGCGCAGAAAGGCTATCGCACGATCCTGATCGTCCCCGACAAGATGTCGCGCGAGAAAATCCTGCATGCGCGCGCGATGGGCGCGGACGTCATCATCACCCGTTCGGATGTCGGCAAGGGCCACCCGGATTATTATCAGGACCTCGCGCAGACGGTGACGCAGAAGACCGCGGGCGCGATCTATATCAACCAGTTCGAGAATCCGGCCAATCCGCTCGCGCATGAGCGCACGACGGCGCCGGAAATCCTGCGCCAGATGGACAACGACGTCGACGCCATCGTGGTCGGCGTCGGCTCAGGCGGCACATTGAGCGGCATCGGCCGTTTCATGAAGCGCGCCTCGCCAAAGACGCAGATGATCCTGGCCGATCCCGTCGGCTCGGTGCTGGCGCCGTTGATCAAGACCGGGAAGATGGTCGAAGCGGGAAGCTGGGCGGTGGAAGGCATCGGCGAGGATTTCGTGCCGCCGAATTGCGATCTCAGCCTCGTGCGCGAGGCCTATTCGGTTTCGGACCAGGACAGTTTCGCGGCCGCGCGCAATCTCTTGCGCGAGGAAGGCGTGTTCGCGGGCTCGTCGTCGGGTACGCTGCTCGCGGCGGCCTTGCGTTATTGCCGCGCGCAAAGCGAACCGAAGCGCGTCGTCAGTCTCGTCTGCGATTCCGGCGCGAAATATCTCTCGAAAGTCTTCAACGACGCCTTCCTGATGCAGGAAGGCTGGGGGCGTACCCGCACCGGCGCCGTGCGCGATCTC
>CAMDXM010000044.1 GCA_945878025.1 Pseudorhodoplanes sinuspersici | reverse complement strand
GAGCACGCAACCGGTCTTGCGATCGACCGGTCTCGCCTTACGGCGCTCCACCGCGGTGTTTTGTGACGGTGGGACCCCTCTGCCTCGCCGGGCTGCCATGGCTATTGCCCCATGGCCTTGTTCCGACGACGCGACGGAAGATTCCATCCGGCGCTCCCTAGTGAGCGAGGAGGCCTTCTCCACACGTCCCCCGGGGGCACGGCTTGCGAGGCCGTGCGCGCAGGGTCACCGCTCCCCATCCACGTTCAGATCGCCTAGGAACGCCCCTCGGCGAATGGGAATGCGTGCAAGATAGCAGATCGTAAATAACTGTCAATAGTAAAATTTAATATGAAAACCATTTGTATCTGGCGCGAGAAAGTCAGCAAGACGTGGATGGCCGGCATAAAGCCGGCCATGACGATGCGAGAGATGAGCGCAATATCTAAAGACCGTCATGGCCGGGCTTGTCCCGGCCATCCACGTCTTGCCTCCTCGACCGCCCGCCTTCGCGGGCGACGACAACGGAGAATGCGCGGCGACATCCGGCGGGGAGAGGGGAGGAAGCACGGCAACTCCTGCCTTCGATTTGACCTTGTAACAAACGCGCAAACGCGTATATTCCATTTTTGAAGCCACTCGCCCGGTTCGCCGGAGAGGGCTTTTTGCTTTTGTGGGGCAAGGATGATGTCCACGAACAGAGACGGCCATATCCGGATCACATCGCATCCGGGCGGCCGCGCGCCCGCCCGCTTCCCGATCCGCTGGGGCGCTCCGACCGCGCGCGAACGCGGCCCCGTGATCGGCACCGTCAATTCAGGCAATGACCGCAACGCCATCGGCGCGCATGGCGGCTCCTACGCGCTGTATCGCGCGCTTGCGATTTCCTCCGGCGCGCTCAATCCGATCGCGCGCCCCGATCTCACCAATACGTCGCCGGTCGTCGATGTGGGACCGTTTCCGCAATGGTCGGAGCCGTCGCGCATCGTGTCGCTCGACCCTTGGGGCCACCGCATCGCCGAAGACTTCCGCTCCGAAATCGCGGAGGGCATCGACATCCGGCCCAGTATTGCGATCACCAAGGCGCGGCTGACGCTGCCGGATCTCAGCGACTTGATGTCGAAAAAGCTGCTGTCGATCGACGGCGAGATCGTGCGCGCCTCCGGCGACGTCGCGGTCACCAAGGCGGCGGTCGATCCGGTCTGGTATTTGCCGGGCATCGCGGAGCGTTTCGGCATCGGCGAAGACAAATTGCGCCGCACGCTGTTCGAGCAGACCGGCGGCATGTATCCGGAGCTTGTGACGCGGCCGGATCTGTCGGTCTTTCTGCCGCCGATCGGCGGCATCACGCTTTATATTTTCGGCGATCCGGCGGCCGTGTCCGATCCGCGCCGCACTCTGGCGTGCCGGGTGCACGACGAATGCAACGGCTCGGACGTGTTCGGCTCGGACATCTGCACCTGCCGGCCCTATCTCATTCACGGCATCGCCGAATGCATCAAGGAAGCGCAGAAAGGCGGCGCGGGTCTCATCGTCTATAACCGCAAGGAAGGCCGCGCGCTCGGCGAAGTGACGAAATTCCTCGTCTATAACGCACGCAAGCGCCAGGCCGGCGGGGATCAGGCGTCGACCTATTTCGAGCGCACCGAATGCGTCGCCGGCGTGCAGGACGCGCGTTTCCAGCAGCTCATGCCCGACGTGCTGCACTGGCTCGGCATCACGCGCATCGACCGCTTCATGTCGATGTCGAACATGAAATACGACGCCATCACCGGATCCGGCATCGAAATCGGCGAACGCGTGCAGATTCCGGATGCGCTCATTCCCGACGACGCCAAGGTCGAGATGGAAGCCAAGAAGGCCGCCGGCTATTTCGCGCCCGACTCGACGCCGACCGAGGAAGAGCTCAAGGCCGTGGTCGGCCGCAAGATCGAAGAGTTCTGACCATCGCCACGAAACACGATCCCGGCGCGGATGCCGCGCTCTCTCTGCTATCCGCGCAGGCGGTGCGCGAACGCGCGCATGAGATGCTGGAAATCGGTCTTGCGGGCGGGTTGCAGGAATTCACCATTCATCCGGATGCGCTCAAGCCCGCCGCGATCTTCGTCGCGCGCGTGATCCGGCAGAATTATCCCTCCCTCAATGTGCCGCTGCATGCGCGCTGGCGGCATTTCACCGTGCATGGCCGCGATCTCTGGGCCGGGATCGCCGGCCGCAGGCCATGGTATGGCCGCCGGCCGCGCGCGCGCGCCGCCTTCGATCTTGCCATTGTCTCGGTGCTGCTCGATGCCGGCGCGGGCCCGGACTGGACCTATCGCGACGCCGCGACCGGCCTCGTCACCGGCCGCTCGGAAGGGCTTGCGATCGCGAGCCTGCGCATGTTCGAGGCGGGGACTTTTTCCGCCAATCCGCACGATCCTTTGCGCGCGGACGCAAGCAAATTGTCGGACTTCACGGCGGCGCAGCTTGCCGCCGGATTTCAGGTCAGCGCCGGGAATCCGCTCGCGGGTCTCGAGGGCCGGGCCGATCTCCTGGCGCGGCTGGGCAGGATGGCGGCCGGTACGCCGAAGGTTTTTGCGTCGTCGGATCGCGCGCGTCCGGGCGGATTGTTCGACGCGATGATGGGCAGCGCGGAAAAATCCGTTATCCCCGCGCCCGAGATTCTGCGCATGGTGCTCCGGCATCTCGGCCCGATCTGGCCGGGGCGGATTGCGCTCGGTGGCCTGTCTCTCGGCGACACCTGGAAACATCCCGCGATCAAGCGCGCCGACGCGACCGACGGCCTCGTGCCGTTTCACAAGCTGTCGCAATGGCTGTCCTATTCGCTGATCGAGCCGCTTCGGGACGCCGAATTCACGGTCACCGATGTGAACGGCTTGACCGGCCTGGCCGAATACCGCAATGGCGGGTTGTTCGTGGACGCGAATGTGATCGCCTTGCGCGAGCCGGCGAAGGCGTTGCAGCCGAATCCCGTCGACTCGGCCCTTGTCGTGGAATGGCGCGCGCTCACCGTCGCGCTGCTCGACCGTATCGCGCCGCTGGTGCGCGCCGAACTCGGCGTGAGCGAGGAGAATTTTCCGCTCGGTTGCGTGCTGGAGGGCGGCACCTGGGCGGCAGGACGCGTCCTCGCGAGGGAAAAACGCGCCGATGCCGGCCCGCCGATCCGTGTCGTCAGCGACGGCACCGTTTTTTGAAATTCATCAGGAGCGAGCGCCATGCAAGGCGTCACCATTGTCGATCATCCGCTGGTCCAGCACAAACTCACCCTCATGCGCGATCGGGAGCGCTCGACCAAGGCATTCCGCCAGCTCTTCAGCGAAATCGGCATGCTGCTGTGCTACGAGGTCACGCGCGATCTTCCGCTGCGGATGGAAGACATCGAGACGCCGCTGGCGAAGATGAAATCGCCGGTGCTCGCAGGCAAGAAGCTCGTATTGGCGCCGATCGTGCGCGCCGGGATGGGCTTCCTCGAAGGCATGCTGAGTCTTCTGCCGTCCGCGCGCGTCGCGCATATCGGGCTCTATCGCGATCCGCGCACGCTTGTGGCCGTGGAGTATTTCTTCAAGGCGCCGGACGAGATGGGAGAGCGGCTTGTGCTGGTCCTGCATCCGATGCTGGCGACCGGAAATTCGGCCGTGGCCGCCGTCGATCGCCTGAAGGAAAGCGGCGCGAAATCGATCCGCGTCGTCTGCCTGCTCGCCTGCCCCCAAGGCATTGAAAAATTCCGCGCGCATCACCCCGACGTCCATATCTGGACCGCGGCGGTCGACGAGGAATTGAACGATCAGGGTTACATCGTCCCCGGCGTCGGCGATGTCGGCGACCGCATGTACGGGACGAAGTAGCGGGCGTTACGCGCGCGTCGCTTTCGCAATCTCTATTCGGCCTCATCAAATAAAATTAGGCTATTGCCAAGGACTCCGTCATGCCCGGCCTTGCGCCGGGCATCCACGTCTTTCTTTCTAGAGAATTAAGACGTGGATGGCCGGGACAAGCCCGGCCATGACGGAAACGGTTACGTCCTTTGCTCTTCGGCGCTCGCAGGAGGTCGATAGACTCTACGTGCGCGCCTTCGCCTTCGGCGCGGGCGCGGATTCCGCCCGCATCGTGCGCAGCATGGTGACGAGCTGTTCGGCGAATTTCGCCGCCGGCACCGAAAGATTGCGTCCGCGCAACTGGCCGAAAACGAGATCGGCGCGCGGCAGATCGCGATCGTCGATGTCGCGCACGATCAGCCCGTGTTCCTCGTCGTCCATCGTGCCGATCTTGATCTGGAACGAGATCACCTTGTCGCGCCGGGCGAGGTTGCGCAGGAATTCGAACGAGTTCGATTCCGCGACAATATCGAACCGCAAATTCGTGCGCGCCATCACTTCGTTGAGCAATTGCCGTCCGCCGATGCTGCTTTGCGGCAGCGCCACCGGAAACGCGGCGCAATCGCGAAGACGAAGCGTGCGCCGTCCGGCCAGCGGATGATCGCTCGCCATCAGCGCGACAAGGCGCTGCCCGAGCGTCATCAGCGGCTGGAAATTCGCGAGATAGGGCGGGCGGAAAACCAGAACCAGATCGACCTCGTAATCCGCGAGTTCCGCCATCGCGCGCTCGTGATCGAGCACGCGCACGTCGAAATGCACGAGCGGAAAGCGCGCGCGGAAATCCGCGATCTCGCGCGGCAGGAAATCGAGCGCCAGCGCCTGGCTGCAGGCGATGCGCACATTGCCGCGGCGCAGACCTTTGAGATCCTCGATCTGCGATTTCATCAGGTCGACGTCGGAGGATTGCTCGCGGATGTAGCGCACGAACAATTCGCCGGCCGCCGTCAGCCGCACGCCGCGCGGCTTGCGCTCGAACAATTTGGCGTCGAGTTCCTGCTCGAGATCCATGATCCGCCGGTTGACGGCGGAGGCTGTGACATTGAGGTGTTCGGCGGCCTTTCGGATCGAGCCGGAGCGGGCGACCTCGTCGACATAACCGAGAAACCGCAAATGTCTCATGGCCTTAGCGCCTCGATCGGGAGAGGGGCATTTTTGAGTGATGCCTTTTCGGCACCATTCTAACAAGAAAACGGCGGCAGATCGCAACACTCATTTGGCCTAGCGTTCACGGCAGAAGGCGCGCCTGCGATTGGGCACGTCGATTGCAAGGTCCCGCGGAGTGATGCGCGTTTTACTGAAACGAAGCGACGAGGCCGGGACTGGCGGCGCCAGGGCGTCTTCCGGTGAGCAACCGGTGAGCTTCGTGCGCCCACGCAAGCAGCAGCGCATCGTGCGGGTTCCCGCGACCCCGCAACCCGCCGACATCGATCTCAACGCAAGCGCGCTGATCGTCGTCGACATGCAGAATGATTTTATTCATCCCGACGGCTGGTTTGCCGGCAAGGGCATCGATCTGACGCCAATCCGCGCGGTGATCCCTGCGATCGAGCGCCTCGCCATCGGACTTCGCCGCGCCGACATTCCCGTGATCTGGCTCAATTGGGGCGTGCGCGCGGATCGCGCCAATCTGCCGCCGCTCACGGTTGAGAAAGGGCGCGGTGGAGGCTCGCCGACCTATTCCGATCCGTCTCCGTCCGGCCGCGGGCATATTCTGGTGCGCGACGAATGGGGCGCCGCCATCGCCGACGGCCTGACCGTCGCGCCGTCGGATCTGGTCGTTCACAAGCACAGATTGTCCGGCTTCTGGGACAATGAACTCGATTCGATCCTGCGCCAGCGCGGCATCACGACGTTATTGTTCGCGGGGGTCAATATCGACCGCTGCGTGTTCTCCACCTTGCAGGATGCGAATTTCCTCGGCTACGACTGCATGCTGGTCGAGGATTCCTGCCAGACCGTTTCACCCGATTTTGTGCGCGACGCGGTGCTCTACCTCGTCCGCTTGCTTCATGGCGTCGTTGCCACCAGCGACGCCATTCTCACGGCGGTCGGACAGCCGGGACCGGCGCCTCTTTCCCTTCACCCAAAGTCCTCTGACAGGAGTGCGCCATGACCTTTCGCTTTATGACCCTACGCTTTCGAATGTCACTGCTTGCGATCGCAGCGACAATCGGCCTCGCAGCGCCGCTTGCCGCCACGACACCGGCCGCTGCGCAGACCAAACTGAAAATGGTGTTGAACTGGAAATACCAGGGCCCGCAAGGCTGGTTCTTCCTCGCCGACGACAAGGGCTATTTCAAAGCCGAAGGCCTCGAAGTGACCATGGACCAGGGCAACGGCTCGGGCGCCGCCGTGCCGCTGGTCGCGAACGGCACTTACGACGTCGGCTTCGGCGACATCAACGCGCTGATCGAGCTTTCGGCGAAAAAGCCGGACGAAGCCCCGGTCGCGGTTTATGTCATGTATAACCGCCCGCCTTTCACCGTCGCGGTGAAGGCCGACAGCCCGATCAAGACGCCGAAGGATTTCGAAGGCAAGACGCTCGGCGGCGCGGCCAATGACGGCGCGCTGAAACTGTTCCCCGCGCTCTGCAAGATGACCAAGATCGACTGTACCAAGGTCAACATGACCAACATGCAGCCCAGCCTGCGCGAGCAGATGCTGATGCAGGGCCAGGTCGACGGCGTGTTCGGCTATGTCAACACCATCCGCTTCTCCGCCAAGCTGATCGGCGTCGACGACAAACAGATTCGCTACATCAATTACGGCGATTACGGCATGGACCTCTATTCCAACGCCATCATCGTCTCCAAGAAACTGATCAAGGAAAATCCGAAGGCGGTGAGGGGGCTCATCAGCGCGATCAACAAGGGCTTCATGGATGCGCTGAAGGATCCGGATGCCGCCGTTGCCGCCGCCGCCAAGCGCGAGCCGCTGCTCAAGATTGCCGTGGAACGCGAGCGCTTCGACGCGACCATCAAGGATGAAATGAATCATCCGGAAATCGCCAAGATCGGCCTCGGTAATGTCGATCCGGCGCGGCTGAAGAAGTCGATCGAGATTCTGGTCGACGCCAACGGTCTTCCGCGCACGCCCAAGGTCGAGGAAATCTTCACCGCGGAATTCCTCCCGCCGCCGGCCGACCTTGCGAAGAAACTGTTCTGACAATCGCTTCCGTGCCCGCTCTTTCAAGGCGAAAGGGCGGGCATCGGCGGCGCGCAAGACGCTGGGCAATCCAGGGTTCCGATCAAGACTTCGATCAAGACTTCGATCAAGACTTCGATCAAGGCTCCGACCAAGGCTCCGACAATGAACTTGATGCTGCAAGGGCGGGTCGCGGTGATCACCGGACCCGCGAAGGGGATGGGTGCGGCGATCACCCGGGCATTCGCGGCCGAAGGCGCCAGGCTTGCGCTGATCGGGCGCGACACCGCCGCGATCGAGCCGGTCGCATCGGACGTGCGCAAGGACGGCGCGCAGGCCATCGTCGTGCCCTGCGACCTGACCAAGCCCGCCGAATGCGACAAGGCGGCGGATGCAACCAGGGCGGCGTATGACGGGCGCATCGATATTCTGGTGAATGTCGCGGGTGGCTCCGGCCCGGTCGGGAAACCCGGCGTCGAAACCACGCCGGAGGAATTCGACGAGATCGTCACGCTCAACATGAATGGCTGCTTCCACACCATGCGAAGCGTTTTGCCGACCATGATCGCGCAACGCTACGGCAAGGTGGTGAATGTCGGCGGCACCTTCGGACTGCGCGGCCGCGCCGGCCGCATGGCTTACTCCGCATCCAAGTGGGGATTGCGCGGCATCACCAAGAGCTTCGCGCTCGAAGTCGGGCAGTACAATATCAACGTCAATTGCGTCGCGCCCGGCATGGTCGACGGGCCGCGCTTCCGCGACAAGGTGTGCGCGGACATGGCCAAGCGCCTTGGCATCACGCCCGAACAGGCGGCGCAAAAGCACGCCGACGAATATGCGCTCAAGCGCATCACCGTCGACACCGACATCGCCAATGCCTGTCTGTTTCTGGCGAGCGACGTCTCGCGCCAGATCACCGGAGCCGATCTGCCCGTCGAGGGCGGATGGGCGATGCTGTGAGGAGAATGCCATGAGAAAAATATTGTGAGCGCGACCGCCGATCTCGTCATTCGCGGCGGCATTGTCGTCTCGGCCGACGGCGCATACCGCGCCGATGTCGCCATCAAGGATGGCGTGATCGCGGCTGTCGGCGCGCCGGAGGCGATGCCGGCTGTAAGAGAAACGCTCGACGCCACGGGCATGCATGTGTTGCCGGGCGCGATCGACGTGCATGTGCATTTCCGCGATCCCGGCTATCCGCACAAGGAAGACTGGGCGTCGGGCACCGCGGCGGCGGCGTTCGGCGGCGTCACCACCGTGTTCGATATGCCCAACACCATTCCCGCGGCCGGCAATGCCGAGATTCTCGCCGTCAAGCACCGCATCGCGGCCGAAAAGGCGCATGTCGATTTCGGGCTTTACGGATTGCTGGGCGAGGACACCATCGCCAATGTGCCGGCGCTGATTGACGCCGGCGTGATCGGCTTCAAGCTCTATATGGGCAACACCTTCGGCAAGATTCCCTCGCCCTCGACCGGCGGCATGCTGGAAGCGTTCGAAGTGGTCGCGCCGACGGGAAAACGCATCGGCCTTCACGCCGAGACCAATTCGATCATGGAGCGCCGGCAGACACGCTTGACCGCCGCGGGCCGCACCGATCCCCTGGCGCATCTTGCCTCGCGGCCTGCGGTGGTCGCTGTGGAAGCGGTCAGCCGCGCGTGCATCCTTTCGGAATGGACCGGCGCGCGCATCCACATTCTGCATATTTCCTCCGCCGATGAATTGCGGCCGCTGCGCGAGGCAAAAGCGCGCGGCGTGGACGTGACCGGCGAAACCTGCCCGCAATATCTCATGCTGTCTTCCGACGATTATGCGCGCTTCGGCGGCATCATCCGCGTCAATCCGCCGGTGCGTGAAAAATCGAACCAGGAACCGCTCTGGGCCGCGCTGATCGACGGCACGGTCGACATGATCGCGACCGATCACGCGCCGCATACGCCGGAGGAGAAAACCCGAAACGACATCTGGTCGGTCGATTGCGGATTTCCCGGCGTCGAGACGCAGATGCCCGCGATGCTGACCGCGGTGAATGAAGGGCGCATGGCAGTTTGCGATTATGTGCGCTGGTCGTCGTTCAATCCGGCGAAGCATTGGGGGCTTTATCCGCGCAAGGGCGCGATCCAGCCGGGTTCGGACGCCGATATCGCCGTCGTCGATCTCGCCCGGAGCTGGACCATCGACGACGCCAGGATTCAATCGCGCTCGAAGATTTCGCCCTGGCACGGACGCGCGGTGAAGGGATTGCCGATCCACACTTTGGTGCGGGGACGCTTTGCGATGCGCGACCGCACCCTCATTGCGGAGACGCGCGGCTGGGGGCGCTCCGTCCATACGATCCAGGAAATGCCGAAGGCCGAACCGCGCAACACCGACAAGACCATGTCGGCGATCGTGCGCAAGCCCGACGCGAACCGCAAGGAACATGCCGCATGACATCCCCCGGCGCCGCCGAGACACGCCCGGCAATCGATCCGTTCGTACAGCTTCAACAGGTGACGCTGACCTACGGGCGCGAAGGCAAGCAGGTGCACGCGCTGGCGGAAACCAATTTGAAAGTCGGGCAGGGCGATTTCGTCGCTCTGGTCGGTCCCTCCGGCTGCGGAAAATCGACGATCCTCAAGCTCGTCACCGGGCTGATCAAGGCGACCAGCGGCTATGTCTTCGTCGCCGGCCGCGAAGTCGGCGCCGAGCCGATGCGCGTCGGCATGGCGTTCCAGAATCCGACCTTGCTGCCATGGCTCTCGATCCGCGACAACGTGATGCTGCCGCTCAAGATCGTGCCGCCGTTCCGGTTTGAATATCGGTCCAAGCGCAAGACCGAATTCCGCGACCGCGTCGAGGCGCTGCTGGCGCAGGTCGGGCTCGCGGGCTTCGGCGACAAGTTTCCCTGGCAACTCTCCGGCGGCATGATGCAGCGCGCCTCGCTCTGCCGCTCGCTCATCCACGATCCGCAATTGCTGATGCTCGACGAGCCGTTCGGCGCGCTCGACCAGTTCACGCGCGAGGAATTGTGGGCGATCATGCAGGATCTGTGGCTGTCGCGGAAACCGACGGTCTTGCTGGTGACGCACGATCTGAAGGAGGCGGGCTATCTCGCCAACCGCATCTGCGTGATGCGCGCGCGGCCGGGCCGCATCATCGACGACACGACGGTGCCTTTCGCGCGTCCGCGCACCATAGAGGTCACCTACACACCCGACTTCGTGACCATGACGCAGCGCCTGCGCGAATTGATCGTGTCGGCGCGCCCGGTGAAGGAGGCCGCGTGATGAACCCGCATCTGCGCCGCAAGCTTGCATCCGCCGCCTTGATCATCGGCTTGTTCGTGTTGTGGGAATTGCTCTGCCGCATGCTGGGGGTGAGCGACATCGTGCTCCCGAAACCGAGCCAGATCATCGTCACGCTGGTGCAGCGCATGCCGCAGCTCTGGCCGCACACGGTGCAGACGCTCTACACGACCATCGTCGGCTTCGCGTTCGGAATCCTCGCCGGCGTCGCACTCGGCATGCTGATCGGCTCATCGCGGCTCGCCTATGACGTCGCCTATCCGCTGCTGATCGGTTTTGCTTCCATCCCCAAAGTCGCGGTGGTGCCGATTTTCGTTCTGTGGTTCGGCGCCGGCACGGTGCCGGCGATCCTGACCGCGATGATCATGTCGCTGTTTCCGATCGTGGTGAATGTCGCAACGGGTCTCGCGACCACGGAACCCGAACTCGAGGATGTGATGCGCGCCTTGCGCGCCAACAAGCTCGAAATCCTCTGGAATGTCGGGTTGCCGCGCACCATGCCTTATTTCTTCGCTTCGCTGAAAGTCGCGGTCACGCTCGCATTCGTCGGCACCGTCATTTCCGAAACCGTCGCCTCCAATCGCGGCATCGGCAATGTGATGATGATCGCGAGTTCGAGCTTCGACGTGCCGCTGGTGTTCGCGGGCCTCACCATTCTCGCGGCGCTCGGCATCACGCTCTATGTCATCTTCTCGTTCATCGAGGGGCGCGTCACCGGCTGGGCGACGCGCAAGGATGAGTTCGCCGCCGGCCTGTAAGCATGCCGATCGCAAAAGTTCACCGGATTTCCGCCGCCGCGCCGAACGACGTCCGCGGCATCGAGGCGGCGATCACAGCGGGCGCGATTGACCCGCGCACGGTCGTCGCCGTTCTCGGCAAGACCGAGGGCAATGGCTGCGTCAACGATTTCACGCGCGGCTATGCCACGCTGGCGCTCAGCCAGTTCTTCGCCCGCCACATTCCGCAGGAGCAGGTCGACCGGATCTGCTTTGTGATGTCGGGGGGAACCGAAGGCGGCATGGCGCCGCATTGGACGATTTTTCAGCGCGCTGAAGGCAAGGGCGGCGTCTCGCCTGCGCTCGCGGTCGGACGCGCGCATACGCCCGACCTGCCGCCGGAACATCTCGGCCGCGCGGGACAGGTCGACGCCGTGGCCAAAGGCGTTGCCGCTGCGATGAAGGACGCGCAGATCGCCGATCCGGCCGACGTGCATTTCGTGCAGATCAAATGCCCGCTGCTGACCGCCGGGAGGGTGCAGGAGGCCGCCGCGCGCGGACAAAAGACCGCGACACAGGACACGCTGAAATCCATGGGCCTGTCGCGCGCGGCAAGCGCGCTCGGCGTCGCGGTTGCGCTTGGCGAGATCGGCCGTGCGTCCGTCCGCGACGAGGAGATCGGGTCGCATTGGTCGCTGTGGTCGGGACGGGCGAGCTGCTCGGCGGGAATCGAACTCTCCGGGCACGAAATCGTGGTGCTCGGCATGTCGGATAAGTGGTCCGGCGATCTTGCGATCGATCATGCCGTGATGACGGACGCCATCGACGTCGAGCCGGTGCGCGCGGCGCTCAAGCGTCTCGGCCTCGGATCGCCGGGACAGATGCAGGACGACGCCCGCAATCGCATGGTCGCGATGCTCGCGAAGGCGGAGCCGAGCCATGACGCGCGGCTGCGCGGCTATCGTCACACCATGCTCGACGATTCCGATATTTCAGCGACGCGTCACGCGCGCGCCTTCGTCTGCGGCGCGCTGGCAGGCCTCGTCGGCCACGCTGAAATCTATGTCTCCGGCGGCGCGGAACATCAGGGTCCCGATGGCGGCGGCCCGGTCGCGATCATCGCGCGATGGGATTCGAAAACATAAACGTGGCCGCGCGTGTTACCATAAGAGGAAGGCGTGCTTGCGGTTCACAAGCAAGACGTGGATGGCCGGGACAAGCCCGGCCATGACGGTTGAGATACTTGTGCACCCTTCATCCCGTCATGGCCGGATTTATTCCGGCCATCCACGTCTTGCTTTCTTCACCTGGTCAAAAGAGGCGGGCTTTACACTCACGCCTTCCGGCACGCGACAAGGATGCTCGACGCCAGGGCGCGGAAGCCGGGCACGCGGCTTGTGAAAGGGTCGATGGCGAAGGCCGCGCGCGGGATCAGCGCTTTCCTGAAGACGCGCTCCCAGAGCGCGGTCGCGGTGTGATAGCCCTGGCTCTCGATCAGGCGGCTGTCGCTGCGCTCGAACAGCGCGCGGACATGCGCCAGCGAATAGAGATGCGTCTTGTCCATGTGGTCGATATAGAGCCGTTCGATCACGCTCGTGGGTTTCGCCCAGTTCCTTGAAAACATGATCTCGGCGGAAAAGCTGCTCTCGAAATCGACGAGCGTCAGGCCGCCCGGCCTGGTGACGCGGATCAATTCCGGAATCGCGACCTCGGCCCGGACATAATTGATGACCGCGCCGACGCAGATGGTGACGTCGAAGGCATTGTCGGGAAACGGAATGGTCTCGACGTCGCCGACGAGTGCGCGCGGCAACGTCCGGCACTGCCGAAACGATATGTCCATATTGGCGGTGATTGCGCTCGGCGGAAGGCCGTAATCGTTGCCGCCGCAGCCGGCGTTGAAGATGGTCAGGTTTCCGGCCGGCACCACGCGGCGCACGAATGCATCGATGTTGGCCTTGGTGTGCTCGCTCCAGGGATCGCCGGGCGGCCAGACATGCTCCATCTGGTCGTAGGACACCTTGGCGCGCGATTTGAGCTCGGCAATATCGGCCGGAATGTCGGACATCCGCGTATGTCGTCCTCGCGCGGCCGGGCGTCCGTGATGAATCGCCGTCGGCCGCGAAGCGAACCATATTCCGCGGAAATCTGGAACCGGGATTGTTGAAAAGTCGGCCCTGGCGCGCGTCCCGGCCGGTCTTGACTTGTCCGGCCCCGGCGGGCCTCATCGCGGCAAAGCCGGCCGACCGGATCCGCCGCTATCCTCGGAGCACACGCCATGATCACCGAAATCGTGACTTTCGATCTGCCCAAGGGAATGACGCGCGAACAGATCGTCGCGAATTTTCGCGATTCGATCCCGCGCTGGCGCGACAATCCGGACATGATCCGCAAGCACATGATTTTCGATCTCGATCACGGCAAGGCCGGCGGGGTGTATCTGTGGAACAGCGTCGCCGACGCGAAGCGCTGGCATGACGAAAGCTTCCACGAGCGCATCCGCTCGCTGTTCGGGAGCGTGCCGAGCTATCAATATTTCGAGACGCCGGTGGTGGTGGACAACGCCGCCGGCCAGGTGCTGGACGCCGCCGAATAGAAGGCTATTGCCGGGCCAGCTCCATCATGCCGTCCGCGAAATCAACGCGCGGCGTCCATTTCAATTCGGCCCGCAGGCGCGATGAATCGGCCGTGATATGCCGCACGTCCCCCAGCCTGAATTGTCCGGTGACTTGCGGCCGATGCCCGTTGAGCGCCTGCGCGAGCGCGGCCGCCATCTCTCCGACCGTCCGCGGCGTTCCCGACCCGACGTTGAAGGCGCGCATGCCGGTATTGTGGTTCTCGCAGGCGATAACGGTCGCGGACGCCACGTCCCGCACATGCACGAAGTCGCGCCGCTGGCGTCCATCCTCGAACACTTTCGGCGCCTCGCCCCGGCGCAAGGCCGAAGTGAAAATGGCGGCGACGCCGGCATAGGGCGTGTCGCGCGGCATGCCGGGTCCATACACATTGTGGTAGCGCAGGGCCGCGACCGCGCCGCCGGTCGAGCGCGCCCAATTGGCCGCATAATATTCCTGCGCCACTTTACTCGAGGCGTAAGCGTTGCGCGGATCGAGCGGAGCGTTTTCGCAGACCAGCGCGGTTTCAAGCCTGCGTCCGCAGACCGGGCATGGCGGCTCGAATTTGCCGGCGGCCAGCGATGCTGCATTGCGCGGCGCGGGCGTGACCGCGCCATGCTCGGGGCAGCGGCCAAGCCCTTCGCCATAGACGACCATCGAACTCGCAAGCGTCAGCCGCATGACATTGGCGCGCGCCATCGCCGCCAGCAGTTCCGCCGTTCCGGCGTCGTTCGTCGATGCATAATCCGGCATGTCGCCGACATCGACCCCCAATCCCACTTTCGCGGCCAGATGAATGACGGCGTCGTTGCCCACGACGGCGCGATCGAGCGCATCGCGGTCGCGCATGTCGGCGACATGGAATTCAACGCCGGCCGGCGGCTTCCAGGCGTTTGCATCGCGATGCACATCCGGACGCAGCGAATCCATCACGCACACATCGTGCCCGCGCTTGAGAAGCTCGCCCAGGACATGCCTTCCGATAAATCCCGCGCCTCCGGTCAGAAGCACCCGCATGTATTATCCTCTGATGGATTGTCGATGTGGACGTCAGCGTCTCGATATGCCGATCTGGATGGTCGCGTCGCCGGCAATCTCTTGCCCCGCGGAATCGTTCCAGGCCGGTCCTTTTTCAAGATCCGTCGTGTCAATGTCGAGCAAATTGAGCTGCCTGGCCAGGATCGCAACGGTCTCGATCGGAACCGGGACAAGGCGCTTGGTCCAGGTGAACCAGCCCCCGTGCGCGACGATCAGCAGGATTTTCCCGTCCGCATTGCGAACGACCTTGCGGACATGGCCGATGGTTGAATCACTATAATCGAGGAGTGGCAGGCCGATCAGAAATCCAACCTTCACAGGCTGCGGCCAGCGCTTCTGCATCTTCTGTTCCGGCGAGAGATTTTCCCAAGCGTTCGGATCGGCCGGGCCTTGTGCCGTGGAGGCCAGCCGATAGCCGGAAGTCACATCGGGAAGGCGCTGCGCCGCGACGCCGGCAGGTGCACTGACCGCGGTCAGCGTCAGCATGAGAGTTGCGATGAGGGTCGAAGCGATATGCATCGTTGTAAAATCGCACATGCCGCCGGACCGGACCAATCAAATTGACTACACGTAAATGTGTGACGTGGTTGAGCGATCGCCTGTTTGCGGACGCTTGGGCTTGTGCATGATGTCTATTGAATCGACGCGCCGATCCCTTCGCGGCGCGTTGCTGATTTGCCATCCAGAAACGGTCGCCGACATGACGCCAGCGAAGAGACTTCATCCGCTTCCGCTGCGGCTCATGCATTGGACCAATGCCATTGCCATGTTCATTCTGATCGGCAGCGGGTGGAAGATCTACAATGACGAGGTCTTGTTCGGCTGGCTGCATTTCCCGGAAGAATTCACCATCGGCGGCGAGGCGCAGGGCGCGCTGCAATGGCATCTGTTTGCGATGTGGATCCTGATGCTCAATGGATTGGCCTATCTCATCTACGGAATCGTCACCGGACGCTTTCGCCGCATGCTGACGCCGATCCGGATCACGGAAATTCTGTCCAACATCCGCGACGCTCTGCGATTCCGCCTCGGTCATGACGACCTCACCCGATATAACGGCGTGCAGAAGATGCTCTATACCGGCATCATCGTCGTCGGAATCCTGCAGGTGCTGACCGGGCTTGCGATCTGGAAACCAGTGCAGTTTTCAGAACTCGCGGCCTTGTTCGGCAGCTTCCAGACCGCGCGATTGCTGCATTTTCTTTGCATGACGGCGATCGTCGCCTTCGTTCTGGTTCACGTGGCGCTCGCGCTCCTGGTGCCGCGAACGCTTGTCGGCATGCTGACCGGCGGACCGGAATTGGACGAAAGACCCGACCCGAAACTGACCACAGCGGCGCAAGACGCGTCTCGTTAATCCTGGAGCGGGCCATGTCCGTACGAACGCCTTCGCCCTCGATCTTCCGCCCCAAAGCCGGGATCGATCAGAGCGTGCTGCATGAAAACAGAAATCTTCTGGCCGAGATCGACCGCCGTAAAATCCTGCGCGGCGCCGTCAGTCTCGGCGCGTTGACGATGCTGACGGGCTGCGACGTGACCAATCGCGGCGCCGTGCAAAGCATCCTGAAGGCCGTCTCGTCGTTCAACGATGGCGTTCAAAGCCTGTTGTTCCGGCCGAACCATCTGGCCCCGACCTTCAGCGAGGCCGAAGTCGTCAAGCCGCCACGCTTTAACGCCTTTTATGACATCACCGACCTCAAGCCGGTCGACCGCGCGAACTGGAAACTCGAATTGGCCGGCCTGATCGAGGACAAGCGGCCCTGGACCGCGCAGCAGATTTACGCGCTGCCGGAACAGGAATGGATCGTCCGGCATGTCTGCGTCGAGGGCTGGGATTATATCGGCCAATGGTCCGGCGTGAATTTGCGCGAATTCCTCACCCGCATCGGCGCAGACCTGAAGGCCAAGTACATCATGTTCCGCTGCGCCGACGGCTACAGCGGCTCTATCGACATGGCGAGCGCGCTGCATCCGCAAACGATCCTTGCCACGAAATATGCCCGCGAGCCGATCACCGATCCGTTCGGGTTCCCGCTGCGGCTGCGCACCGCCGTGAAGCTCGGATTCAAGAATCCGAAATGGATCACGGCGATGGAAGTGACCAACACTTATCCGGGCGGATATTGGGAAGACCGCGGGTTCAACTGGTTCAGCGGACTTTAGGAGCATTTTCCGGCGAAAGCCTGCCCCGGACTTGATCCGGGGTGGAAACCGGTTCGCCGCAGAAAATGCGATAATAAAAAAATCTGGACCGTGTTTCTATCCAATTGGATCGGAACACGGTCTAGTCATTTCGCTCCGGTCGCGCGGTAGATACGCCATGCGCCGGCTTGATCCTCGGCCAGTCCGTAATACGGATTGTTGCTGAACGGATCTTTCGTCCATGCGCCGTCCTGCGGCGTAACCACAATCACCCGGCATCGGTATTTTTCGGCGGAATCCCGGACGTCGGACGGTGAAGCCGTTCCGTCGAAGAGCCGGATGAAAAGCTGATCGGCCGCGTCGCGCTGCGATTTGGTCAGCGGCGCATAGGCCAAGACCAGTTCGTAGCCTGCGAAGCAGGACCGGCGGCTGGACAGAAGCGCCCAGGCGATATTCACGGGCCAGGGCGTCATGTCCTGGAAAGCGAGAGTATTGTTGGCGATGCGTTCATCCGGCGCGGCATGCGTCCGGACGCGCGCCCAGAACGGCGATTGCTGGCTGAATGCGACGCCGGATTGATTTGGCCGGCCCAGCATGTTTTCGCGGAGATTGAGTACGCTGTCCGGAAGGCCGAGCGTGAGGGCGATCAATGCCGCGGCGGCAGGGAGCATCGCGCGCGCCGAAATCCAGCGCGACAAGCCGGCCGCGGTGAATGCCGTCAGAATGATGATGGCAGGCAGCACCGCGCGCCATCCGAGATCGTTGTTCTGGGCGAGCGTGCTGACGAGGAGCCACGCGGTCACGAGGCTTGCGATCGTCATGGCGGTCAGCGCCGCCATTGCCGCGCGCAACGTGGTGTCGGCAGTCTTAGTCCGCAACATCGCAACCAATACGATCAGGCCGGCTGGATAAATCGCCGGAAATTCCACGGCAAGATGGATGAGCCAATAGGCCGGTATGTCCAGAAACCAGCGCCACTTTTCGGGAATGGATTCGCCCAGGATATCGTAATGATGCAGCGCGATCGGCGCGCCGACCCCGCGCGCGGCGGAGGCTGCATATTGATCGGCGAGGAAAGGCGCCGCGAGCGCAAGCGCCAGAACCGCGCCTGCGGCAGACCATGCGATGAATCGCAACCGATCCCGCGGCGGCATCGTCGCCAGCAGCGCAACGCCCGCAACGGCGGCGCCGATTGCGAAGGTGACGCCGCCGACCCAGGTCGAGCTTTCGTAACCCGCGACCACGATCAGGACCAATGTCAGCAGCAGAAGCGGCCCGGGCTTGCGGGCAAGCTGCGCAAGCAGAATGATCGCGATGACGACGCAGGTCGCGGATGCGATATGCTGGGGAACCCATGTCGCTTGAAAAAACCAGCCTGCCAGTCCGCTGCCGGGCCAGATGAAAGAAGAATAGAGCGCCTGCTTGCCCGCCAGGATTCCGACAGCATTGCGGATCGAGCCAGCCAGCGCCAAAAGCGGCACCCAACAAGCCGCCGCGTTGCTGCCGCTCAG
>CAMDXM010000043.1 GCA_945878025.1 Pseudorhodoplanes sinuspersici | reverse complement strand
GCACCTCAGGATGACGGATCGCAACGCCTTGGTCCGATCAATTTATGACCTTCACCATCGCCATTGTCGGCCGGCCGAATGTCGGCAAATCGACCTTGTTCAACCGTCTGGTGGGCAAGCGCCTCGCGCTGGTCGATGACCTTCCGGGCGTGACGCGCGACCGGCGGCACGGCGAGGCGAGCCTCGGCAAGCTGAAATTCAACATCATCGACACGGCCGGCCTCGAAGAATCCACGCCCGACAGCCTGGCGCGCCGCATGCTCGATCAGACCAAGGCGGCACTGGTTGAAGCCGACGCGATTTTCTTCCTCATTGATTCCCGCGCAGGTCTCCTGCCGGCCGATCGCGCCTTTGCCGATCTCGTTCGCAAATCGGGCAAGCCCACCATCGTTCTCGCCAACAAGGCCGAAGGCAAGGCCGGATCGGCCGGCGCGCTCGAAGCTTATGCGCTCGGTCTCGGCGAGCCGGTCGCGATTTCCGCCGAGCATGGCGAGGGCCTTGCCGATCTGCACGAAGTGTTAGCCAAGCTGCTGCCGGATCAACCTGGCGACGAGGACGACCGCGCCGGCATTGATTCAAAGGACCTGGATTCGAAGGACCGCACAATCCGCGTCGCCATTGTCGGGCGTCCGAATGCCGGAAAGTCGACGCTGATCAATCGCCTCCTTGGCGAAGACCGGATGCTGACCGGACCGGAAGCCGGCATCACGCGCGACGCCATCGCCGTTGAATTGCGATGGCGCGGCAAGTCGTTTCTGGTGCATGACACCGCGGGCCTGCGCAAGCGCGCGAGGATCGACGAGAAGCTGGAAAAGCTGTCGGTCTCGGACGCTATCAATGCCGTGAAATTCGCCGATGTCGTGGTGCTGCTGATGGATGCCGCCGCCGACTTCGAGGAGCAGGATTTGCGCATCGCCGATCTTGTCGAGCGCGAAGGCCGCGCGCTCGTGATCGGCATGAACAAATGGGACCTGAAAGAGACCGGCCGCCACGCCATCGGAAAAGTGCGCGAGGAGGCCGCGCATTGGCTGCCACAAGTCAAAGGCGCAGCCGTGGTCGCGGTGTCGGGCTTGACCGGCGAGGGGCTCGACAAGCTGATGCAGGCGATCGTCGATGCCTATGCGGTCTGGAACAAACGCGTTCCGACCGCGGCGCTCAATCGCTGGTTCGAGGAGGCGACCTCCGCCAATCCGCCGCCCGCGGCGTCAGGGCGCAGGCTGCGGCTCAATTACATCACGCAGGCCAAGGCGCGGCCGCCGAGCTTCATCATTTTCTGCACGCGCGCGGACGCCGTGCCGGAAGCCTACAAGCGCTATCTGGTCAACTCCTTGCGCGAGGCGTTCGACCTGCCGGGTACGCCGATCCGGCTGACCTTGCGCGAGAAGGATAATCCGTACGCGAAAAGGAAGTGAGTCTATCCGGCCTCATCCTGAGGAGCATTGCGAAGCAATGCGTCTCGAAGGACGAGGCGGCCCGCATCCTTCGAGACGCGCAGCTCCGCTGCGCTCCTCAGGATGAGGGCGGATAGAAAGCGCCGGCAGTTACGACGGTTCGTTGAATTTCAGGAATTTTCCAGCCGGGAATGAATAGAGCTGACCGGTTTCTTTTACGTCTGGCAGACACAGCGCGACGATTTTTTCCGCGATGGCGGCAGGCTTGGTCAAAGTCGCGGGATCTTCCCCCGGAAACGCCGTTGCACGCATGCGCGTGCGCACGGTGCCCGGATTGAACAGATTGATTTTCAGATTGTTGGTCGCGTTTTCCGCAGCCCAGGCGCGTCCCATCGCGTCGAGCGCGGCTTTGGATGCCGCGTAAGGTCCCCAATAGGCGGTGCCGGACGAGGCAGCGCCGGAGGTGAGCAGCACCGCGCGCCCGGCATCGGATTTCTGCAAGAGCGGCTCCATGCAGCGGATCAATTGCCAATTGGCGGTGACATTGACGGCGATCAATTCGTCCCACGCCTTCGGCTGGACATGCGACAGCGGCGAGAGCGGTCCGAGCAGACCGGCATTGGCGACCATGATGTCGAGCTTGCCGAAGCGCTCATTGAGCGCCGCGCCAAGCCGCGCGATGCCGTCGAGATCCTTCAAATCCAGCGGCACGAGTGTCGCGGTCGAGCCGGCTTTCTTGATTTCGTCGTCGAGTTCTTCAAGGCCGCCGACAGTGCGCGCCAATGCGACGACATGCGCTCCGGCTCGCGCCAGCGCGATCGCGGTCGCAAAGCCGATTCCGCGCGAAGCGCCGGTGACGAGCGCGATGTGGCTGGAAAGGGGTTTAGACATCAATCTCTTATTCCTTCCGGCCCGTCTTATAAAGACGCGCATAGCCAGAACAAGTCCAGCCACGTCCTCTGCTGTCATGCCCCGCGAAAGCGGGGCATCCAGCTGTTAGGGATGCACAATAGCTCGCGGTATGCCTACCTAACGGCTGGATCGCCCGCCTTCGCGGGCGATGACATCGAACGTTTCATGCAAGACATGGATGGCATCGTAACTCGGGCATGCCCGAGCTACGCAATTTATTCATTCATCGCAAGTCGAGTGAACCCGACTTGCGATGATAAACCCGGCCATGACGGAATTTGGAGTTAAGGATCTAGCTCGCTTCGGCGAGCAGCGACAATTGCCGCGGCGCATTCGCGGCCACGGAGCGGTCGGTGAGCGGCGTCGGGTAATCGCCGGTGAAGCAATGATCGGTGAATTGCGGGCGCACGGGATCGCGGCTCTCATAGCCCATTGACTTGTAGATGCCCTCGACCGACAGGAAGGACAGCGAATCCGCGCCGATGAGGGCGCGCATCTCTTCGAGGTTATGCGTCGCCGCCAGGAGATTGTCGCGGTCGGGCGTGTCGATGCCGTAATAATCCGGATGCGTAATGGGTGGCGAGGCGATGCGGAAATGCACCTCCTTGGCGCCGGCATCACGCATCATCTGCACGATCTTGGTCGAGGTTGTCCCGCGCACGATGGAATCGTCGATCAGCACGATGCGCTTGCCGGAGACGACCGCGCGGTTGGCGCTGTGTTTGAGCCGCACGCCGAGCGCGCGGATCTGCTGCGTCGGCTCGATGAAGGTGCGCCCGACATAGTGATTGCGGATGATGCCGAGATCGAACGGAATCCCCGAAGCCTGCGAATAGCCGAGCGCGGCCGGCACGCCGGAATCGGGGACCGGAACCACGACATCGGCGTCGGCCGGAGACTCAAGCGCGAGCTGCGCGCCCATGATCTTGCGCACGTCGTAGACCGAACGCCCGCCGACGATGGAATCGGGCCGGGAGAAATAGATGTATTCGAAGATGCAGGGGCGGGCCTGCGTCGGCGGGAACGGCTTGTGGCTGTGTATGCCTTTGTCGTCGATGATGATGACTTCACCATTCTCGATGTCGCGGACATATTTTGCGCCGATGATGTCGAGCGCGCAGGTTTCGGATGCGAGAATATACGCGCCGTCGAGCTTACCCATCACCAGCGGACGGATGCCGAGCGGATCGCGCGCGCCGACAAGTTTCTTGTTGGTGAGGCCGACGAAGGAATAGGCGCCTTCCAGCGCCCGCAAGCCGTCGATGAAACGGTCGACAAAGCGCGGTTTGTGCGAGCGCGCCACGAGATGGATGATCACCTCGGTGTCGGTGGTCGATTGCATGATCGCGCCGTCGCGCACGAGTTCGCGCCGCAGCGTCAGGCCGTTGGTCAGGTTGCCGTTATGGCCAATCGCAAACCCAAAGGGATCGAGCTCGGCGAAAAGCGGCTGCACGTTGCGAAGCAGCGTCTCGCCGGTCGTCGAATAGCGCACATGCCCGCAGGCGGTCATGCCGGGCAGGCCCTCGATCACGTGACGTTTGGAGAAGGTGTCGCCGACAAGGCCGAGCCGGCGTTCGGAATGGAAGCGCGTGCCGTCGAAAGAGACGATGCCGGCGGCTTCCTGGCCGCGATGCTGGAGCGCGTGCAGGCCGAGCGCGGTGACGGCGGCGGCGTCGGGATGGCCGAAAATGCCGAACACGCCGCATTCCTCGCGCAGCCGGTCGCCGTCCATATCTGACTGAAGGTTGTCGGACTGAAGCGCCCCGCCTCGATCGGCTGGGAGGCTTTGCGCGGGAGACGTTTTGTTCATCTCGTCCAATCGGGCCTCCACCTTGCCGGATTGCGCTCTAGCGCGCCGGCGCTGCTTTTCCGTCGATCAGGCGCTGCATGCTGGCGCGGTCCGATCGTTCATAACCTTGCGTCTCGCCGCGTCCGCTATCCGAGCGCTTTTCCGGCGCGGCGTCGGCGGGCTCCTCACCCTCCTCGGGCTTGGGACGCTTCAACCGCTTCAAGATGGTGCTTTCGGGGTCGTCCGGCAACATCGACTTCAGCCAATCCCCGGTTCCGGAGAGTACGACTTTCGATTTTGCGCCGCTAACCCATGCAGGCTGGGACTTTTGCGGCACCAGCCAGTCGAAAAAAAGAAAGGCGACCACCACGATGATGAGGCCGCGGCCGAGCCCGAACAGGAAACCGAGCGTGCGATCGAGCGCACCGATTCGGCTGTCGAGGATCATGTCGGAGACCCGAATCGTCAGCACCGACACGATCAGGAGAGTTCCGAGAAACACGCCGCCGATGACGGCGGCTGCGGCCACGATGTCATTGTTGAAATATTGCTTCGCGAATGGCAGCAGCCGCGAATAAAGATAAAGGGTCGCCACCGCCGCTGCGGCCCAGGCCGCGATCGACAGGATTTCGCGCATAAAGCCGCGGATCATCGCCAGCAGGCCGGAGACCAGCATGACGACGAGAAGGATGATGTCGAGAATCGTGATCGGCATGGTCTGGTTTAAAAATCTCTCGGTAAGTCGGCGGATTCCGGGGCGGGCGGCGCCTGTATAGCTGTCCCGTTACCGGCCGTCACCCTCATTCCTTCAACAGTCTTGGACCGCGATTGGTGCCGCGCGCGGCGATGTCGGCGACCAGCGCCGCGAGGGTATTATTCGCGGAAATCGTTAATTGTGGTTCGCCGGAAGCCTCGGCCTTTGCCGATTCGGGGATGAAAGCGCGCGCAAAACCGAGTTTCGAGGCTTCTTTCAGGCGCGCCGCGCTCTGCGGAACGGGGCGGATCGCGCCCGACAGCGACACTTCACCGAAATAGACCGCGTCCGACGGCAGGGGTGCATTGGCGAGCGATGACACCAAGGCCGCTGCCGCCGCAAGATCGGCGGCGGGCTCCTGAATGCGAAGCCCGCCCGCGACATTGAGATACACGTCATGTCCGGCAAGCCGCACCCCGCAATGCGCCTCCAGCACCGCGATCACCATCGACAGCCGGTTCTGGTCCCAGCCCACCACTGCTCGTCTTGGCGTGCCGAGCGAGGTCGGCGCGACCAGAGCCTGGATTTCGACCAGCAAAGGCCGCGTGCCTTCGATCCCCGCAAATACCGCCGTGCCCGGCGAGCCGAGATCGCGTTCGGAGAGGAATAGTTCCGAAGGATTCGCGACTTCGCGCAGGCCGAGGCCCGTCATCTCGAACACGCCGATCTCGTCGGTCGGACCGAAGCGGTTTTTCACCGCGCGCAAAATGCGAAACTGATGCGCGCCGTCGCCTTCGAAGGACAAGACCGCATCGACCATGTGCTCGACCACGCGCGGACCGGCGATCTGCCCGTCCTTGGTGACATGGCCGACAAGCACGACGCAGGCGCCGGTCTTTTTCGCATACCGGATGAGCGCCTGTGCGGACGAGCGCACCTGTGTCACCGTGCCGGGAGATGATTCCGCCACATCGGTCCACATGGTCTGGATGGAATCGATCACGATCAGGCGCGGCAATTTTCCGGCCGACAAGGTTGCGATGATGTCCTCGACCGAGGTCTCGGATGCGAGTTCGACCTTGGCGTCCAGCAGCGCCAGCCGCTCGGCGCGCAGTCGCACTTGTGCGACGGCCTCCTCGCCTGAAATATAGACCGAGCGCTGGCCGGTGCGCGCAAGTGCAGCGGCGACCTGAATGAGAAGCGTCGATTTGCCGATGCCGGGATCGCCGCCGACCAGCAGCACCGAACCGCGCACAAGCCCGCCGCCGGTGACGCGGTCGAATTCAGGGATCCCGGTGGCGAGGCGCGGCGCTTCATGCGTTTCGCCCGACAAGGCTTCGAGCGCGAAGGGGCGCCCTTTACCCGGCGCCTTGCCGGGACCGCGCGCGCCGACGGCCGAGGTGGAATCCTCCTCGGCGATCGTGTTCCATTCGCCGCACGCTTCGCACTTGCCCTGCCACTTGCCGTAAGCGGCCCCGCAATTCTGGCAGACGAAGGAGAGGGTGCGTTTGCTCATGTGCTGGACTTTGCGGCCTTGTTCATCACGACATCGACAATATCACGGACCAGTACACCGGGACCGATGATCTCGCGATGTAACCGTCCCAAGACCCATCTCGCGAACGGATAAGTCAATATTCTGAAAATCATGATCGGTCCTCGCCGCGGCGAGAAGCCGTCGCCGCCAAAACGAGCGGCCAGCGAGGTTTCGGCAAAATCAATCCGATAGACGTTCGCAATTTGCCGCAGAATGTCATTCGCATCGTTTCCAGCGATGCCTAGGTCCACGATCAAATCGGTATCGGGCCATATTTGAGATTCAAGGAGATTCCGATTGCGGCTGATGATGGCGATGATCGTCTGTTCGACATCATCACGGTCGAGTTGAACCGCGTCGATTGGATTGCCGGTCATTTCGCGCTCTCCCGTGAAGGCCGCGCCGCGCTCAATTACCCGCTCTTGTAGATGCGGGCATAGCGGTGCCCGAGACTGGTCAGGATTTCATAGCCGATGGTGCCGGCGCGTTCCGCGACTTCTTCCAGTTCAATCCCTTCGCCGATCAATGTCACAATCCCGCCGCGCTTGGTGGCATTGGGCGGCAGATCGGTGATGTCGATGGCCATCAGGTCCATCGAGATGCGTCCGGCGATCGGGCATTTGATGCCGCTGACGATTGCCGCGCCGCCCGGCTTGTTGTCGCCGCCGCTCGCCGAGCGGAGATATCCGTCCGCGTAGCCGACGCCGATGATGGCGAGCCGCGTCGGCCGCTTTGCGGTCCAGGTCGCATTATAGCCGACGGTCTGCCCGGCCTCGATCCTGCGCAGAACGGAGATGCGCGCTTTCAGTTCGACCACGCGGCGCATCGGGTTTTTCTTGCCGGGCGTCGGATTGAGACCGAACATCGCGGCGCCAGGCCGCACCAGGTCGCAAAAGGCGGAGCGGCCGAGAAAAATTCCCGACGAATTGGCGAGCGAGGCCGGGATGCCGCGGAACATGCGCCGGATGTCGCGAAAGGTCACCATCTGATCGTGATTGCGCGCGTTGTCGGGCGCTTCGGCGGAGACGAGATGGCTCACGAGGAGCGTCATGCCGTGATGTTCCGACGACAGGCGAGGGGCGATGGCCACCGCTTCCTCGATGGTCACGCCGAGACGGTTCATGCCGGTATCGACATGCAGCGCGAACCCGCCCTGCCATCCGCTCGAGGAGCAGAACATGTCCCATTCGGCGAGTTCGGATGAACTTCCGATCACCGGCTGGAGATAATGTTCGGCAAAGACCGGACCGGTGCCGGTCGGCAATCCATTGAGAATATAGATGATCGCGTCCGGCGCGAGCGCGCGGGCGCGCTTTCCCTCCGACAGGTCGGCCACGAAGAACGTCGTGCAGCCCGCATGATAGAGTTGGGCCGCGACCGGCTCGAGACCGCAGCCATAGCCGTCGCCCTTGATCACGGCGCCGCATTCCGCCGGCGTCGAGAGCGACCGCAATTTCCGCCAATTGGCCTCGATCGCGGCAAGGTCGATGGTGAGCACGGCCCCGGCCTCGTTTTCGGGCGGGCCGTGCGTGTAGCTCGTGTCTGCGGGGGCTTCAGTCTCGTCGATGGACATTTCGATGGGCCGCGCGGTGGGTCGGGATATCGACGGGTCATCTATGCCGGTCTCTAACCCGCTCTGCAACCCATGCGAATCCCGTCGGGCCGCTAGTCTAAACGGTCAGCCAATTGGCGGTCAGGCGCCAGATTGTCGAACCGCGTGACTTCGGCATCGAATTGCAGCTGCACAGTGCCGGTCGGTCCGTGACGCTGCTTGCCGATGATCAAATCGGCCTTGCCGTGTGCGGCATTAATAGCGGCAAGCCATTTGGCATGCTCATCGGTATTCGGTTTCGGCTCTTTGTTGGCGAGATAATATTCTTCACGGTAGACGAACATCACCACGTCTGCGTCCTGCTCGATCGAGCCCGATTCACGCAAGTCTGACAATTGCGGACGCTTGTCGTCACGGTTCTCGACCTGACGCGACAATTGGGAGAGCGCGATGACGGGGACGTTCAGTTCTTTTGCCAGGGCTTTAAGGCCGGTGGTGATCTCGGTCACCTCCTGCACGCGATTGTCCTGTGCGCGTTTGCCGGAGCCCTGCAGCAGCTGAATATAGTCGATGATCAGAACATCGAGGCCGCGCTGGCGCTTGAGCCGCCGCGCACGCGCGGCAAGCTGCGCGATCGAAAGGCCGCCACTTTCGTCGACGAAGAATTTCAGGTCCTGCAACTCAATCGATTTGTCGCGAATAACTGTAAAATCGGCTTCTGATATGTCGCCGCGCCGGATCCTGCTCGACGAAATGTCTGTTTGTTCGGCAAGAATACGTGTCGCGAGTTGCTCGGCCGACATTTCGAGCGAGAAGAAACCGACAATGCCGCCATTCACAGTGGAAGTGTGACCGTCGGCCTTCACTTCACCTTCCCAAGCCTTGGCAATATTATACCCGATGTTGGTGGCGAGAGCGGTCTTTCCCATCGCCGGTCGCCCCGCGATGATGATTAAGTCAGACTTTTGCAAACCGCCCATCCTGCTGTCGAGATCGCGCAAGCCGGTCGCGAGTCCAGACAATTTTCCGTCACGCTGATAGGCATTCGCCGCCATGTCGACCGCGGTGGTGAGCGCCGCCGAGAAACGCTGGAAACCGCCATCGTAACGGCCGCTCTCCGCGACCTCGTAGAGCTTTTGCTCGGCTTCCTCGATCTGCTTGGACGGAACGGAATCGACCGGCGCGTCGAACGCCTCGTTCACCATCTCCTCGCCGATCTGGATGAGGGCGCGGCGGGTCGAGAGATCGTAGATGGTCTGCCCGTAATCGAGCGCGTTGATAACGGTTGTGGCTTCGGCGGCGAGACGCGCAAGATATTGGCTCACCGTCATTCCGCCGCCGATGTCGGCGTCGGCGGGAAGAAATGTCTTCAGCGTGACCGGGCTCGCGACCTTGCCGGCGCGAATCAGGCTGGAACCGATCTCATAGATTTTCTGGTGCACCGGCTCGAAGAAATGCCGCGGCTCCAGAAAGTCCGACACGCGGTAAAAGGCTTCGTTGTTGACCAGAATCGCGCCCAGCAGCGCCTGCTCCGCTTCGATAGTGTGCGGTGCAGTGCGATACGGCTGCGCTGCCTCGGTCGGCAGCTTGCGGACGTTCGATTCAAGTGGCGCCATTGCTCTGGAATGCCGGTGAAGAAAGTCAGAAGAATGGCATTAGCACCACGTTCGCTTGTCCGTGGGGCGGCATGTGAAATGTCCCCATTACACACCGAGCGCGGCGATGCGGCGACAACTGACTTGACGGCGGCACTAGACCAGCCACAACGGCGTCTTCGCCCGCTGCGTGGCGACGGCATCGGCCGGTTCCGCGCGATCGTAGAGATAGTCGCGGGTGAGCGGCACGGCATCGATCGTCTTCGCCAGCTGAATTTGAAACACGGTCAATCCCTGATGGCGGAACGCAGCCTCGAAGCCGGCGAGATAAAACTCCCACATCCGGATGAAGCGTTCATCGAAGATCTTGAGCGCCGCCTCCCGCTGCGCGATGAAGCGCTCGCGCCACCGCCGCAGGGTCTCGGCATAATGCAGGCGCAGCACCTCGATGTCGGTGACGATGAAGCCGGCCCGTTCGATGACCGGCGTGAGTTCGGAAAGGGTCGGCGTGTAGCCGCCAGGAAAAATATATTTCCAGCTCCAGGCATTGGTGATCGACGGCCTGTAGGCCTCGCCGCGGCACAGTTCAGGGTCGAGCAGAACCGTCCATTGCCAGCTGTAAGATGTGAAACAGACCGCGACCGGCGCGCCGGCGCCATCTCCGCAAATCCGCCTTTGACCGCCGGCGGCGGTGACCGCAAGGGCTCCCTCTTTCACAAGCCGGCGAAGTATTGCATCAAGCACCCCGTCCATTCGGGCACCTATCAAAACTGGCCATCTCCCCCTCACCAGCCTCATGCCAATATTATCAATGCGGATAACCGGTTCCAGTTCGAAACTTGGGCGTCTGGATGCTGCATAATTCATCGGTCACAATATGTTGAGATAAAATGCCAGATTGCGCCGGGACCGGATGACTCAAAAATGGGCCACATTCCTCCGGTTATGAGTTAAGCACTGTCGGCGAAAGCCGTTGCGGACCCCGGCCGGGCGATCCACGAATGGGAGGCACGACGTTGTTGCGGCAGTATTTCTCATTCTTGATCGGTTCGCTGGCGGTCCTTGCCTTGGGTGGAAGCATCGTGGGCGGAAGCGCCCTGGCCGCTCCGCGCGATGGCGCACCGCGGGCGGCGGCGCCGCGTCCATCGGCAACGACGCCTCAGACCGAGCCGATGGACCTGGATGAGGGCAAGAGCCCGCAACAGATGTTCTCGAATGCCTGCGTGGTCTGCCACCAGAGTCCGCAGGGTCTCGCCAAGGGCCGCAGCTCAGGTCAGCTCGGCTCTTTCCTGCGCCAGCACTACACAACCGGCAGCGGCCAGGCCAACACGCTGGCCAACTACCTGACGGCGGGCGGCAACGACCGCAATACGGCAACGCCGACGCGCGCGACGCCTGCCGACAAACCCGCGCCTGAACCGTCCGCGGTTTCGCGCCGGCCCGCGAAACCGGAAAAGCCCGACGAGACCCGCAGCCGTCCGGAGCCCGATGTCGCGGCGACGCAGCCGAACCGGCGTATCCGCAACGAGGACGGAAGCACGCAGCCGGTGGAAGGTCTTGTGGTGCTGCCGCCTGGAACGGACCAACTGCCCGATCATGAGGGCAAACCCGCCGACCGCCGGCGCGACACACGTCCGGCCGAACCGGCAGCGACTCCTTCTCCCGCTCCTGGACGCCAGCGGCAGCCGCGGCCGTCCGACATCAAGCCTGCGGAAACAAAACCGGTCGAGCCCGCAAAGCCGGTCGAAACGGCGAAGCCCGCCGAGCCTGCGCCCGCTGTGCAGGCCGAAGCCCCGCGTCCGCCGCGCGATCCGGCGGCGGCGCATTCGCCGCTCACCGAGGAACGGCCCAAGCCGAGTCAGGTGCAGGAAATTCCGCTTTAGAGTTTTGCCGGGTCACTTGTCCCGGACGCGGCATGGGAAGTCGCGTATACTCGACTTCCGCAATTAAAGAACTGCAGCAAGTCGGAAACATCCGACTTGCTGGCGTGAAACGATGCGCCGCTGATCCGGGACCGTTACGAGTATCGGTTTAGGAAAGGTCCCGGATCTGCAATGCACCGCTTTCGCGCTGCATTGCGTCCGGGACAAGCCGAACCGCTCAGTCCTTCTTCTTCTCGTCGCCGTCTTCGGCCTGCTCCTCGCCTTCGTCCTCGTCCTTCTTCGCACCCGGCTCGAAGAACGCTTCGGCATTGGCGGCGGCTTGCTCGCGTTCTTCCTCGGCGGCGGTCCGGCGCACGGTGACATCCTCGCCGCGCGCGACGCGCTCGGCTTCCTCGGCATTGCGGGCGACGTTGACGACGATGGTGACCTCGACCTCCGGATGCAGCGCAACCGGCACCTTGTGCTGGCCGATGGTCTTGATCGGCGCGTTGAGCGCAATTTGCGTGCGGTTCACCTGGAAACCGCCTTCGGCCACCAGCATCGCAAGATCGCGTGTCGTCACCGAACCGAAGAGCTGGCCGGTTTCCGACGCCTGACGCAGCACCACGAAGGTCTTGCCGTCGAGCTTTCCTGAAATCTTCTCGGCTTCGCCGCGATCCTGGAGATTGCGCGCCTCGAGATCCTTGCGCATCCCTTCATAGCGCGCCTTGTTTTCCGTGGTCGCGCGCAGAGCCTTGCCCTTGGCGAGCAGGAAATTGCGGGCAAAGCCGTCTTTGACGCGCACGGTCTCGCCCATCTGGCCGAGCTTGGCGACGCGTTCGAGCAGGATCACTTCCATTGTCTTCACTCCTTGTCTGTGTTGGCCAATATTCAAGTTCGCGGAAGCGGTGGCGGATGCCCCGGTCCGCTTTTGCGGAAATTAAAAACGGTGTCGGCCAGGCCCAGCATGGCGACGAGCAGAACCGGCCATCCGAACACGACGACGGCGGCATAGGACGTGCCGAGCAGCAAAGGGCGGGCCTTCGCGCGGCGGGTGATCGAATGCAAGACCGCGAAGCCGAGAAACCCATAGGCCATCGAGAGACTGGCCGAGAGAATGCCGGCGATGGTTCCGGCGATGCCGGGCAGGAAGGTGCCCGCGATCGCGACCGCGAGCAGAGCCGGCGCGAAGGGCGGAAATTGCATGTCGGGCAGACTGGGCCAGGGCCGCTTGAGCAGGCCGGACACGTTCACAATGCGGGCCGCGAGCCACAGATTCAATATGCTGGTGATGGTGGCGAGCACCGCGCCGGCAAGCGGGATCACCGCGACCAGGAAATTGACGAGTTTCTCGGCATCGACGCCGGGAACGCTGAGCGGCCCATCGGCGCTGCCGCGGGTCTGCGCGCGCAGCATGCGCTCGAACACATTGCGCAGGCCGGAGCGGAAGCTCTCTTCGTCAAATCCGAAATTCGGGATGGCCGCGATCACGACCGCCGCGCCAAGAATCGCGGCCCAGACCACGATCCGTCCGACCGGATACCATTCCACCTGGCCGGTTGCGCCGGGCGCGGGCCGCGCCAGCAAGGCGAGATAACCGAGCCACCAGGCCGGCAGCCCGATCCCGACCAGGAACGTGATGAAGAAAAACGGGCTCAACACGGAGGCGAGGCCGGCCGCCGCGCTAAAGGCCGCGATCAGCGCCGCCCAGTGGCTCCAGCCGAGCGCCGCGATCAGGATCGGCAGCGGGGCGAGATAAAACAGAAAGATGGAGAGAAGCGCGCCGGACGCCACGGAGGCGAACAGCAATGCCGTCGCCACGCCCGCGCCAATTCCGATCAGGATCAATTGCATCATCACCAGCTGTCCCGCTTCGCAGCGGTTAGAGACGGATCAATGTCCTTTTCGGACTTCGTCCGTCCCAACCATCGGCGCCCGGAGAATTCCGCGCGCCGCGTTTTGAAGTTTACCGAATCACGTAAGGCAACAAACCGAGAAAGCGCGCGCGCTTGATCGCTTGCGCGAGTTCGCGCTGCTTCTTGGTCGAGACCGCGGTGATGCGGCTCGGGACGATCTTGCCGCGCTCGGACACGTAACGCTGCAACAGGCGAACGTCCTTGTAGTCGATCTTCGGCGCATTCGCGCCGGTAAACGGACAGGTCTTGCGCCGCCGGAAGAAAGGACGGCGTCCGCCGCCGCCACCACCACCAGCAGCACCGCCGCCACTTGCTCCACTATCACCAAATGCCATGACTTATTCCTCCGTCGCTGCGGTTTCGGCCGGCGCGGCATCGTCGCGCGGACGGCTGTCACGGCGCGGACCGCGATCGCCACGGTCGAAGCGGTCGCCACCGCCGCCACCGAAGCCGCGTCCGCCGCCGCCGAAGCCACGGTCGCCAAAGCCGCGCTCGCCGCGATCGTCGCGATCGGACTTGCGCATCATCGCGGAGGGGCCTTCCTCATGCTCATCGACGCGAATGGTGATGAAGCGCAGGACGTCTTCACTCAGGCGTTCCTGGCGTTCGATCTCGGTCACAGCCGCCGGAGGCGCGTCGAGATTGAAAAGAGTGAAATGCGCCTTCCGGTTCTTGTTCATCCGGAAGGACAGGCCCTTCACGCCCCAATATTCCGATTTTGTAATCTTGCCGCCGAGGCCTTCGATGATGCCCTTGTACTGGGCGGTCAATTCCTCGACTTGCTGCGCGGTCACGTCCTGACGCGCAAGAAACACGTGCTCATAAAGCGGCATGCAATGCCTTTCCTCTGTTCGTGCTCTCCCGGCGCGAAGCCCAGCGAGTCCTTCGGAAAGGCTCGATGCTCTGATGGCGGGGACACGGGACGCCGGGCCTTCATTCAGGCCCTGCCACGCGGTTCTCTTTAAAGGAGTGCCACGGGCCGTCCGTTCAGCCCCCGACCGGGACGAGCGGAAGCGGGGTTTATAGGGGTTTTTGAGGGGGATGCAAGGCTTTGGAGCGCCCGCTTGCGTGCTTGACAGGTCCGGTACCGCAGTGTCTTTCGGCCCGTTTTCCTAGCATAAGTGGGTAACAGGGGCGTTCATGACTGCGGCTTTCACATTTCCGGGCCAGGGCAGCCAGGCGGTCGGCATGGGCAAGGCCCTCGCCGACGCCTTTGCGCCGGCTCGCGCCGTGTTCGAGGAAGTGGATTCCGCGCTCGGGGAAAAGCTCTCCGCGACCATGTGGGACGGGCCGATCGAGAAGCTGACGCTGACCGAAAACACCCAGCCCGCCTTGATGGCGGTCTCGATCGCGGTGATCCGCGTGCTGGAAGCCGAAGCGGGTTTCGATCTCAAGCGCGACGCCAAATTCGTCGCCGGTCATTCGCTCGGCGAATATTCCGCGCTCGCCGCGGCTGGCGCTTTTTCGGTTGGCGATGCCGCGCGGCTTTTGCGCACGCGCGGTCTCTCGATGCAAAAAGCGGTCCCCGTCGGCGAAGGCGCGATGGCGGCCTTGCTCGGATTGTCGTTCGAAGATGCCGCGGCGGCTGCGAAAGAGGGCGCCATGGATCAGGTCTGCCAGGTCGCGAATGACAATGGCGCGGGTCAGGTCGTGATTTCCGGCAACAAGGCCGCGGTCGAGCGCGGCTGCGAGATTGCGAAAGCCAAAGGCGCCAAGCGCGCGATGATGCTCAACGTGTCGGCGCCGTTCCATTGTTCGCTGATGCAGCCGGCCGCCGACATCATGGCGGAGGCTTTGTCGAAGGTGTCGGTGAAAGCCCCGGTGGTCCCGGTGGTGGCCAATGTGCGCGCCTCCGCGATCAGCGATCCGGCGGACGTCGTCCGCGCATTGGTCGAACAGGTCACCGGCACGGTGCGCTGGCGCGAATGCGTGTCTTATATGGCCGGGCAGGGCGTCACGACATTTTACGAAGCGGGTGCCGGAAAAGTGCTATCCGGTCTGGTCAAGCGCATCGCCGAGAGCTCGACAGGCATCGCGATCGGAACGCCCGACGATATTGCTGCGTTCAAAACTGCACGCAGTTGAGGAGAAACGAAATGTTCGAGCTCACAGGAAAAACCGCGCTGGTGACCGGCGCCACCGGCGGTCTTGGCGGATCGATCGCGCGCGCCTTGCACAAGCAGGGCGCGACGGTCGCGATTTCCGGCACCCGCAAGGAGGTGCTCGATGCGCTCGCCGGCGAGTTGAAGGAGCGCGTGCATGTTCTGCCTTGCGATCTGTCCAACAAGGATCAGGTCGAGGCGCTGGTGCCGCAAGCCGAAGCGGCGATGACGAAGCTCGACATTCTCGTCGCTAATGCCGGAGTGACGAAAGACAACCTGTTCGTGCAGATGAGCGACGAGGACTGGGACACGGTCATCAACATCAATCTGACCGCGACATTCCGTCTCTCCCGCGCGGCGATGAAGACCATGATGCGCCGTCGCCATGGCCGCATCATCGGCATCACCTCGGTGGTGGGCGTCACCGGCAATCCGGGTCAGGGGAATTACACCGCGGCCAAGGCCGGCATGATCGGCATGATGAAATCGATCGCGAAGGAATATGCCAAGCGCGGCGTGACCGCGAATTGCGTGGCGCCGGGCTTCGTCGCGACGCCGATGACCGACAAGCTCAATGACAAACAGCGCGAAGCCATCATGGCCATGGTCCCGGCCAACCGGCTCGGCACGCCCGATGACATCGCCGCCGCGGTGGTCTATCTCGCCTCCGACGAAGCCGCCTACGTGACCGGGCAGACGCTGCATGTGAATGGCGGAATGGCGATGATTTGACGTGAAAAGACAGGGCGCAGCAAAGGGTTGGGGATGATTGCCGCAATGCTGGTCAACGGTTTTGAAGTATGGTAACCGGACCACGGCCGGGTAGGGGACCCCATGGTAAACCCTCTGTTGTCGCAGCGCTTCGCGTGAGACACTGGCCTTGCCGCGACGGCTCCGATCGTTTCCATGGTCGAGCCCAATCTTGAAAAGCAGAGGTTCGAACGATGAGTGATATTGCCGAGCGGGTAAAAAAGATTGTCGTCGAGCATCTCGGGGTGGAGCCGGATAAGGTCACCGAGGGTGCCAGCTTTATCGACGATCTCGGAGCGGATTCTCTCGACACGGTCGAGTTGGTCATGGCGTTCGAGGAAGAATTCGGCTGCGAGATTCCAGACGACGCCGCCGAAACGATTTTGACGGTCGGCGACGCGGTCAAGTTTCTCGACAAGAACGCGAAAAGCTGACGCCGTCACGGTCCCGACATTCCGGTTTGTTACATGGCCGCGCCGAATTTCGTCATCGGCGCGGGTTCGAGCGATTGCCGGGCGCCGGTTTTAGACAGCTGTAGCGTGTTCGCGCGTTGCAAGATTGGGAGCCGAATGCGATGAGGCGTGTCGTCGTCACCGGTCTTGGAATGGTTACGCCGCTCGCCTGCGGCGTCGAAGCTACCTGGGAACGCATCCTCAAGGGGCAAAGCGGCGCGCGCCGCATCGAGAAATTCGACGTCTCCGACCTGCCTTGCAAGATCGCCGGCCAAATTCCGCGCGGCGACGGCGCCAACGGCACCTATAATCCCGATCAATGGATGGAGCCGAAGGAACAGCGCAAGGTCGATGAATTCATCGTCTATGGGCTGTGCGCCGCGCGCCAGGCGCTCGATGACGCGAAATGGCATCCCAAGACGCCTGAGGATCAGAACGCGACCGGTGTGCTGCTCGGTTCGGGCATCGGCGGCGTCGAAGGCATCGCCGAGGGCGCCATATTGCTGAAGGAGCGGGGCCCGCGCCGCATCTCGCCGTTCTTCATTCCCGGCCGCATCATCAATCTGGCGTCGGGCTATGTGTCGATCCAGTTCGGCCTCAAGGGTCCGAATTCGTCGGTCGTGACCGCGTGTTCGACCGGCTCGCATGCCATTGGCGACGCGGGCCGCCTGATCGCGCTCGGCGACGCCGACGTGATGGTGGCGGGCGGCGCGGAATCGCCAATCGACAAATTGTCGCTTGCGGGCTTCGCGGCCTGCAAGGCGTTGTCGACCTCGTTCAACGACGAGCCGACGCGCGCGTCGCGTCCCTATGACCGCGACCGCGACGGTTTCGTCATGGGCGAAGGCGCCGGCGCGGTTGTGCTCGAGGAATACGAGCATGCGAAGAAACGCGGCGCGAAAATTTACGCCGAATTGGTCGGCTACGGGATGTCGGGCGACGCCTATCACATCACGGCGCCGCCGCCGGACGGCGACGGCGCATTCCGCTGCATGAATGCCGCCATCAAGCGCGCCGGCATCGCGCCTGGCGATATCGACTATATCAACGCGCATGGCACATCGACCATGGCCGACGGGATCGAACTCGGCGCCGTGCAGCGCACGGTCGGCAACGCCGCCGGGAAAATTTCGATGTCATCGACCAAATCCTCGATCGGGCATCTTTTGGGCGCGGCAGGAGCCGTTGAAGCGATCTTCTGCGTGCTGGCGATCCGCGATCAGGTCGCGCCACCCACGATCAATCTCGATAATCCAGACGTTGAAACACCGATCGATCTTGTTCCGCATCAGGCCCGCAAGCGCGAAGTGAATGTGGCGCTTTCCAATTCATTCGGATTCGGCGGCACCAATGCCTCGCTGATTTTCCGCCGTGCTGTGAATTGAGGCGGCGGAATAAGTTCGCCCTTTGCTCGCCATGGCTTATAAGAACGCTCTCGAATCCGAGGCAGCCCGCAATATGGGCGGCCGATCAACAGAACAACCAGAACGCGGGTGGCATTGCCGGACATGTTGGTATGTCATGACATTGGTGTTACGGCGCGCGCGCGGCCACATCGCGCGGCGGTAAATCGGGCATGCCCATGAATCAACCGCCCGGCGGAAACGGCCAAAATCCGAAAGATCCCAAGCGTCCGGGACTGGCGTCGAATTTCGGGCAGCCGCAGCCGGGCCAGGTGCGTCCGGCTCCGGCGCCGCGGCAGCAACCCGGGCAGCCGCCACAACCGAATTTGCCTCCGCGCCCGGCGTCGCCTCCGCCTGTTCCAGAAAATCGTCCGGCGGCGCGTCAACAAACGCAGCCGCCGCTTCCGCCTATGCCGGCGCC